>NZ_JBHFNS010000078.1:0-94832 GCF_041929135.1 Floridaenema fluviatile BLCC-F154 | reverse complement strand
CTCAACAAATACGGTAGGGCATACCGAATTTCAAGCTTGTGGAGAGCAAGTAAGACTCGTTAGCAATCCTGCTAAAAAGCGTTGTTCTAAGAAACAAGAATCACACCGTAAAGCGTTAGCTTAACGGGAGAGTGTCAAGAGTGGTTGCCTCTCTTAGTCTGTTAGAGAGCTTTTCTTGAAAGAGTTTTTGGTCTTCAGGTGAGAGGTTTAATACGACTTCTACGAGAGAATTAACCAACTGCACATTCATAGTTTTTTCTGACATTTTTGAGATTATACTCTATTATATCGAGTGTTGGATTAAACAAAAAACGCGAAGAATTATCTAAAAAATTCTCCGCGTTTGTTAATTATTAATGCTGTAATTCTTTTAGAAATCAAGAATCATTTTCACCATTGGTTCACCTAAAATACGTTCGGCGCGGAAACCTAATCTCTGACTGATACGTTGCATTGCCATGTTATCAGTGAGAATATCGGCTGTAACTCGACTTAGGTTTTCATCACGGGCTATTTGTAATAGTCGGCGCAGAAATTCTGTACCTAAACCTTTACGTTGATATTGGTCAGCAATTAACATGGAAAATTCTGCTTCATCAGTACCATGTAATTTGCTTAATCTGCCGATGCCGATAATTTGAGTTTGTCCAGTATCGGGGTTATTGTATTCTGCTACTAGTGCCATTTGGCGATCGTAATCAATAAAACAAATCCGCGATAATCTTTCGTGAGTAGTTCGCTGACTCAGTTTTACCAAATGTGCGTAACGCAGATAAACCGATTCTTCGGAAACCATTTTATGATAGTCAACCACCAATGGTTCATCTTCGGGACGAATGGGACGAATGGTAACTGTTGTGCCATCTTCCATCGTCCAAGGTGCAACATATTGGCTGGGATAAGGTCGAATAGCTGGTTTTGGCAGTTTATCTTCGCTAATTTCAGGATCGTGCAGAACTACGCGAGCGTCAAGGGCAATTAACCTGTCTGGCGAAGCAAGTAACGGGTTAATATCAATTTCCTTAATCCAAGGTTGTTCGATGACTAACAAGCTGAATTGTACTAATAACTGTTCCAATTTTGCTAAGTCAACTGGTGGACGACCGCGAACTCCTTTCAAGGCGGTGTAGATTTTAGTTTGTTCCATCAATCGCCTTGCCAAGGTAGAATTCAAAGGCGGTAATGCTAAAGCTCGGTCTTTGAAAACTTCTACCAATTGTCCACCTGTACCGAACAGTAGCACAGGGCCAAATTGCGGGTCTACACTGCTACCAATGATAATTTCGTAACCTTCGAGGTTGAGCATTGGTTGCACAGTTACGCCGAAAAAGTGTTCTGCACCAACTTTTTCGGCTACTGAAGTTTGAATACCACGATAGGCGCGTCTGACTGTTTCGGCATCTTTTAACAGCAACCTAACTCCACCTACATCTGTTTTGTGGGTAATGGTTTCGGAATATAGTTTGAGAACTACTGGATAACCGATTTTTTCTGCTAGGTTAACGGCTTCGTCTTCAGTGGTGGCAATTTCGGTGGGAACTGTGGGAATGTTGTAGCTGGCGAGTAGTTGTTTAGATTCGTATTCGGTGAGGATGGTTCTCCCAGTTTTTTTGACTGAGTTAATGATTTCTTGGGCTTTGGTACGTTCGTGTAAGCGTACCGTAGGCGTATCGCATCCCTGTCCCGGAGCATTCGTTGGTAATATCGGAGTTTCGTATAAACCCCGCAAATTATAACTGTATCGCCACATCAAGTTAAATACTTGGGCAGCTGTGTCGGGATAGGGAAAAGTGTAGATACTGGCGCGGTTGAGAATTGCTTCCCCGGCTGCGACTTCTTGCCCACCCATCCAGCTAGCTAAAATTGGTTTACCTTTAACAGGAGTTGTCTTCAGTTTTTCTACTACATCCTCAGCTGTTTTTGTTGGGTCAGACATAGCTTGAGGTGTGAGAACAATTAACATTCCGTCGCTATTTGGGTCTTTGAGGGCAATTTCTAAGGATTTGCTGTACCGTTCGGGGTCTGCATCTCCTAAAATATCGATCGGATTGTGAGTACTTGCTGATGCTGGCAAAATTAGTTTCAGTTTCTCTTCAGTTTCTGAAGATAGTTCTGCTAGTTGTCCTCCACCTGTAATTAAAGCATCAGTTGCTAATACTCCTGGCCCTCCAGCATTGGTGAGAATAGTTAAGCGGTTGCCTTTTGGACGTGGTTGTTTGGCTAAAACTTCCGCCATATTAAACAAGTCGTCGATGGTGTTGACTCGTAAGACTCCACTGCGACGGAAGGCGGCGTTTAATACTTCGTCGCTACCTGTAAGTGAACCAGTGTGAGAGGCGGCGGCTTTGGCGGCGGCTTCAGTTTGTCCGACTTTAATCACAATAATTGGTTTACTTAAGGCAACTTCTCTAGCTGCGGAAAGGAACGATCGGGCATCTCCGATCGATTCCATGTATATTACTATGCTTTCAGTATGGGGGTCATCGCCTAAATAATAAATTAAGTCTCCCCAACCCACATCTAGCATGGAACCAATAGAAACGAAGGCGCTAAAACCGACGTTTTCTTGAAAACTCCAATCTAAAATTCCGGTGCAAAGTGCGCCACTTTGACTGATGAAGCCGACGTTTCCCGGTAAAGCCATTTTACTGGCAAAGGTAGCGTTTAATCCTGAAACTGGATTCATTACGCCCAGGCAGTTTGGCCCAATAATTCGCATTCTGCCCCGACGGGCTTGTGCCAGTACTTGCCGTTCTAATTCTACTCCCTGTGCGCCAATTTCTTTAAATCCGGCGGAAATGACGATCGCGCCTTTAACTCCCGCGTCAACACATTCGCTAATGACTCCTGGTACAGTAGCCGCAGGTGTAACTATCACCGCTAAATCGACTTTTCCCGGCACTTCTCCGATGCTAGGATAAGCTTTGATTCCCAATACGCTAGGGCGCTTTGGGTTAACCGGAAAAACTGTACCGCCAAAGGGACTACTAATTAAATTCCACAGAATTGTCCGCCCGACACTGCCTAATTTTTCCGTTGCGCCAATTACTGCCACATTTTTTGGGGCAAAAATTGCATCTAATGGTTGATGCTCATATCGCAACACATCATGGGCTGGGTCGGTGGTTGGTTTTATATAAGTTTGCATTGAGCGCTCCTCTTTATTAACTCATTTTCTTGAGTCGCCGCCTCTTCTCCAATTTAACTATTTTGTTTGTCCCATGTCGGTTTGATAGAATACTTTAATAATAAGTTTAGAAATCAAAGAAAAACGCTACCTAATAGTAGCGAATTCTACAAATTATACAATTTTTAAACAGGATTTATTTGAATTTTGGGGAATTTCTTTATGTTTGCTGATTAGCTAATTCTCGGTTCGGTAGCGAATTTTTGTAATCGGCAGCAAACTGTATAATTGCTAAATTACAACCTTTCCATTCGCCCCTAACTGATACACCCAAAATTTCACAATACCCACCACGTCTTCCAGTTAATTTGTAATAATGACAACACCGACAGGTTGAAGCTGTGTTGTTTGACGCTTTCATAGAGAGTATTTCCTGTTGATTTAGTTTGGCAAATAATTGTGCCGATCTGAGTAAATTATGCAAGAGGTTTTTAAGAATTAGGGATAATTAGTTGAGTTTGTACGCAAAATATTGTAATTATTTATAAAACTTTACGAAGGTGATAAACAAATGTATTTTTGACTACAATATACGCGAAAACTAGCTTTTATGTATCAATTTTCCCTAAGTACAAAACGGTTTCATCTGTCGGTATTCCCGAATACTATTTGCCCTTAATGAGAAAAATAATTGCAAGTTTAGCCAGAATATCTGGGGAACGAGAGAATGATTCATCCCAGCGTCGATCGTCTTCAAGTTCCTCCAGAATCATTGCTGCGATATGCCTACGGCACTGCAAGAGCAGTTAACACAAATTTTAGAATTGGGTTTGCGGGAATGGAGTGCAGATGTTCAATCTGGATTTTCTGAGTTGGCAGATGTATGAGAATTCTTAGCAAATCTTCCCACTCCAGAGGAAATTTTGGCGTTGAAGCCGTCGGAAACATTACAACAACAGATCAACAATTTGTTGGAAAAAAATAGAACAGTTGGGTTGACGGCTCAAGAGGAAAGATCGTGGCAACAATATGAATATGTTGAACATTTGGTGCGGGTGGCTAAGGCTAAAGCATTGCTGAAACTTAAGGAAGCTTAAAAACCGCACTTGGGTTTGGAGTCTAATGTAATATAGATGGAGTGACAATTATATTCTTGTTACTTGCTAAAATATAGAAAACGACTATTCTAATAATCTGATATGGCTAAAGTCAAAGAAATTCAAGCAGCAATTCAATCTCTTTCCTCTGATGAATTCAACGATTTAAAAAAATGGATAATCGAGTTAGACTGGGAACAGTGGGATCAAGAAATAGAAGCGGATTCTCTGTCAGGAAAGCTAGATTTCTTAATCGAAGAAGCATTAACCGAAAAAGCACGCAATAAACTACAGGAACTCTAATTGCATAAAACTACTCGGCGATTTTGGCAATGTTTTAATGAGTTACCTGACTCCATCCAACAACTTGCCAGAAAAAACTTTCAGTTACTCAAATGTGACTTAAATCATCCTTCTTTGCAGTTTAAAAAAGTCGGGAAACTGTGGTCTGCTAGAATTGGACTCAACTATCGAGCATTGGCTGTTCAAGATGAACAGGATTACATTTGGGTATGGATTGGAACTCACGATGAATATGAACAAATCTTAAAACAACAAGGGTAAATATTGAGATTTAGGAAATAAAAAGTAGGTTGGGTTGAACTGCGTTTAACCCAACACATCCACAGAAAAAGGGAAAAGATAACTTTTGGTTTTGTTACTTCAACCCAACCTACAAAATGGGCGATCGCACTTGAAGAGAAACAGTCAGTAAACAGAAAAAATGCGATCGCGCAGCGTCTCCACAGGAGAATCGCAGTGGTTAATAGATGAGCAAGATCAAGCTAGAATTGATGGTAATTATGGATATGGCTGGAACAGAGAACGATGACAACACAGCAAGTAACGATCGAACTTCCAGAACCTATTTTTCGCCGATTGGTTCGTATTGCTGAGGCAACTCATCAACCCGTAGAAGCACTTGTGATGCAGAGTGCGATCGGCAACTTGCCGCCTTTTATAGAAAACGCGCCAACCGAAATGCAGCCAGAACTGTTGAGGATGCAAACCCTGGACAAGGAGGAATTACAGGCGATCGCAATTGCTCAAGTAGAACCAGGTAATTATCAACGTCATGTCAATCTGTTGCAGAAGAATGAAGAAGATTTACTCACTGCTGAGGAAAGAGACGAACTAACAGCGTTAAGGTTGGCGGCGGATTGTCTGATGCTGCGTAAAGCTTATGCCTGGTCGCTCCTTCGTTGGCGAGGGCATCGCATTCCTCCTTTACAAGATTTACCTGTGTCGCTGTGACTATACCCGAAAAACTCCGGCAGCAAGTTGTTAAGGAAGCGAGTTATTGCTGTGAGTACTGTAAAACTTCTTCCCGTTTAACTGGAACCCCACTGGTTATGGAACACATTATTCCTCGTTCATTGGGAGGAGAAGATGAGCGGGAGAATTTAGCTGCTTCCTGTTATCGCTGTAATGAGTTCAAGGGGGCAAAAACTCATGGGATTGACCCTGAAACAGGCCAACTTGTTCCACTATTTAACCCACGAAACCAAATTTGGAACGAGCATTTTATTTGGGTAAATGGTGGAACTCACATGACGGGTTTAACAGCAACAGGTCGAGCAACAGTGATATCACTACGACTAAACAACGACAATCTTGTTGAAGCGCGAACAATATGGATTGAAAGCGGTTGGCATCCACCTTTGTTAAATTTTTAAGGCGATCGTGCAATACAAGAAATGAGGTATCTGATGCGATCGCACTACTTCAAAAGATGACGATTGAAGGACGATCGCACTTGAAGAGAAACAGTCAGTAAACAGAAGAAATGCGATCGCCACTTTACTGCTACAACTGTTCTAGCAACCTGTCATATTCTGTATGTGAACCAACCCAAAACCAAATTACAGTGTCTCCATCCAACAAACCAACTGCTCGATAATTTTTGCTAATTCGAGCAGAATAAATTGGTAATTCTGGATGCACTTTCTTGAAACGCAGACTGGGATAAGAAGGATCTTCTTTGAATTGGCGATATGCTACCCGTGTTTGCTGTTGAACTGCTGCGGGTAGATTAGCAAATAATTTACGGAACTCGATTGTAGTGCGTGACTTCACAATGTTTCTGGATCGAGTTCTTGAGTTTTGCCTGCGTGATACTCTGCCAATGCTGTTGCTGCAAGTTTAGCCAGAATATCTGGGGAACGAGAGAATGATTCATCCCAGCGTCGATCGTCTTCAAGTTCCTCCAGAATCATTGCTGCGATCGCATCTTGTTCACTGGCAGGCAAGGTTTTTAATTTGGCGATCGCACGTTCCAGTAACTCAGTCATCAATACCACTCTCTGACAAGGAAAATAATATTTTATCCATTATCACCTTACTTCAGATGAATATAGCGATCGCCTTCCACCACATCTAAAGAAAGCTCGATCGCACTTGAAGAGAAACAGTCAGTAATCAGAAGAAATGCGATCGCTCAGACTGAATAATCCGAAAAGCTATCGCTCTTCACTTTCACCATTACAGGGGCTTTCAAGAATGAGTTTTTGAGTAGTGCGAGCGCTTCTAGGTTCAGAGTAATTCAGCCATTCTCAATAGAATGCAAGATGCGGAAAAGATACTGAAGAAGAGGTGTTTGCTACCATGAATCTGATGAGCGATCAAGTCATTGTAAAACCTGCTTCAACTGAGGCTGAAGAACTTAACAAAAAATGGATGTCCTGATGTTTTGACTTCATTCACCCATTTAGAATCAGCACCACTCTTGCTGTAGAACTTGGAACCATCACAGTAGTTGGAATAAATAAAAGGGCAACCGTATTTAAGTGTAATTTCCTGGTGTGTATCCTGATTAGTATACGTGACCCATCCTTCTGCACCGAATGCGCCAGGATAGTCTTGTAGCCAGAATTTTACTATTTCTCCGGGTTTGATCGTTTCGGGAGGCGAAACTATGTAATGTCCATGAACATCTTTATAGTCTTTCCGGTGTAACTCAGACTTGCCGTCTTGGTTGTCAATAATCACATAACAGGAAAAATCTTCAGAAAGACCTTCGACAACGCTTGTACTTTCAGCGGAGTAGGTAGAAATGTTGTAGAAGTTTCCTGCTTTCACAACCTGAAGGATGCTTGCTTGGTCATTATCGGTATTTAGTGTAAGGAATGTAGGATGTTTTGTGCCTATGTCAGGAATTGAAGGACAGTGGAATCCAGTATTAAAATACCGAATCAAAGAATTTGACAGTCCATAAATAGGCGTATGAGTGTGACCCATCACAATCGTGTCTGCACCAACTTCAAAAGCTAGCTTTTGAGCACACCAACCCACGTATTGATCAATATCTGCCGCCACTGCTTTCGAGGCACCTAGAAAATCATCTTTGTTTTGCCATTCAGAAAACTGATTAACATATATTTGCTTAGCTTTTCCGATAGTAACCTCATTGCCATTCTGTAATTTAATTGGTTGCTCATCTCCTAAGCCGCTAACGTTATTAGCTACAATTGTTAAGAGCGCTGTAGGCAGCGAAGTAAGAGCCTTCCATGCACGTAGCTTAAATTCAGGATCTATCAATATCTTGACTAAATCGGTAGCTGAAGGAAGTGCATCTGCAATTATTTGGTAAAAACCAAGACCTTTTTCTAAAAGAGTAGGTTCACCTGAATTTGGTAAGTCAGCAGCAGTTTGTCCTGGCTTAAGGTCTTTTTTGTTTTTAGACGCAATAGCACGAGTGATAAAGTGACCTAACGGTAATGGTGCTATTTGGCTTGTTTTGTAAGGTGCATTGAACATTGTACAGATATGTCCGTGTGTGAAAGCAATGCACTTACCTCCACGTCTTGAGAAATAGACATCATCAGGACATAGCTTAATTTTGTATCCGTTCGGGTTTTGAATCTTGTCCCAGTCACCTTGGGTCAGGCTCATGTCATGATTGCCGCGAACATAGGTCACATTGCCGTTAAGTGCTGTTAATACCTGACTTAGCTTCCCGTTAGAACCAAAAATATTTGGGTTGGCTGCCATAATGGCATCAAAGCTAGGTGGTTGTTCATCAGCTGGATAAGTCCAGAAATCAACTACATCACCTAAAAGAACCAATTCCCCAATTGAGTCAGCATGTTGAATGACATAATCAAAAACTGCTGTTAAATAAGGCTCATGAAAGCCTTGCTGATACCAAACAGTTGGAGTGTTATTTCCAATATGGATATCACTCAAAACAACAATTTGATTCTTCAGTACTGGTACTATTACCTTGTTGAAGCTGGCACTTTGTCTGAAGAGATCGGAACCATCAGAGTGATCTAACCATAGTTCAAAATTCTTATGTCGAATGAATCGATCCGGATAGTTATGTGACCGATAAGAAGCGTGATTACCTGAACCGACCAAGGAAGGTATTTCATCGAAAGAGGCATCCTCCTTAAATAATTGACTGCCATCATTGCGTTGTAGTTTTATTCGATAGCCCTGATGCCTTAAATAGTACTCAGGATAGTTAAATGATCTGAATGAAATCCCTTGTCCTACCAAGCCAGAAACAATTTCAAAACTACTATCCTGGATGTCTAATAATGAAGAAATTGTTTCTAGATAACCCAAAAAACCACGATGGCGAATCCGACGATCAGGATAGTTAAAGGATTGAAAATGAAAGAATGCTGGTACTGGTAGCTTCCTAAAACTAGCATCTTGTCTGAAGAGATCGGAATTATCAGAGGGATCTAACCATAGTTCAAAATTCCTATGTCGAATGAATCGATCCGGATAGTTATGTGACCGATAAGAAGCGTGATTACCTGAACCGACCAAGGAAGGTATTTCATCGAAAGAGGCATCCTCCTTAAATAATTGACTGCCATCATTGCGTTGCAGTTTTATTCGATAGCCCTGATGCCTTAAATAGTACTCAGGGTAGTATAATGATTTGAACGACATCCCTTGTCCTACCAAGCCAGAAACAATTTCAAAACTACTCTCTTGAAGATCTGATAATGATGAAGAAATTGGTTCTAAATATTCTAAGAAGCCACGATGGCGAATCCGACGATCAGGATAATTGAAAGATTGAAGTTGAATGGAAGTCATAACTAAATTCTCCTAAAGTTAATCACTAAACCACTAAGTTAAATTTGACTACGCTCGACCTAAAAAAAACAAAATTCCAAGCAACAAAAAAATGCGATCGCCTTCCACCACATCTAAAGAAAGATCGATCGCACTTTCATCATCCAAACTACAAACCACGCAGAATTACAAACTGCATTGGCTCAAGTTCGAGTTTTACAAATAACGAAGAATTGTTAGGATCGGGATGGCTTAAAATCGGAACTGTACCTGCTTTACCGTAAAGGAATTTCATATTACCTCCATTCTTTTGCAGGTTATTATCAACCATGACAAAATCTGCCCGATGTTCAGTAGTCGATGTATTGTAGGCAATCAAAATCTCTTCGTAACCGAGAATTCGAGAAAATGCCAGGGTACAAGGGTGTCCTTGAGGTAAGCCAAAATCACGACCATTACCCGAAATTTCTCGAAAGTACATTCGACCAAACCGCAAAGGTTCTGTGTGCCGATAAATATGCGCGATTTTGGCAATTTCTTGGTAAATATTGCATTGCTGATTTAGATAATTATCCTGGGGATTATCTAAATCAAACATCGCTTCTCGGATTAATTGATCATCATCACCTTTACCAGAAAAACCTTGCTCAGTTCCGTAGTAAATACAAGTCATTCCTATCGCACAAAGCAGATAACCTATGCCAGCAATTACTTGTTTATCAGGTGCATCAGTGGCAAATCGCCGTTTGGGATTTGAGCCAATCTGATCGTGATTATCAACAAAAGTTACTCGATATCGCCCCAGTTCTCCTCGATTTAATGCTGAATTTCTGAGGGATTCATAACGATCGATTAAATCACTAGGCTTTTTCAAACCTTTAATAACATTTGGTAAAGTCCAGTAAAGGGGAAAATCTAGGACGGATGAAAGACCAAAATAAACCGTTTGATCGCCTACTTTCCTAGAAGTATTTGCCCCAATATAACGATCGACTATGGAATCTTGAGCGATTAATTCACCAAATAAGAAAAACCACTTTTTGCCCAAGCTGTAGGCATATTCTCGCACTGCTGAAGAAAAGCGAGATATTGCCAATTCATCCATGTGTTTTACCGCATCCATCCTAAATCCGTCGATGTCTGCTTCTCGAATCCAGTAGCAGTGAGATTTAATCAGAATTTCTTGCAGTTCTCTACCTGCTCGATCTTCATCATTATTGAAGTCTTTCAGTGACAAAAAATCACCGCGCTGACATTCAGGATAAGCATCCCAATTACGAACTTGACCCCGGCGATGATAATAATCTGGGTTTCTTAGTTCCTGGGGAATTGGTCGGTTTTCCTGCCGCCAATTTTCGAGAGGAAATTGCCAATCTTGGTAATAATAATAGTCTTTATTATCAGGGTAATACCAGTTATCTCCTGAGTGATTGACAACGACATCAAGGAAAATTCGTATTCCCCGATCGTGCGCTGCATTTACTAAATCGATTAAATCTTCTTTAGTACCAAAGCGGGGGTCTATATTCAGATAGTTTTGAATTGAGTATCCGTGATATTTGTCCGAGTTTGGATTAGGAGCATCGTTGTTTTCAAAAATGGGACTTAACCAAATGGCGGTGCAGCCTAAGTTTTGAATGTAATCTAAGTGATTTTTAACTCCTTTGAGTTTGCCACCACAAAATTTTTTCAGTTGAGCTTGTTTTCCGCTACCCTTAGAGCGATCGGGTGTATTAACAGAGGTGCGGTTTAAATCATCGTGAAAGCGGTCTACTAGTAGGAAGTAAACGAACTCTTCGCGCCATTCCCGATCGCAATTCCAATAGCGTTTTCCGGGAATCGGACTTAAATCTATTTCTTTAATTGAAGTTGGATAATTCATGGTTTTATGCAAAAATTTAAACTGATTCGATAATGCTACGCATCGCTACGCGATTGCACTCATCAAAAAAAAGCTGGTAAAATCCCAATACTGCTCGGTTAAGAGTAGGGGCGAAGCATTCGGGCGACAATTTATGACTCAAACCCTAGATTTTCTGTCCGAATGCTTCGCCCCTACAAAGGCAAAAAATGCTTAACCGAGAAGTATTGGGTAAAATCCTGTTTTGAAAAGTTGCCTGCACCTGTCTAGTATGCAAATTCAGTTTGGTCTAAACAACCGAAGTTTAGGAAGTTAAGAACGAAGTTAAAACCGGAAAAAGTTTCTTAATTTCGGTAGTAATGCGATCGATTACGAAAATTAAACCAGAAGAATGAATCGATCGAGCATGAGTCGGATAGAACAGAATAACGGAAATTTGGGCTCGATCGGCGATCGCACCCATCAAATCGCAACCACTTTGCCTTCCAATTAACCATTCACAATACCGAAGTTAAGCAAAGTCCGTTAAATTACTTAACTTTACAAATAGAAAAAGGCGAGTAATATGGGAATAGGTAGGTGAATTCCCATATTCATACCTGGATCTCTGATTTGGTTTTATTCTGAAGTGGGGCATCGCATCTGTGTTTCTACTCAGAGTTCTTTAAGAAATTCTTTTAATGGGAGCAATTTTTCAGATAAACACCTTTTTAAGTTGTAGATAACTACTAGATTTCACGCCTTAAGCTATGTTTGCAGCAAGAAATGCAAGTTATCTCCTGTTTGCTAGCGCATCTTGATTGATGCACTACAAACGGGCAATTTCCCGATCGATAAAAAATCAATTTATAAATTCGAGAGGTTTCCGATGATACTCCACCGACAGAGCCGTAGACGTGGCGTAATCCTCACGCAACAAGGATTGCAGAAACTCGAAAATGCTAAATCCGAATCTGAAATGAATGATAATTTTGATAAACGTTATACCCGTGAAGCTTTAGGTTTTCGCACAGGTTTAGATCCAGACACAATAGCAAAGGTATTTGCTTGCGAAGTGGGAGTTGATAAAAAAACTCTCAAGTGCTGTTTCCAAACTTTTAACCTGCAACTTGAATCTGATGATTATCAGTTTGCCAAGCCAGACTTTGATTCACAGACGGATATTGATACTCTCCAACAAAGAATCTTAAAGGCAGGCAAGATGCCTACCCTACAAGAGTTATTGGAGATGTCTAATAGAGAAATTCAAAGTGCAAATTTGACAGTTCAAAATTGTGTAGATTGGGGTGAAGCTCCTGATGTCTCAGAGTTTTACGGGCGTATAGATGAACTGGCAACGCTTGAGCAATGGATTGTCAAAGATCGCACTCGCCTAGTCACTCTCTTAGGCATGACAGGAATGGGTAAAACTTACTTATCGGTGAAGTTAGCTCAACAAATTCAGGATAACTTTGAGTTTGTGATTTGCCGATCGCTCTTCCCAACTTCCCCACTCAACGATCTCCTCGCAGACTTAATCGGCATTTTATCCAACGGTAAAGAAACTGAACTACCAGCATCATGCGATCGCCAAATTTCTCGACTGATTTATTATTTGCAACATCACCGTTGCTTACTGATTTTAGACGGCGCTGACAAAATTCTCCAACACTGTACTCCAAAAATGACCTGTCGAGACGGTATCTGTCTTCACCACCCAAATAAGGGCGGATACTGTCAGTTGTTGAGGAGAGTGGGGGAAGCGACTCATCAAAGTTGCTTAATCTTAACTAGCCGAGTTAAATTACACCAAATTACCCCGATGGAAGGTAAGACAAGACCTGTCCGGGTATTCCCTATTCAGGGATTGCAGGTAACAGATATCGAAAAACTTTTTCACAGCAAAGGAACTTTTAACGGAACGAAAGACAACTGGAATCAATTAGTCGAATTCTATGCTGGAAATCCTCTGGTTCTCAACCGAATTGCGACAACAATTCAACAGTTATTTAATGGTAGCATCACTGAATTTTTAGATCAAAAAGTTACTGTTTTCGGTACAGTTTTCAACTATTTAGACCAAGAATTTGAAAATTTGTCGGATACGGCTAAAGCCACAATTCAATGTATGGTACAGCATTGGCAACCAATTTCTTTTTGCAAGTTGCGCTCCCAAATCGAATCTTCTGTTTCTTCTCAAACACTTCTGGAAACTTTGGAATTTTTGCAAGGGCGATCGTGGATTGAAGCCAAAGCAGGTGTGTTTCATATCCAACCAATGTTGATTGAATATGTTAAATCTTCTTTTGTGGAAGAGAAGCGGAATCATTTTTCAGCGATCGCTTTTCTAGATCAAAAGCCTCAACATCAAGTAGCAAGCTAGTTCTGGCAGAAATACAGCAATTTTCGGTTCAGTGTGTAGGCTGCGTCAGAACCTTATCATGTAATAACATTAAGCTAATTCAAATTTTTCAACCATGAACTACTCAGAAATCATTACCATTGAACCGGGAAAACGCAGCGGTCAACCTTGTATTCGGGGAATGCGAATCACCGTTTATGATGTCCTATCCTACCTCGCTTCTGGAATGACCTATCAAGAAATTCTCGAAGACTTTCCTTATCTGACTCAAGAAGATATTCTAGCTTGTCTTAGTTATGCAGCTGACCGTGAACGGCAAACCTTAATTGTGAAAACATGAAATTATTGTTTGACCACAATTTATCCCCTCGCTTAGTCAATCGACTGGCTGATATTTTCCCTAATTCCAATCACCAAGTACCCGATCGAGAAGTGTGGCAATATGCCCGCGATAGCAATTTTATAATTGTCACCAAAGACGCAGATTTTAACGAAATTGTAATTCTGTGCGGTTTCCCGCCGAAAGTGATTTGGATTCGGCGAGGAAACTGTAGTACTGGAGATATTGAAACAATCTTGAGAACTAACTTTGTTGATATTCAAAACTTCAATCAAGACCAAAACTTAGGCATTTTTACCCTGTATTAAATGTTTTAGGAACTCGGTTTCAGGTGGGTACAAAGGCACAATTACCACTTGTCACGATTTCATTACCCGTTGATCCCCATCTGCTTACCGCTTGATCCCCTATATTTCGCCTGGTAAAACCATAAACTTGGCAAAAATCTGTATAACAGTATACCATATAAGCAGAACTAGACAGCGATCCCAAAGAAATTACAAGAAAAATTACAAAAGATGGTTTTTTCATGCTGGTTTCTGTATCGATCGCTACACTAGGGCTATAAGGACGATCGATTTGCGATCGATCTTTTAAATCAAGTTGTTAACAAAATAAGTAAGTATTTAGGATGTTTCCTAATAGTTAGGAAGCATTTACTAGGAGTTTTTTTGCCTAAAACCTGGGCGATTTTATCATTTACCAAACTTTTACTTGATTACCAAGAGGAACTACTCATGGTCAAAGCAATTCAGGAAAGACTTTTCCAATTCGCTAAGGAACAAGCTTTAATTCTGTGGTTTGATGAAGTGGGAATTAACGATATTGCTTTAGTTGGGGGAAAGAATGCTTCTTTAGGGGAAATGATTCAGGAATTAACTGCAAAAGGAATCAATGTTCCCAGAGGTTTTGCTACTACTGCTTATGCTTATCGTCATTTTATCCAAGGCGCAGGATTAGAAGAGAAACTGCGGGAACTTTTCGCCCAGTTGGATGTGGAAGATGTGAATAGTTTACGGGAAATTGGTAAACAAGCGCGGACTTTGGTGTTAAATACTCCGTTTCCGACAGATTTGCGGAATGCTATTGCTAAAGCTTATCAGGAAATGTGCGTTAGCGAAGCTCCTCTGAAAGAGGCTCGCTATGGAGAAAACACAGAAGTAGCTGTGCGTTCTTCCGCTACTGCTGAAGATTTACCCGATGCAAGTTTTGCGGGACAACAAGAAACTTACCTGAATGTACAAGGTTTGGCTAGTGTATTGCAAGCTTGTCATAAATGCTTTGCTTCTTTATTTACCGATCGCGCTATCTCCTATCGTCATCAAAGAAACTTCGATCATTTTAGCATTGCCCTTTCCGTTGGCATTCAAAAAATGGTGCGTTCCGACCTAGCTTCTTCGGGAGTAATATTCACTATCGACACAGAAACAGGCTTTAAAAACGCCACCTTAATTACTGCGGCTTACGGACTCGGAGAAAATATTGTTCAAGGTGCCGTTAACCCTGACGAATACTTGGTTTTTAAACCTACTTTAAAAGATGGCTATCGCCCAATTTTAGATAAAAGACTGGGAAGCAAAGAATATCGATTAGTTTGTGATGACGGTAGCTGCAAAGACATGAAAAATGAGCGCGTTCCCGATCTAGAACAGCGACAATTTGCCTTAGATGATAACGAAATTTTACAACTAGCAAAATGGGCTTCTGTCATTGAAGAACACTACAGCAAAGTTCGAGGAACTTACAGCCCAATGGATATTGAATGGGCAAAAGATGGCATTACCAAAGAATTATTTATCGTCCAAGCCAGACCAGAAACAGTACAATCTCAAAAAGCCGCAAACCTGATCCGTAGTTATAAGTTAAAAGAACAAAGTAATGTGTTAGTAACTGGGCGGAGTGTTGGCGAAGCAATTGGGCAAGGAAAAGCCCGAATCATGCTAGACGTACAGAAAATTGACTTGTTCCAAACCGGAGAAGTTTTAGTTACAGATAAAACTGACCCCGACTGGGAACCAATCATGAAAAAAGCCAGCGCCATTATTACCAATAAAGGTGGTCGTACCTGCCACGCTGCAATTATTGCGCGAGAAATGGGCATTCCGGCAATTGTTGGTTGTGGTGATGCTACGGAAGTTTTAAACACAGGTCAAGAAATTACTGTTTCCTGTGCGGAAGGGGAAGAAGGTAGAGTTTACGAAGGTTTATTGCCTTTTGAAGTCAAAGAGGTTGCTTTAGAAAATTTACCCTATACTCGCACTAAAATCATGATGAATGTGGGCAACCCAGAAGAAGCTTTTCGCTTGGCATCTTTGCCCAATGATGGTGTTGGTTTAGCTCGGTTAGAATTCATCATTGCCAATCACATTAAAGCGCATCCTTTGGCTTTAATTAATTACGATAAAATCGAGGATGAGGGAATTAAAACTGCTCTGGCAAATTTGACGGAAAATTACGAAAATAAACCCGATTACTTTGTGGATAAATTAACTCAAGGTGTAGCGAGAATTGCTGCTGCTTTTTATCCCAAACCTGTAGTTGTGCGGATGAGCGATTTTAAGAGTAACGAATATGCCAATCTTTTGGGCGGTCAATTGTTTGAACCAAAAGAGGAAAATCCGATGTTAGGTTGGCGGGGTGCGTCTCGTTATTGCGATCCGAAATATCAAGAAGCTTTTGCTTTAGAATGTCGGGCGATGAAACGAGTCCGGGATGAAATGGGGTTGGCGAATGTGATTCTGATGATTCCTTTTTGTCGCACGCCTGATGAAGGTCGGAAAGTGTTAGCTGAAATGGCGAAACATGGTTTAGAAAGAGGTGTGAATAAATTGCAAGTTTATGTGATGTGTGAATTGCCCAGTAATGTGATTTTGGCGGGGCAATTCAGTGAAGTTTTTGATGGTTTTTCGATTGGTTCTAATGATTTGACTCAATTAACTTTAGGGTTAGACCGAGATTCCGGTTTAGTGGCTCATCTGTTTGATGAAAGATATGAAGGGGTACGAAGAATGGTAGAATTAGCGGTTACTTCTGCGAAAAAACATAACCGTAAAATCGGTATTTGTGGTCAAGCACCTAGCGATTATCCTGAGTTTGCTCAGTTCTTGGTGGAGTTGGGAATTGATTCTATGAGTTTGAATCCTGATTCTCTTTTGAAAACGCTGTTAATGGTGGCTCAGGTGGAGAAAAAGCAGGAATAAAACAAGTTTGAAAGTTTGTTTGAGGACTAGAAATTTCAATGGGGAGATTGCTTTTTAATTAGGGCAATAGCCCCATTTTCTTTAACTAAATTCCGAAGAGTCTGCTAAGGGACGATCGCTAATCATCCTTTCTGCTACATTGAGGGGCGTTAGAGCGATCGCAGCTAATTACTTTCCTGTAAAGTTTCATTGCTGATTGTAACGTTAGATGTAGTTGTATCGATCGCTTCTGGAAGTGCGATCGTCAAGCCGATTCGGGACTCATGATAAATCTACAGCCGCTTTAACTTAGAGTGCCGTAATTAAGTAGGTACTATCTCGCTTTAATTAAGTATAAAAATTTTTCATTCACTTACCAAAATTCACTACTTGACCTGAGCATCCAGCCCATAAGATTAACTTTTTTAAAGCTGAGTACTTATTCTGCAATGAAATAACCCCCATTTGCTTAGAATATGAGCTTAAGTTCTTCTGTAGATTTTCAAACAAACAAAGAGGAATATTAAGTATGGCCGATCCTAGAGATGCAGAGATCGTCAAAGCCTATAATGGCGATCCTTTCTTAGGTCACTTATCTACCCCTATCAGTGATTCTGGTTTTACCAAAACCTTCATCAGTAATTTGCCAGCCTACCGCAAAGGCTTATCTCCAATCCTCCGAGGTCTAGAGATTGGCATGGCTCATGGCTACTTCCTGATTGGCCCTTGGATTAAGCTTGGGCCCTTACGTGACTATGGCGAAGCGGCTAACTTAGGCGGATTAATTTCCGGCTTAGCGTTGATTCTGATCGCCACCGCCTGTATGTCTGTTTACGGACTGGCTTCTTTCCAAGAAAATACCGCTTCTATCCCCAGCAAAAATCCCCAAGCTCCTGAAGCACTGAAAACTGCCGAAGGTTGGAGTCAATTGACTGCTGGTTTCTTTGTTGGTGCAATGGGTGGCGCTTTCGTTGCCTTTTTCCTCTTGGAAAACTTCAACGTTGTAGACGCGATCTTCCGCGGTGTAGTCCATCACTAAACCTCTGTCTTTGGTAAACTGACGGAGATTTTTTTAATCTCTTGTCAGTAACATCGTCAGATAATAAATTTGGCAAAATCACTTTAACCATTTTGGAGATTCTGAAATGACAGGTTCATACGCAGCTTCTTTCTTGCCTTGGATTCTCATTCCCGTAATTACCTGGCTCGTACCTGCCGTAGTCATGGGTCTGTTGTTTATCTACATTGAGAGCGAAGCTTAATTCTAGTTCTGCCTAAAAGCAGACTGAATCTTACTTTCAATTCCTAAAAATCCCTTGCCAAACGGTAAGGGATTTTTTACCCTTTAGGTAGTTGTTACTTTTGTATCTATGGTTATTGATATTTCGGTTATTGATACTTCTACTTTTGTTAAATCTTTTGTAGCTGTGTTTGTTTTAGCTGATGCGTTGGGCAATGCACCTGTTTTTTTGATTTTAACCAAAGGAATGGAACCGGAGCAAAAAAATAAAGTGTTTAATAAAGCAGCTTTGTTTGCTACAGGGGTGCTTCTTTTGTTTGCTTTGGTTGGACAAACAGTTCTCAATTATTTACACATTAGTATGGGTTCTTTGCAAGTAGCTGGAGGTCTGTTATTGCTGTTAATTGCTTTGCAAATGTTGGAAGGGAAATTAGATGAACCAATTGTGGAGCCAGAAAGAGATGTGGCTATTACTCCTTTGGCTTTCCCTTTGTTGGCGGGGCCTGGTACACTTTCAGCGGTTATGGTGTTAATGTCGGAATCTCCTGAAGCGGGTTTAAGTGTTGGTTTGGGAATAGTTTCTGCGATGTTTATTTCTTGGGTAATTGTCAGGCAATCTACTCGCGTAGATCATTTATTAGGTGCGGAAGGGGCGATAATTATTACGCAAATTTTAGGTTTTTTGTTGGCTGCTTTGGCGATCGAAATTGGCAGTGCGGGAATTCGCTCTTTGTTTTTCATTTCGGCTGGTTAATCAATAGTGCGATCGCACCCCCACTTTCCCCTTTCAACGAATCCCCTTCACTTCCGGTGTCGATGAAATTTTGTACACCAAAGAAGCTTCGAGTTGAGAATAAGGACTCAGGCGAAAATTCCAAGTGCAAAAACCATTTTCATCAGGTTGCACTCCCTCAGTTGTTTCCTCGGCAATTACCTCAATTTTTACTTGTTCTAACTCGGAAACTGGCAAGCGTTCCGTAGTTTTAATTATCCTTGGTTCTGCCCCAATATTAGATAAGAATAACTTGACTGTTTTAGTGACAAAATTCCATTTTGTCAGATGATCCTGTTCTTGTTTCTGGGTTGTCGATCGCTGCACTCGCATCGCCCCATCTGGCCCCCATCCTAAAGCAAATCTCTCTCCCGGCGCAATAAATAGCAGCGAGGTTCGACCGACAAACCCGGAGGTTCGCACTAAATCCACTGGCCCTGCTAAAATCGGCAACTTAGCTGTATTTGTCTGTTCGCTTTTGAGCACTACCTGACAACACACTTCTGGCATCAAAACATACTCAATATCCGCTTCTGACTCAAAGGAAAAAATCGGAACCCGATAGGGACGACCATCTGAGGGAATGGTAGCTTTTCTCGTCGGGCGGAGGTTGCGGACTTCTCCCCCGTCATCAACACCCGGTAAAGTAACTGTCGTTGGGGCTTCTTCTGCACTAGAAGGGGTTGCGCCTGTTCCTAATCCGGTGGTCTGAATCTTTTGCTCACGAAGCTGAATGTTGATTTGCTTAGATTTTTCCATAACATTTAATTGCTCATCTGTCAATAGTGGCGGCTCAGTTCCTAGAGAAGCACGGGCGGTGGAAAATACCAAATCCACATTCTGCCAATCTTCGCCTGTGCATTGCCAAACACAGCCATCCATGCGAAAAGATAGCTTAGTGCGGTTTGTAGTCGAGTCTTCAGTCCTCTCTTCGGGCACCAAACGCGCCTGATGCCAAGGTCGCCAAATCGCATTAGGAACTACGTAATCAAAGGCAATTTCATATTCGCCTGTTTGGGGAATCATTAAATCTGCCTCAATCCAGGCAGTATAAATCATATCTGGGCGAGATAAAGCCTCTGCTTTAGTAATTAAATGATTAATTTTTTCCTGTAAATCTTCCTGAGTGTGAGAGTTATTTAAGATTTCGGCACGCAAATCTCGCAACTGTTTAAATAGACTAGATATTTGTTCTCGCCAATTTTTAGGATCGATTTGTCCCCAAACAGCATCTACAGGTAATTCTTGCAAACCTTTGGTTAAAATACTACTGATTTTCTTCAAGCAGGATTCTAAGTGCTGACGGTCTTCAGTGATATTGTTAAATGTTTGGGTAAGAGAACGAATTTCACTCTCTAAAGTTTTAAATTCCTCTGGTTTATCTTCTTCTTTAAGTAACATTTGGCGGCGCACGCGCACATCGTCAATGCGTGCATCGGGATAGTTTTGTAAGAATTCTGCACGTAGGGATTTATCAGAAAGAACTGGCGCAACTTGTAAGATTTTGATCCGCCAAAATCCTTGATTTAGTTGGATTTTGCCAGTTCTTCGTACTTGGGCACGGTCTTCTAGGAGTGTAACAACTGAGACGGGTGCATTGATAGTTAGTTCTTGGACAATGGTATTTTCTGATTTAATTGTTTGCATAATTGTCACAACTCCTAGTCCTAGTGTTGATAAATCCGAAACCAAAATTTAACGTTGAGGCCGATAAACCCACATAGTTCCACTAGTGATATTGTTTAGGTTAATCGTACCAGCCTGAACGATTTTTTTTGCTTCCGGCGTTTTACCATTTTCACCAACATTTTGATGTAAGAGATATATTTCACTTCCAGAGACTCCCTTAACAATAGCAGTGTGATGGTTATAACTTGAAGTGTAAGACCTCCACGAACCATTGGGAAATGTAATTTTTTTATAAGTAGATACATTTCGGAATTGAATAATATCTCCTGCTCTTATATTCGCAGTAGATTTATTACTTGGTGTGATTGTAACAACACGGGTTCCCCAAATATAGTCAGCATCGTTGCCAGTGGGACCAAGTTGCCAAAAGTTTTTTGCACCTGCTGCTTTCAAAGCTTCTACTGCGAGTGTTGCACATTCACCGTCGCCTACTTTTTGACCAATTTTGCTAGCAGCATAGTTGTAGACAATTGCATTAATTTCTCCGATATTTTTGGTAGCTAATTTTAGCAATTTCTGGGATTCTGTTTGCTGTTGTGGGGCAAAATTTTTAGCTACAGAATCGGGTGAAATTGCTGTTAGTATAGCAGTTGAAAGAAGGAAGAAAGTGACGATCGGAACAGAACGCATAAAATTCTCCTTGGGTTTTATATCTCTCCTTGATCGCAGTTTCAGGTTACGACTGAAGTCGCTACTACGAACTTTTATTCTCGGCGATTTCCGCCGATTAATTCGCTATCGACAAAAGTTTTAATTTTGTAATCAACTGACAAAGTTTTTTGCTCTTTTGCAGGTACTTCGATTTGCCAACGATAACCACCTTTTATTGGTATCCCCCGTTCTTCTTGTTTATATTGTTGCCATTCGGGTGAAACTTGCTCTATTTTTACTTCAACTTTTGCACCTTCTTCAGGAATGGGGAGGCGATCGCGTACCTCAATTTTTGCGTTTCTATTGAGATGATTTGTAATCTCAATTTTGATTTGATGGCACAGTTCATTAAATGCAACTATTGTCTCGCCAGAACGCTCTTCCCAATAAGAAGTATTCCGCGCCACTTTGATTGCTTGTTCAACTCCTAATCCTAATTTCATCTGTCCTTTAGGCGGAACTGTGACAATATTAGTAGATAAAATATATTCGCCATCTACATAAACATCAGCAGGGCCTCTTAATAGCGGTGCTGATAGAGGATTGCGAAGTTGGGCAATGCGAAAAACATTGGTATCTTCACGAGGAACAACTATGTAGCGAACATCGACATCTGTCGTTTTGCTAGTTAAAGCAACGGAATGAAATTGACCGTCTGAGGGAATATCAATTCTGCCATCGGCGCTGTAGGAATAGTCGAAGGAAGCGGCAACTTCTCGCACGTTAATTCCAGCGGGAGGAAGGGGAAATCTAAGACATTCTTGGGCGCTATATACCGCTTGCTGAACTACTTCTAAGATGTTGAAATTCACTACAACTTTTTGTTGATGGAGGATTTCTAAATAGAGTTCTTGGGGTTTAGCGATCGATAATTTACCCCGCTTTTCTGGGTTATCAGCTGTACCCATCCTCATTAAACCATAAGGAAGAAAATTATTTATAAAGTCATCGTTGCTGGGAATTTTTGGGAAATTTTGTGACGCAAAATTCTTATTATACTCAGTAGGCTTTTCTGGTCGTGCTACTGATAGTGATACTACTATTGGATTTAACTCTCGTTTACGTGGTTTCCGTCTACTCGGTGGCGATTCGATAGTAAGATATTCCCAGTTAGAAAAATCTTCTTCTTCGTCAAAATCTAAATCTTCTTCTTCTTCTTCAAACTCTAACAAGTCTGACGGTTCTTCTCCAAGCATAGTCTCTAAGCCAGAAAAATTTAAATCTGCTTCTTCGTCCAACTCTAACGATTCTTCTTCGGTAAATCTATACACACTGCGATCGAATTTTCTAGACAGCAAATCTAAGGAAATATCACTCATCAGGTGGCGCGAATATTTGCTAACATCAGCTAAAGCAATTTCTTTCTGTCTATCAAAATCTTCAAACAAAATTTCTGCACCAATTGGAGGTTTACGCCAACCAGCTTTTCGGATTTGTGGTTGTGCTTTTCCTAGTCGCAATGATGGTAATTCTGGGATGTCACACCACACAAGAGGATTAGCTGTAGAAAGTTCTAATTTAACACTTGACCAATCTTCACCAGTGCGTTGACAAATTAATGCTCTAACAGCAATTGTTGCCTGATTTTCTATACTATTCAACCGACAAACATAAGTTGGTGTCCATCTAGCACCGGGGACAAAATATTCTAAAACTAACTGAATTGTTTGATTGACTTCGGAGGAGGATTCTTCATAACTTAAGCTAACAATTACGATTTTTCGCAGTTCTTCTGGTTTAGCGTTTTTCGCAGTGGAAGCGATCGCTTGTTTCTGTTCTAAATCAGCTAAAATTTCCTTAGCTTTAGCTAACTTTTCTAAATTTTCCCGTTTTTCCTGCATTCTCAGGCGAATTTGTTCGTCGCTGAAGTTAGCTAATGCGAGTCTTGCACTCATTGGCGAAGCTGGTGGTGCTACACCAAGATCGCTTTCTGGGCGTTCTGGTACTTCTAATTTATTTAATACTGAGATTTCTTGATTAATTAAATTGATAACATCTTCTATTTGTTTGACTTCAATTTTAGCGGCACGCAATTCTTCTTCTAGTGGTGGATTTGGTGTTTCTGATGGTGGAGGAACAGCTAATCCAATCCGAATATCGCCAGCAATGGGATTTCCTTGTCCCGCTTCTACTCTAACTCTGACGCTGCTATCATCCAAAGCTAAAGGTAATTGAGCTATTTCTACTTGTTCTGGTAGTTTTTCAGGTGTCAGATGTAACTCGGCTATTCGGGTGACAGTGGCACCAGCTGCATAGATTTTTACGCTATCTATTCGGGAAGAAAGCTTTTGAATTGCCATAATTTTCCCTAATCTGGTTGAGTGCAAAATATATCTGCCGAAATCCGGGACTGAAGTCCTTAATACCAACTATTATTCTCTGCAATTTCCCCGATTTCATTCTTTATCAACAAAACTTTTAATTTTGTAATCAATTGATAAGAAAGAGTAGCTTAACGGGATGAGTTTCAATAATTAAACAATCGGGCTAAGGGATGCAGGATTGGCGATTTGTAGACAATTTTCGATTCTGGAATTTTTAGTTATGGAATATTGACAAGCTTTGCAATTCTAGCTTTGATGTTAGTAAGC
Source organism: Floridaenema fluviatile BLCC-F154 (assembly GCF_041929135.1). Classification (NCBI taxonomy): domain Bacteria; kingdom Bacillati; phylum Cyanobacteriota; class Cyanophyceae; order Aerosakkonematales; family Aerosakkonemataceae; genus Floridanema; species Floridanema fluviatile. The sequence continues at coordinate 70,910 of NZ_JBHFNS010000078.1, read as the reverse complement.
TGTTACGCATTTAAATCACTTATTCTTATTAACGAGTAGGGTGCGTCAGACGGTAAAGCCTATGTAGAAAGGAAAATATCTAAATCTGACGCACCCTACAATATGACTTTTAAATGTGTAACACCTTAACATATATTTGACTCTCTTTTTTTGGGTCTTTTGCGATCGCCCTTTTGTTTGTCAGACTGCGGGGCGGTTGCTTTTACATTAATTAATGATGATTATAAGGTGTAATTGCACCTTGACATCCTCACCGACCTTTTTAAAGACGATGTTGAATATTATTGATGACAGGTAAAGCATTTAGTCCTGGCTCGACTAATTCAGGAATTTCAGATAAAGTTTCGACAATATTACGGGCAAAGTTGTATTGTGAATCGTCACCGTGATGAACTGTCAAATATTCTAATAGTTCTAAAGCATAGTCGGGAAAACCTAATATATCAGCTATACAGGCTAATTTTAAAATGCGTTTTGGTGTGGTTTTCTGAATCTGAGATTTTTCCCCAATTAAATCTCTTAAGTAACAAGCATTTGCCCAAATTAATTGTCCTTTCCGAGTTGATGAATAGATAGGAGCACTAGCACGAGTGACGCGACACCATTGATGATCGGTAGCTAAATCAAATAAAGTAAAATCATAGTTTCTTAAATAAAGATCCACATCAGCAAATAAAGGTTGATTGGCATATAAAGGGGAAAATTCAACTTCTACTTGCACGCCTAGTAAACTGTTTTCTAAAATTGACGATGCACCCCTTAAAACGTCAAGTTCTGCGCCTTGAACATCAACTTGAATAAAATCAACTTCTTCTATTCCTTCTTCTCGACAAAATGTATTTAAATTGGTGGTTTCAACTTCTATTGTTAAATCTACTTTTAGGGAATCTTTGAAGCCATATAAGCGATCGACATAAGCTTCATTCGGCGGATATAAAGAACTGCAATCAGGACTTTGAGTTACATAAATTGTCGAATTGCCAACATTGCTTGATATAGCTAAAGGAAAATGTTTTTCTGTCCAATTTACTTGTCTTAATTCTAAATCGGCGTTAGCAGCATTACAGGCATCTTCATCAGCATCAAAACCGAAAATTCGCAAGTTGGGTGCTAAGATAGACCAATCTCCAGAACCGTAGTCATCTTCGACGAGCATCTTGCGAGAGCCGACAATAAACAAGGTTATTTGAATTTGTTCTAGCCGACCATTTTCTTGAAGTTTTCTGACAAAGAGAGACATAATCAATATTATTTTTGAGTTTCACCATGATTGTACTCAAGTTATGGGTTGAATTTGGCGATCGCTGATAATTAATATTGTACTTAGGGGAATGGTGCGTTAAGCTGTTACGCATTTAAATCACTTATTAACGAGTAGGGTGCGTCAGACGGTAAAGCCTATGTAGAAAGGAAAATATCTAAATCTGACGCACCCTACAATATGACTTTTAAATGCGTAACAGCTTAGTAATAACGTAACGCACCCTACGGAAAGAGGCTAAAAAGTTTCCTAGTCCCTAATCACTTCCACTCTTCCCAAGATTGATTAAAAATTGAAGTATTGGGGAAAGCGACGGGGTTTTGGTTTTTCTCTAAACGTTGTTGCAATGCTTCTAATTGTGGTTCTTTTGATGGTAGTTGATCTACTAATTCGTAGGGAAGAACATTATTTTTTAAAGCGAAGTCGGCGGTAGTTCCTGCTGCTGCACCTACTGACCATTCAAAGGAGTGAACGCGATAGGCTGCGGCGGCGGTGTGACTGGTGGCGATGCTTTTTCCTGCTACTAACATATTGTCGATTTTTTGGGGAATCATTGCTCTTAAAGGTACTTGAAAGGGGAAAGTTCCGCCTTGTCCTTTTCTGGTTCCTTCTCGTTCTCTATTTCCGGGTGCTTCTGGGGGACTTTTTTCCATGCAGGGGTGAAAATCGATCGCATAAAATCCAATTCCCACCGAGTCAGGAAAAATCGTAGAACGCGATCTAGGTTTCACTTGTTCTGGTGATATTTGACCGCCAATTACTAAAGGTGCATTTAACCCAGATAAAGTTGCCCATAAACGGCGATACTCTTCTGGCGAAAGGTTTTGACTGTAAAATTCTTGACGGAAGTTATTCCGAGAAATGTCAATTTCCCAAACAGTAAAACCCTCTGGTTCTGCGTAACTTGGTCTACCAACGATCCGTCTTCCTTCGCGCATATAAGGATATTTAGACAAACCATGTGCGGTTCCCATTGGTGACTCTAAACCACTGAGAAAACGCAAATTTGGATAAGGTGTTTTAACATTATCACCTAATTGGGAATCTGTAGTTCCTTTGGCTAACCAATAATAAAAACCAAGGGCATTTTCTTCACCTCGGCGTAAGGTTTCGGTGCGAAGTCCTCCCATCCATCCACCGGGGTTTAATTGTCCGGTTTCTTGCAATTGTTCGCGGGTATAAATCAGGTTATCTTGTGAAGTTCCGGGACGATAATCATTTCCCCAAGTCCAGTTTTGCATGGAAATATCACCCGGATTAATTGGGTATTGTTTGTAGTCTCCGGGTAATGGTTGGTCTGGTTTGGCGCTGAAAATGCGCCGATAGGAAAAAACTAAATTGAAGCTAGCTAAACGAGGTAATTCATAACTGTAATAAGGCTGGTATTGAGGATAAAATGATGGCATTGTTTGCGGTTGTGGCTGTTCCGTTGCTTCCATTGCAAAGGTGTAGGTGAAGCCTTGGGTGCAAAATTTATCGCCTGTTTCTGTAGAGGATGAAGGTTCTAAAAAAGAACGAGGATCGATACCCAAACGATAAGGAACGTCTGCTAAACCGATTAATTCTCCGGTTTCGGTGGCTTCTATTACATACCAGTCAGCGGGACGAGGTTTTTGATTTGATTTTGCCGTTTTCTTTGGAACAAAACGAATGATAGTTTTATCAAATTGGGGGGAATTTTCGTAGCGATAAGCGTCTTCCATTGTGCGGGATAATGGCAGGGTGTTTAATGGTGGCGCACCTTTGGCGGGTTGGTGTTGAATGGCGATCGCACTTTGAATTTGTTTCCCATCGGAACTAATATCAAGTTCTTTAATTACTGTTGCAGGAAACCATTTGAGTTTTCCATCGCCTTTTTTGGCAGCATCTTTTAAGATATCAAACAGGATTTTGTGTCCGTCATAAGGGAAAAAACAAGATTCACTCACCCAACATTTTCCGGGGTTGAGTCTACCATAATGTTCTTCAATGCGTTTGCGAAGTTCTAAATAACCGCGAGGATAAAATAGTAGTCGCCGTTGGGTAGCTTTTTCGTCGAGTGCAGAGGTTCCTTGCGAGGAAATTTGTCCGCCTACCCAGTCGGTAATTTCCGTTAAACAAACTGTTCTCCCAGCGAGTAAGGCTTCGTAAGCCGCCGCAGAACCAGAAAGTCCTCCGCCAACGATCAAAAGTTCGCATTCTTCGGTTTTGTCTGGTTGTCTCGGTGGTGCGGCTAGAGCCAAGGGTATGGTTGATTCTAGCAGGATTAATGTGAGTGGAAGAGTGATGAGCGATCGCTTCATGATGAATTTGAGTTGAAATAACTCCTTTTTCCAGTTAGCTATAAGAAGGTAGCATTTAGAAAATGTTCATCGCAAGCTTTTGGGGGAAGTTGGCGATCGATGCGGGAGAAGCACAATACCTAATTCGCTAACAATGTCTACAAATCAGTAATCAGTCTTGCCTTCCTGAGAAAGAATTCGAGTACAGTTTCTTCTTTAGTAATAATATCGGCTCTGCCTTCCATTCCCAATTGAATAACACACTGTTTTTTGCCCTGATTTAAAGAAAGGTTTTCGGGTTCAATTGTTACTTCATAAAAGGAACTAGCTGCAATTGTTTTTCGGGGAATTGGTGCTGCTAAAGCAACCGAATTAAGATTACTCTGCGGAGTGAACGCATCTGGAGAAATCGCCTTGACCTTGCCTTTTAAAGTGCCGTAATCTGTATAAGAACAGGCAGAAACTCGCATTTGTACATTTTGACCTTCTTTCAATTTGCCTTTGTCTTGAGTTGGTACTGCTGCTTTAATAACTAAGGGAGCATTGCTGGGAACAATTTGGGCGATTTCCTCTCCAGAACGCACAGTTTGACCAACATTACGTAAGTTTAACTTAGAAATAATCCCGTCTGCTGTGGCAATAATGGTAGTTTGGCTGAGGTCAATTTTTACTTGTTGAAGTTCGCGGATGTTGCGCTCAGTGGTTTTTTGAATTTCGATGCGTTGTTGGATTAGGGCTTTGCGTTCTTTTTCCAATGTAGCAATGCTGGCAATACGGGAAGCTTTTTCTTGAGCAATGCGCTGTTGTGCGATCGCAACTTCCGCATCGCTTGGATTTAAAGCAGCGATCGCACGTCGCCGTCTAGCAGTAGCAGCAACAATAGATTGTTGCAACCGTTCAATTGTTTGTTTTTGTGCTTCAACTGCTGCTTTTTGTGCCTCAACTGCTGATGATTGTTGAGCAACAGCTAATTGTGCTTCCTCTAATTGATTTTTAGAAAGTGCTCCTTCATTGGCTACACTTTGATATCGGCTTTGCTTTGACTTAGCTGCTCCTAAAGCTGCTTGAATGGCGCTTAAATTAGCTTGGGCTGACTTTAATTCAGCAAATGCTTTTTGCAATTCTTCTTGAGCGATTTTAACATTCGCCTCAGCTTCTTCGACTTCTGTAGTACTGGTAACTTGCCTTTCTTGATAATCTCGGCTACGGCGGCTCAACTCAGCTTCAGCAGCAGCAATAACGCGGTTAATTCGCTCAGTTTCAGCTAAAATTTGCCGATTAATTACATTAATTTGGGCATTAACTTGCACGAGTTGTAACTGACTTTGCTGAATGCTGCTTTGTAACTGGCTTTTTTTAGTTTGAAGTCGAGAGTCATCGATCGTAGCAATCACATCACCTTTTTTAACAGCTTGATTTTCTTTCACCCAAAGGCGCATAATTGAACCTTCCGTTGCAGTTTGAACTAACCGCAATTCACCAGCCGGACGAACATTTGCTTCAGCTTTGATGGTAACTTTATATTTGCTTACGGAAGCAAGAGCGATCGCTATTCCCACAAAACTAAGTAGAACAATTCCACCAAATTTAGTCCAATAACCAAGAGGTGGCAGAAAATCTTTATCTTGAACTGGGGGTAAATAATCTGAATTAAAGTTGCTAATCATGATGGTTATAATTGCTAACTGAGGAAACTTTGCCATTGGGGTAAGAGCAAGCGCATTTCACCAAGGAACCATTCGTTGTTGATAAAATGTCGTCTAAAAAATCTAAGTGTTCGCCAGGAAGATAGCGCAATTCTTCTGGAGTACCTTGAATTTTCAAGCGCCCTTCTTCTAGCAGTACAATCCAACCTGCTCGTTCGATAACTTTAGGGCGGTGACTAATCATAATTGTGGTTTTTCCCTGACGGGAATCCAGCAGATTATTGAGTACTTCGGCCTCACTAATTGGGTCTAAAGCGCCAGTGGATTCATCTAAAATAAGCACGGATGGATCGGTAACTATGGCTCTGGCGATCGCTAATCTTTGTCGTTGTCCGCCAGAAAGATTCGCCCCAAATTCTCCCAAAACAGTTTGGTATTTGTCGGGCAGTTTACTAATAAACTCATCTGCACCAACAATCTCGCAAGCTTTAACAATTTGTTCAAAAGTAATCTGAGGATAACTAAAGCGGAAATTATCAATAATTGACCGACTCCAAAAGTGAGATTCTTGGGGAACCAGCACCACTTGCTGTCGCAAACATTCTAAGGAAAGGTCTTGCTGATTATAAATGCCATAGCGAATGTTACCAGATTGCAGAGAATATAAACCAGCAATCAGCTTAGCTAAAGTACTTTTACCACAGCCAGATTTACCAATTAAAGCAGTTACTTTACCACCAGGAATAGTTAGGGAAAAATCTTGTAAAAGGTCAACTCTTCCCGCATGGTGAAAGTTAAGATTAGTGCAAGTAATATTTACATTGTCGGAAATTGCTGCTAAAGGCTTTCTCAAATCACTTTCATCCTCTGGTGTAGCGTCGATTACCTCTGTTAAACGTTGAATGACAATTTGGGCGGTAATAAATTCATCAATTAAGCCAATTCCTGAACTTAAAAAGCCGAGAAAATTGTCACTTAAGCCATTAAAAGCTAACAATTGTCCAATACTTAAAGCGTGATTAATTACTAAATAGCTGCCTAACCAAAGTAAAGCAATACTGGTGAAAGTAGATAGAATGCTGGTGATTGTACCGCTATAAAGTCCTAGCTTCATGGTACTCCAGCCCAAGTTAGCCAGACGACCGTAATTTGTCTGATACTCTTGCCAAGCTTGCGGGGTAGCTTGAGTGGTTTTGAGAACCTGAACACCGCGAAAGGTTTCGACGAGAAAGCCTTGATTTTCTGTCCCTAAAACAATCTGTTTTCGGGTTTTTTGCCGCAAAGCCGGGAGAAAAAGTAAACTAACAAAAGTGACAATAATAAAGGCGATCAGGGAAGCGAGGGTAAGTTCCCAACTGTAGAAGAGCATAAAGCTCAGGGAAACTAAAGCGATGAAAAATTGACTGGGTAAACCAAGGACAATTTGAGAAACTAAAGTATTGATAGAATTAACATCAGCAATGCGGCTGACTACTTCTCCACTGCGACGACCTTCAAAATAGGAAAGGGGTAAGTGTAGAAGTTTTCGCCCGTATTCTAGGATTAATCCTAATTGCAACCGTTGACTAAAATGACCGATCAGGTGAGATTGTACTAAACCGATCGCACTACTAAACAAATTCATAACGATTACCCCAATTGCTACTGTAGTCAGCAGTTGAGTATCTCCCCGCACCAGTACGTCATCGGTTAGCAGTTGCATCATCAACGGGGAAGCGAGAGATAATAATCCGATCGCCATGTTGATCGCAATTGCCTGAGCGAGAATGAAGCGATAAGGCCAAACACGCGCCAGATAACGCCCAAAGCCACTAATTTTATCTGATGGTTGCTCTAGAAAGCGGCAGTCGTCTGGTTCTAGTAACAGCATTACGCCGTTACCCCAACCAGTAATTAACTCTTCACGGGTGAGGTAACGAATACCGACTGCTGGATCTGCGATCGGATATTTCCTCCCCTTTTGTCCGTATAAAACAACCCAGTGGTAGCCTTTCCAATGAATGATCGCTGGTAAGGATATTTTGTGCAAAGAGTCGAGCAGTTGCGGCGAAGCTTTCACTTGACGAGCATTGAATCCTAAAGCTTCGGCTCCCCGTCTTAACCCCAGCAGGGAAGTTCCCCGCGCCCCAGTGCCGACTGCTTCCCGAATTCTACTGATGGCAAAGGTGCGTTTGTAGTGTTTGGCAACAGTAGCAAGACAGGCAGCACCGCAATCTTCTTCACTATGTTGCAGTACAGCGTGATATTTCATTGTTTTCCTTAAAGCTCGATCGGAGAATTGAAGTAATAAACAGCCTCAGAAATAGATCGACAAACTGAGGCTGTCTAAGCATTACAACAAAGTAATGCCGGGAGAAATTATGCGTCTGAAATAACTAAAAGAGTCGTCTGGATGCAGGAACATCAATGCGTCTGAGAGAGCTAATCCAGTCGTTTTGAATTCCCCGTTGCCGTAACTGGTATAAATTGTATTCTCCAGGTGGAAGTGTTACAGGTTTACCTTGGTTGTTGATGTGTTGATAAAACACCCAGGACTTATTTCCCGTAATCTTAATAGATGAAGTTTCGTCGTTGAAATTGTAATAACGGAGGTTGTCAGTACCTTCATAAAATGTCAGTCTTCGCCCTTGGAATCCATCATGTTGGTATAAATATGCAGCACCTCCGCTACAGGTTGCAGCAACTTCATCTTCAAGTTCCGTGAAGGCAGGAGCTTCAATTTCAGTGAACAGTTGTTCATGTTGGCTTTTCATGTTTTTTCTCCTAATTAAAGGGTGAGTGATTCTGTTGCTTACTGCCAAGTAATTTGTAAATCTGACTAAATTAATGGCGCTTAAGCAAACTATTTATTAGTAGTTAGTGATTGAGTTGCTTTTCTCTAATCACACTTCAATCTTCTAAGGTTGATTCAATAATTTCAAGGGTTTTCAACTTCTTTTTTAGGCATAATTAAAGGAGTTATGTTTTTTTTAAATCTTATTTTTTCAAAATTCAGAAATCTTTGATCTTATAAATTAAAGCAAGCTTTTCCGACTTTTAAACAACAATTGTGCAAGAGGTGTATTATTAAATGTTGTATTTTCAGCTACCAACCTAAAGCGGGACAAATCTGTTCCCCGTTCCCTTTCCTCACCAAAATGTCCCACCTTAGACCGATAGCCATATTTTCTGGCAAAATTGTCGGACTTTTGTATCCGAGAAGTATGATTGATTTATCAAAACCTACTACTGATGAGCTTTTGGACAACTCAAAAGTTTGAAGCGATTATCCTCATGCTGAACAAGCTTACTGCGACAAAGCTTAGAACAAACTAATTCTACTCTGAATAAGTAAGCAATATGAGCCTCTTGCCCGCTATAGTTAACTTCCGCCATTGCGTTCTCTGGCGATCGTCTCTGCTATTGATTGGGGAAATTCATCCAGTTCAGTAGTTCCAGATCCGGCTTTAATTGGAGAATTAAAAGTATAACTAGGGTCACATTCCCCATTTTCGTAAACCTGAAGTATCCATTTATCAGGTAATCCTTCAATGCCAATTTCTACCACGAACCAACTGTTTTTCACATAGCGAGAGTCCAAAACAGTAAACCACTCCCAATCTTCTGAAGGAATTTCCCAATCTGTCATGAGAAATTCCAAAGCAATTTCCGCTGCATCTTCCCCAGTCATGCGATTTTAGATTTTCGATTTTGGATTGACCACAAAGATAATTTTGTTTGTTCCAATTAAGCTTCACTAGGAACAGTATTAGTAGGTTGTTCGGGATATAAGCCCAATTGTTTCGCCAATTCACGGGCGATAAAAATTAAAAATTTAGCTGCATCGTGATTATTATTATGGGCAAATCCTGCTGCTACTTGTACTAATGTGTTAATGAAATTTTCATCGATTAAATCTAAGTGTGCATCTAATACATCTGGTTCTTGTCCGTTGGGACATTTTAATAGTTCATCGATGAGGGTTAGGTACTGGTTTTGGCGTTGTTCTGGAGTTTGTTCTGACATGATTATTGATGAATTTGGGTGAGTTTGGGCAATTTAAAAAATTGCTATGGTGATTATCAAACTACAATATTTTGAGAAAAAACGTATTAGATGATACGGTGACTGGTTGATAGTTGTTACTTTTGTAAGAATAAAAGTTACGGAATGGTTAAGTTATTTTAATTTTTGGTTACTAATTAAAAATCTTTCTCAGTTAAATCAATTGTGGGGGGGGAGGGCGATCGGATTTTTTTAATTATCCATGAAATGATCTATTGAATAGAAATAAAAATTCTGTAGGGGCGAAGCATTCGGGCGACAATTTATGTAACTCAACCGAGATATAGCTATCCGAATGCTTCGCCCCTACACCAATTAATTTGTCAACAGCATTATTAATTTCCAATTTGTAAACATCCTCCAAATTGAGTTAAATTTTATAATCCTAATTCGACTTACCATCACTACCAAAATATTCCCGATATCCACAAATTTTATCTCCGCGAATATCGAAAGAAGCTGCAACGCGATTTTTATAAGATTCTCCTTGTAATTTCCCTTCGTCTAAAAACTCAAAAACAACTGTTGTATCGCTACTAGTTACTCGTTCTACTGAACTAATTGAAAGTCCGCCTACGAAAGATTCAGAAACGTATTCTAGAAACTCTTTAGCTTTCGGTTTACCAATGTTTAATCCGTGATATTTACCCATTGGAAACCAAAAGGTAAAATCATCAGTCAGCATATTTAAAAACTCTTCCCATTCTCCGGTTTTCAGTCCATGACTTAAGTAAGAAAATGCTTTTTGACCTACTTCCAATGTTTTTTGCTGTTGTTCTGTCATTTTCCTTTCCTCCTTTAGTCAATTATTGTAGAATTTATCTAACACAATTTACTAGTAACACATATTGTCGTTTTGATCCCCCTAAATCCCCCTTAATAAGGGGGACTTTGAATCCGGTTCCCCCCTTACTAAGGGGGACTTTGAATCCGGTTCCCCCCTTACTAAGGGGGACTTTGAATCCGGTTCCCCCCTTACTAAGGGGGACTTTGAATCCGGTTCCCCCCTTAATAAGGGGGACTTTGAATCCGGTTCCCCCCTTACTAAGGGGGGTTAGGGGGGATCTAAAACGCTTAAGCTCATAACTAGTAATTTGAGTTATATAATTGATTGGTTTTGCAATTTTTAGGTTGCCAGTTCTATGTCCAAGCGTGAAGTCATTATTCCCAAAGGAATGGAAGTTTTGTATGAAAAGTACCATTATTGTCCGGGAATCAAAATCAATAATACATTATACATTTCTGGGCAAGTAGGTAGGGATGAAAATATGCAAGTTGTCCAGGGAGTTGAACCGCAATTTATCCAAGCTTTTGAGAATGTGAAAAAGGTGTTGACAGCGGCAGGTGCAACTTTTGATGATGTGGTGGAAATGGTTACTTATCATGTTACTGGACAACCGCCTGTTAACCCTGGCGAACAACAAAATTTTACGATTCCCCATTTGCAATTGTTTATGCAAGTCAAGGATAGATATTTTACTAAGAATTTCCCGACTTGGACGGGTTTTGGGATTACTGCTTTGTCTACTCCTGGGTTGATTGTGGAAATTAAATGTGTTGCTGTTTTTTCAGATTAAAAACTAACTACTACTTTGCCACAGTTTTTCCCACTGAGTAGGTATTCTACAGCATTTGGAATTGATTCTAATCCTTGAAACTCGGTGGGGTCAACTGTTACTTTGATTTTGTTGGAATAGTAGAGGTTGAGAAGTCGATCGCACGCCTCCCCCCCAAACTCTGCATAATGCGGCATCAGAAAACCTCGCACTGAAGCAGCTTTCCAAAATATTTTACTATAAATTCTCGGCTGATTTACTAACTCAAAATCATTTAAATATTCGGAAATAAACCCGACAATTACTAATCTTCCTCGCACTGCTAAATTGTCTACGCAAGTATCAAATGTTTGTTTGCCAACACATTCAAATACTAAGTTAATACCTTGGGGATATTCTTGTTGTAAAACTGTGTTTAGGTTTTCTTTGCGGTAGTTGATTGGGCGATCGCACCCCAATTCCTTAAGCAAATTTACTTTAGCATCCGATCCACAAATTCCAATTACATGATTACCCGCTAACTTAGCCAATTGTACCGCAATATGTCCCGTACCTCCAGCAGCAGCAGTAACTAAAACTACCTCATTACTTCGCATTTCTCCGACTTTTTCTAACGCCACTAAAGCTGATACACCTGTAGGCATTAAAGTTAAAATTTCCGGGTTAGCTTCCCGAATTTTCACAGCTAATTTAGCATCCAAAACTTGATATTCTCGATATCCTCCACCCCTAACAGTTGTTGCTACTGCATCGCCAATTTGTAAATCTTTAACTTCACTTCCAACTGCTACTATTTCCCCAACTGCTTCGACTCCTAAATCAAAAGGTGGCGTGAGGTTAACATAAGGAACTTCGCCTCGACAACTTAATGTATCAAAACCTGCATTAATGCCAGCGTATTTGTTACGAATTAGGATTTGATTAGCAGATAAATTAGGAATATCGGCTTCTACAATTTCAACAGCAGATTTAAAATCCTTACTCAATTTTTTAGCAATCAATTTTCGGTATTTGTTGACATTCATAATCTTTAATCCTAAGAGTAATTATCGTCGCCCTTGCGATTAAAATCGCAGCTATACAGACAAAACCTGCCTACGCAGGTTAAAAGTCCGCGTAGGCGGACTTTGTTTCTATAGTCGCGGTTTTAACCGCCATTTTAACTAAGAACAAACAACGCGAAAACCGACATCATAAAGGGAAGCATTTGCTTCTAAAACACTGCGAAAAGCCGATCGACATTTCCTTGGCCCAGTATTCCAAGAACCCCCACGCAAAACCCGTTTTTCCCTATCTCCATCTATCACCCAAGCACTACCATCTGTGGGTGCATTTTGATAATTTTCATGCCAAAAATCCGCACACCATTCTCTTACATTTCCGTGCATATCATAGAGTCCGAAACTATTAGCAACCTCAAAGCTTCCTACAGGTGTTGTTTCTCTTCTATCTTGTCCTTTTGGCCCTAAACCATAAGCACCACGACTGCAAATTTTTCCCATATATTCCCAGTCTATTCCTGAATAATTTGCTAACTCAGTTGTGCAAGTTTCTCCAAAGTGAAAAGGTGTGGTAGTTCCGGCGCGACAAGCATATTCCCATTCTGCTTCGCTGGGAAGTCGATATTGTTTTCCTGTATGTTGAGATAATCTAGCACAAAATTCGATCGCATCATCCCAAGAAATTTGTTCAATAGGTTTATTTAGTGCTTTAATAGTTGATGGATCGGGATGCAGAAATTGATTAATTTTTGGTAAATTTGCTACTGCTTCCCATTGCGCTTGAGTCACAGGATATTTACCAAGAAAAAAAGGTTGAATAGTTACTAAATGCTGAGGAATTTGATTTTTTAATCTGCCTTCCTCAGTATTAGTTGTACCCATTAAAAAAGTTCCGCCTGGAATAGCAACCATTTCTAAAGTTACACCCTGTCCTAACTCTTCCACTCGATATTTAGCGGAACTGCGAGTGCGATCGACTTCTTCACCTTGCGAATTAACTGTCACTACATCAAAATCAAAAGTAAACAAATCTGACGTGACAATCACTTAACTAATCTCCTCTAATAACACTATAAAAACATCTGTGTTTATCTGTGTTTATCTGTGGTAAAAATTCCAAACTTTCGGACTTTGCCAAGAGTTATTTAACTAAACTAAAGAACTATCCAAAAATTCCGTTACTGCTTTTGCTACTTCTTTAGGAATTTGATTCATCATGCAAATTGTTCCCCCAGGAAATTCCACAACTTTTGCTTTTGGTAATGCTTGGGAAAGGAAGAATCTATCTTTAGCTTTTGCTAAACCCAATCTTTCAAATTCTTCCATGTCATCAATTCCCCAAATAATCAAAGTAGGACATTGAATTAATTTAAATCTTTCTGGCGCATCCAAACAATAATTTCCTACCGCCCAAACTGCATATAAAGGATGACCAAAACATTTTAAATCATCTAAAACCCAACGATGGTTTAACTCAGCAGAACCAACATATCTAGAACGTGCTAACCATCTTTCCATTAAATGAGAACCGTCTTCTTTAATTTTAAAACCTTCGTCAAATCTCCTCATTAAATCAGCTTTTCCATCCTCTCCAAAACCAGCTACATTGCAAACAATTAGCTTTTCTACTCTTTCGGGATAAGCTGCGGCGACTTCTCCCGAAACAAAAGCACCAGTATGGTTGCCTAAAATGCAGGTTTTTTCTATTCCTAATTCGTCTAAAAGGGCGATGACTGTTTTGGCGTAGTCTGCAACTGAGTAAAGTCTGGGTGGTTTATCAGAGTCTCCAAATCCCATTAAATCCATTGCAATGACTCGTCTTTTTTGGGCAAGAATTGGTATTAATTCCCGATATTCATCACTACTTCGGGGGTTCATGTGCAGTAAAAGTAGCGGTTCTCCTTCGCCACCAATTCGATATAAAATTTGTCCGTCTTCTGTGTCTAAAAATGCTCTTTTAATTGGTTGTGGCATTTAATTTTTCCTAAATTACAAAGTTTTATTTCATCCGTTCTTCTTGAATCAAAGTGCGTCGAAATATTTGATTTTTTTTAAACCAATGCCAAGTCCTAGCACGATAATTATTGCAAGGACTAATTTGAATCATTTCGTATAAGTGCATATCGGGCATGGTTTTATAACCAAACCACAAAATGATAGTTGAATCGTCTATTTCCCAAGCTTTTCCTTCAATTCTTTCTGTATTAAACCACAGTTTATTATCACGAAATGTGCCGGGAAATTGATGTTCTTCGCGTTTTCCATCCGCCCATTCGTAGCGATTAATTTGATAATAAGCATAGTCGCCTGTTTCGGGAAATTGACAGGTTAAATGGGATTTGTGTTTGTCGAGAATGTTTCCTTCAAGATCAACTAATGTGTATGTTCCTATCCAGTCGCCTTCGTGTCTGGTAAGTACGGGCATTCCTTCGCGTATTGACATATTTGATTCCTCCATTTGTTGAATATTACTAAGTTCAGTAGGGTGCGTCAGATATGATAATTTTTGGTGAGAATACTAAATTTAAGTTCTGACGCACCCTACAACTACAACTTCACGTATTGACATAATTAATTCCTCCTTTTATTAAATCTCAAACCACCAAGGGTTAGCAATAGGTTGGGTTTTAATTAATAAGGCTTTTTTTCGCATAAACCTTTTAATTGCTGCTGCACCCATGCGCGAACCACCCATCCCGGAAAATTTAAAGGAGTTTTTTTCTCCTTCGTGAATGATAGCGGTTAATGCTGCATCATTAATACTAATTGCACCTGCATTTAAGTGTTGTGCTATTTCTATGGCTGCGGTTTCTGTTCCGGCAAAAACTGCGGCACTTAATCCATAAATACTATCATTAGCTAAGTGAATTGCTTCGTCAATATTATTAAATTTCATAATGGGTACGATCGGACCAAATGTTTCTTCAGTCATGACTTTCATAGTGTGATTAACTTCGGTTAAAACTGTCGGTTTACACCATAAACCTCCGCCCAGTTCTTCAATCTTTCCGCCACAATGAATTACTGCACCTTTAACAACTGCATCCTCCAATTGTTCCTCAATGATTTTAGCTTGTTTTTCGGCAATAATTGGCCCGATTTCTCCATTTTCAATGCTGGGAAAGGCTAATTTAATTCGTTGGGCTTTGGCTACTATTTGAGCAACAAATCTATCAAAAATTTCTTCAGCAACATAGATACGTTCAATTGACAAACATGATTGTCCCGTGTTTACAATTGCACCCCATAAAATCGCTGATGTTGCTAATTCTAAGTTGGCTTTTTCTGTAACAATTGCTGGGTCTTTTCCTCCTAATTCTAAGAAAGCTGGAATAAATTGCTTTGCTGCTTCTTCTGCTACTTTTTTACCTGTGGTGACGCTACCTGTAAAACATACTAAATCTACCAGTTTTATTAAGTTTGCTCCTGTTTCTCCTGCGCCTTCAATGTAGGTTAATATTGATGATAATTCGGGAACAGATGCTATTGTTTCTAACAGTGGTTGCATGAAACGAGGGGCTATTTCGCTGGGTTTTATAATGACGGAACAACCTGCTAATAATGCGGGAATTGTATCAATTGTAGATAGTAATAAGGGAAAGTTCCAAGGGCTAATTACACCAACTAATGTGTAGGGAACTAGTTGACTTTGCAGTTTTATAAAGGGAATTTCTGTGGGTTTTTCGGTTTCTATTAGTAATTCTGGGGCTAGTTTACACCAGCGATCGATACTAGAGATAAAAGAATCTATTTCCAAAACTGTGACTGATAACCTACCTGTATCATTTACTAATGCTTCAGTAAGTCGATCTTTTTTCGAGATGATTGCTTGTTTCCATTGTTGTAATGCGGCAATTCTAGTTTCTAATCCGGCTTTTTGCCAATTAATTTGTGCTTCTCGCAATTGGGTACATTTTGCCGTCAGTTCTTCTATTGTTGGCGGGTTAATCCAATAGTCTATTTTGCCTGTGCGAGGATTGCGAACATTAATTTTATCTTTCATAGTTTTGGTAATTAATTATCAATGCACAACAGTTATATTTAAATTATTCCTGAGTTTGATAAACGCTCGATCGCATCTTGCTGAGTCTTAATAAAATGCTTCCGATCGACTTCTCCATTTTCCATTGTATTAGCTGGATAAAAGTGAGATTGGGAGTAACTTTCTGCATATAATTCAAACCTTTGACGAGACAACAAATTGTTTAATCCGGGGCGACGGCGATATCTTCTTAAAGCGGCTAAATCGATTTCGGCAAATGCTGCCATACTTTCCCCGGTTGCTGTTTCTGCTAACACTAATCCCCGATAATCTATAATTTTAGAACCTCCATCGGCGGAAGAAATCGGAATCGGAATGTTGGCAATTCCGGCGGTATTTGCTGATATTACATAAGCCATGTTTTCCACTGCACGGGTAATTTTGGCGGCTGATTTGGGCGATCGATCTTTGCCAAATACTTCTGATGTAGAATGCAGGAAAATTTCTGCGCCTCGCATGGCTAAACATCTGGCAACTTCGGGATATAAAATTTCCTCGGAAGCTAAGGCAGCTAAATTACCAATAACTGTTTTCGCAACGGGAAAAACTCCTTCTAATCCATAACATTCTAAATATTTATCCCAAACATCGTGAGGAGTGGGAGCAAACATTGAATTTAACCGACGATATCTTAAAACAATTTCGCCAGAAGGGTCAATTACAAAGCAAGTTTGAAAGTATAATTTAGGAAAATTTGGATCGAGTTCGTAAGCGTTTCCGGCGAGAAATATTTGGTATTTTTGGGCGATTTTTCCTAATGCTTCATACTCTGCGCCAGCCATTTCTAAACAAGCTTTTTCTGCCCAAATATTTATCGATTCTCCCATTGGAAAACCTGTTAAAAAGTATTCCGGCAACACTATTAGTTTACAATCTGAACCAATAAAGGCAATACTACCAGCAATCTGTTTTTCGATGCGATTAATCGACTGTTGGATGAGCGATCGCGCCTCACTTCGATCCTGCACTTGATTAATTGCGTGACAAGTTACCTGAAGTGCCAAAGCAAAAAAGGATTCTTGTTTATTGGCTGCTTCCATATTTTTGGTTGTAGTTGATTTAAAATAATTTTACTCTTTTCTGCCTATAAGTAAATAGGTAATCATCTCTCCTTTGCCTTTAACAGAAATTGCACCTCTTAACTGGAAATTGTAGCGATCGCTTAACATCTCATAAATCTTCTCTGTTACTTGAATTTCTCCTTCTATCCCATGAGATTCCATGCGGCTAGCAACATTAACTGTATCACCCCAAAGGTCATAAATGAATTTTTTTGTCCCAATTACTCCCGCTACTACTGGCCCAGTATTAATGCCAATTCTGACGTTTAAATTATAATCATTTTTGGCATTAAAATTTCTAATTTCCTCTCGCATATCTAAAGCCATTTCTACTACACATCTCACATGATTTTCTCTAGGTTTGGGAATGCCACCAGCTACCATGTAAGCATCACCAATTGTTTTAATTTTTTCTAAACTGTGTTTTTCGGTGAGGCGATCGAACGCCGAAAAAATCTCATTTAGTAAAGCTACCAGTTCAGTGGGAGTTACTTTTTCTGAGAGTTCAGTAAAGTTGACTAAATCAGCAAATAAAATTGTGACTTCGGCAAAGCCATCGGCAATACTTTTCTGTCCCTCTTTGAGGCGACAAGCGATCGGTTCTGGTAAAATATTTAATAATAAACGCTCGGACTTTTCTCGTTCATTTACTAATTGATTATTCGCTTTTTGTAATTCTGAGGTGCGTTCAAGCACACGCAATTCTAATTCTTTAGAAGTTTCACGCAATCTAGTAATTACTAAAGTTAAACCCAAAAGTCCGAACATTGACAGCATTCCTAAAGTAATGAAAGTTCCTTGCAAACCTTCATTAGTTTTGTGCATCAAACTATCTAAAGAACTGTTAATTTCTAAAACTCCTCGAACATCCCCAACTTTCCAATCTGCTTTCGGAGTGCTGGGGTGTGTGTTATGACAATTTACACAACTTGGTTCGAGAATATCTGCTTCGGTGTATCGCAATTTTAAGCTACCTTTTGACTTGATAAAACGATAGAAAGGGCGATCGGGATGTAATCTTAAATAACGCAATGCTTGTAATTCAAATTCATCTCTTGCGCCGCCTTCTGTTTGTCGCCAAGGAAAGGGATAATCGCTATATAATCTAACCGACATTCCGGCATTTTTTTCAATAACTTCTTTACCAAGTTCGATTAAATATGTCGCAGGTAAAGGTATTGCACCTTTTTGATTTTTGTAATCATGGGTAACAGTAATTCCATGAATTTTTTCTACCCTTTTAACTGCTTCAGAACTGTAAAGTGTGCGTGCTGTTTGGATAGTTTGTGCGTATAAAGCTGCATTTTCCAATGCTTGAGATTCGATCAAATTCCATGAAAGACGAGAGATATTCCACAATGCGCCTGCAACTCCTGTGCAGAAAAGAATTGCTAAAATCAAAATAGTTCGTTTGTAGAGCAGTTTCAGCAATATTTTTTGACATTTTACGGCTAATTGCTGTATTTTCTGCCCAAATACTTGAGGATTTTGGTAAAATGTTCTGAGATTCATCGAATCTTTCCTGCTTTTTGATTAAGCAATGTTTTAATATAGCATCTACACCCGACTATTAAATTTCCTTAAATTACTAGTATAGATCTTTATTCTAAGTTTGTCTGGATTTACTTTTGATTAGTTGTGATTCATGCTATTGATTTAATAGCAGAATCAAGCAGAAACAGATTATTTTTTAACTGGGAGAGCGATCGCCACCCCACAACGCTTTCACTAATTTATCTGTTAATTCATTTCCTAACATTTGCACTGCCATTTTGTTACCTGGATCGCGTTCAGCACTGCTACGACGGATAAATAAATCGCGATCGAACAAAGCTTTTTGCCTTGATTCGGGAACAGCTTCAGCTACATCTATCCAACCTAACCAACGATCTAATATTTCATGAGAAATCGTGCGAATTAGCGCCAATAAATCTTCTGTAGGCGGACAAGTGTAACATAAACTAATTGGCGATTGAAATAGCCGAATGTGCAAGCTTTTACTGATGAATGGAGACAGACGGGAATCAGCTTGTAATGTTAAAAATGTTTGATTAACAGGCTCATAGTAGCAATCTAAGTCATCTAAATTCAGCAAAAGATCGTTGCGAGGAACGTAATCAATATAAAATATAATATTCCCAAAACTGCTAAATCCAAAGGCTAAATGGGGAACAGCAATGTGAGGTTTTAACCAAGTAGTTAGACGCATGATGCTAAAACCAGTTTTGGAATTACGCAGCAAAGAATGCACCAACCAATCAATTTCTGAACCTGAAAAAGTTTTCATTGAACCTTTAACATCAGGATCGATTCCGGTATATTCTTCTAAATCTTTTGTCGAGGGATCTGGATGTAGCGTAAAACGTGCTTCTATTTTTTGGCGAAGTTCGTTGGTAATTTGCCAAAGCTGTTCAAATACTACAGCGTTCTCTAGGTTTGGTTGTTGATTAACCATTTTCGATTACCTTTGCTATCTTGATGGTTTAAGCGATCGCTATTTTAACTTTAATCATGATTGACTTCACTATTTGGGATCGACTTTTGCGCCAATACGTAGATAAATTTGGTCGTATTAATTACTCTGCTTGGCAAAGAGAAAATTACCAAACTCTTACCTATTGGTTAAAAGGTTTAGAAACTTTGAATTATTCCCACGATTCTAACTCGAATGAGCAATTAGCATTGTGGATAAATCTTTACAATGCTTTCACTATTTCAATGATTTTAAATCGCTATCCAATTAAATCTGTTTTGCCCCAGTTTTTGGGAATTTCTAATTGGTTAGCTTTTCTGTGGTTTTTCAATCGTCCCGCTTATAAATTTGCTGGAAAACGTTATAGTTTGGGGAAAATAGAGCATGGGATTTTGCGAAATAAATTACAAGATCCGCGCATTCATTTTGCCATTGTTTGCGCTTCCATTGGTTGTCCTTTGTTACGAAATCACGCTTATTTTCCAGAGAAAGTGCAAGAACAATTAGCGGAAGATGCCAGCCGTTTTATTAATAACCTGGATAAAGTTCACTATGATCCCCAAAATAGAATCTTGTTTTGTAGCAAAATTTTTAAGTGGTATCGCCAAGATTTCCTGACAGTTTCTCCGACAATTCCTGATTACATTCGCACTTATTTAAAAAGTGATTTTCCGATCGATTCCCAAACTCCCATTGCTTATTTACCTTATGATTGGAGTCTAAACAAACAGTAGGTAAAAGTTTTAACGAATATCTTGATAGAACTTTTCCAAATATTCAGGCGAAACACCTAAACCCCATAAAATGCCAATATAAAGATAGATAGCAGTAGCTTTTAAAGAACCCCAACGGGCGACTCTGCGATCGCTACTTTGCACGATCCGATTTACTTGTTTAATTCTGCCTTTCTGCACTAATTTTAAACACAAATCTGCTTCTTCCATAATCGGAATATTCACATCAAAACCCCCAGTTTCTAAAAAATCACTGCGACGGCAAAACATCACTTGATCGCCAAATAAAAGCCGCAAACCTTTCACAAACAAATGCGGTTTAAAAAATAGCGGAGCATAATATGTTTTGAGATAGTTATGTAGCGAAATTCCCCAACGAGTACTAGTAGTACCTGTCATCAAAGAAATGAAACCACCACAGGCAATTTCTCGGTTATTTAATGTGTTTTGAATTACCGTAACTAAGTCATCAGGAACTAAAGTATCAGCGTGTAAAAAGCAGAGAAAATCTCCGGTAGCAGCGATCGCACCTTGATTCATTTGTCGAGAACGTCCCCGCTTTTCACAAGTAATAACTCGCACATTTGCCGCTTCTGCAATGGCGATCGTTTCATCTTTACTCCCTCCATCAACTATGATTATTTCTTTAGCTGGAGGATCGAGCAAACTGAGATTTCGTAAAGTGCGACCCAAACAGCTTGCTTCATTTAAAGTAGGAATAATAATACTAATGTCAGACATATAAATTCACTAACTAACGGCAATTCATTATTCATTATCGCGTTAATTATTATTTTTTGCCTTAGATTTAAATACTTTTAACTTTTTGCCGCTAAAAGTTTCTCAATTGGAAAAAATAAATCTTTAGAGGGACGCGATCGCACCCAAAAATAATTACAATTTCCCTGTTAACAATGCAGTGAATATTATGAATTCTCTTGAATTTAACATCGATAAAGTGCTACTAATTGGTGTTACAGGCGGCACTGGTGGGAACGCAGTCAAGGGATTTCTAGAACAAGGAATAACTAACTTGCGTGCTACCACCCGAAAAATTGACTTGAGTCGCCCTTCTTTAGCCAAAATAAATGATGCCGGAGTCGAACTTTTTGAGGCTAATTTAGATGAGGAAAAATCTTTAGAAGCTGCCTTTGCAGGAATTTCTCATGTTTATTGTCATGCTACTTCTGCTGATTTATCTGAAGCCGATCCTTTAGAAATAGAAAGAGCCAAGCGAGTTGCGAAAATTGCTAAGCAAAATAACATCAAACATTTTGTTTATAATTCCGCAGGTGGGGCGGAAAGAAATTCAGGAATTGGTCACATTGAACAGAAGTATAAAGTAGAGCAGATTTTGCAACAAACAGGTTTACAAACTACTATGTTGCGTGCTTGTTTGTTCATGGAAGAATTTTGGAAAAAGTATACCAGACCATCAATTCTCAAAGGTAGTTTTCCCTTTTCTATTCAACCAAATAAACCCTTACATTTGATTACAACAAAAGACTTGGGTCGTGTTGCTGCTTATGTGATGAAACATCCCGAAAAATATATTGGAAAAGAGATTGAACTTGCTGGCGATATGCTCACACCAAAACAAATGGCAGTGGAGTTTTCCCAAGTGCAAGGAATGAGTGTAGTTCACAAAGAAATACCCCCTTGGATTTTCTTACTTTTGTTTAGAAAAGAACTGTTTGATTTAATTCAATGGTATCGAAATAAAGGTTATCAAGCTGATGTTAAGTATTTAAGAGAAGAGGAATTCCCCGGTTTGTTGACTACTTTTAAAGAGTTTTTGCAAGAAACTAATTGGGCTAATCAAGAACTTACTTATGAATCTTTGTAAGTATTTATTAGCAGTTCTCATAATGTAGGGGCAGGTTTAGCTGAAATCCTTGCTGTGTGAAAGATATACCAATCAAAACCTGCCCCCAAATGTACTGCATCCAAACGAGAAACGCTATATTTTATTTACAAGCCGTTACCAATTAACACAAAAGGTGCCCAATAATAGGGGTGATTTAGGCGATCGCTAACTCTAGCTGCTAAACTATTCCGAGTCGGCTGAGCAGTAAATATTCTTCCTCTTTGGGCAGTTGTCAGCGAATTTCTACTATTAATTAAAGCAATTTGCGCTCGTCGCAATGCTTCAGCTTTGCTGATATTTCCCTTGCGTAATTCAGCATAAAAAGCATCCATTAAAACTTGAGTACCACCATCGGAAACTGACCACAAAGAAGCAATAGTAGCCTTCGCTCCGGTTAATTGCATTTGATAACCAAAGCCTAAAATTTCTTCTCCATTCCCTAATTGTCCGCCAATTCCTGTTTCGCAAGCACTCAAAACTATTAATTCTACATCCGGTAATGACCAAGTTTCTACATCGCGCAATGTTACCCGACTTCCATCACCAAAAAGTATAAAAGAATCTTGGGGTTGACCAATCACAAAAGCAGCGTGAGTTGCCAAATGAACGATATTATATTCGTTTAATTTCGGAACAGTAGACGTAGGGGTAAAAGCACTATCTATCAATTTGGTCGTATTAGGAATTATTGCTGCTAAATTTTCTACTTCTCGTCCCGCAAAAGGTAAACCAGCAAAGGTTAATTTACGACTTCCAACAGTTATATTATAACTACCTTGAGTAAAAGCTGCGGCTAAAATTTTGAGTTGGGAAATCTTCCTACTATTAAAATCTGTCAGGCTAGCAGAGGTGATATTGTTAATACTAAATCTTTCAACTAACCACTGTTTACCATCAAACAAAGCCGCAATAGGAATATAACGTAATTGCCCATCTGGGGCATAAATTATAGTTTGAGCTTGGGCTTGATTTAAATCATTTTCTATCGGTTTAATCAGTAAATTATATAGTTTATTCGCTGGAGTTTTAGCGTCAGCATTAGATTGTTGTAAAGCTAAACGAAATTCGACAATTAACCGATTTAATTCTTGACGTTTGATGTTAACTGTGCGGCGAATTGGTGGCGAATAACTAGTTACTAGTACTAATTCTAATCTGTCTTCTAAAATTAAAGGATAAAGTAACACCGCGTTTTGTGATAACTGCTTTAATTGTGCTTGTAATTTATTGAGGGTTCGTAAATTTAGGCTTTCACCGCTTGTAGTTTGGCTGAGTTTTTGTGTTAATGCGATGACTGCGGGGCTGTTAATGAAGTTATTAAATTCGGAGCGAATTTCTTGTTGAATTTGGATTAATTCGGTAATTCTTTTTTGTTGCTCTGTGGTGCGGTTAACTGACGGTATTTTTTGTAACTGACTCAGTTCTTTGCCTAATTCAATAGCTTTGTTTTGCATGGCAATGTAGTCCGCTTGCACTTTTTGTTCTTGCGGTAATAATTCTACTCCTTGCCAAGTTTGCTCGTTACCTCTAACTTTTTGGAAATAATCTTCTAATTCTTGAACTTTCAATAAATCTAAAACTTGTTGAGCTTCTAAAACTCGATTTTGTTGTAATAATAAATCAGCTAAAGAGCGATAAGTATCCGCAACTGTCGCTGTGTAAGAACGCTGTTGTTCTGAGGGAAGTTTGCTTAATCCAGAACGAATTGATTCAGTAACATTAACTGCTTGTTTATAAAATAAAATTGCTAATTCTGGTTTATTTTGGACTTCTAAAAGTTGAGCAATGTTACTAAGTGTAGATCTTTCAAAGTTACGATTGCCTACTTCTTTGATAATGGTTAGTGCTTGTTGGTAAGCGTCTAAAGATTTTTCATACTGGCGCTGATTTTTATGAACTGTGCCAATGCTATCTAGGGTGTTACCTTCATTAGTCCGATCGCCAATATCACGAAAAATCCCTAAAGCTTTCTGAAGATTATCTAAAGCTAAAGAATGCTTTCCCAAATTATCATAAACTAAACCGATATTATTTAAAGTTAAGGCTTCTCCTGCTCGATCGCTTACTTCTTTCCTTATCTGCAAAGCTTGTTCATAGTACTCTAAAGCTTGAGCATATTTCTGCTGTCGATCGTAGATATATCCAATATTATGTAAAGTTGTCCCTACACCTGATTTGTCGTCAATTTCTTGGCGAATTACTAAAGCTTTTTGGTAAAATTCTAAGGCTTGTGAAGATTGACCAAGCTGATTGTAAATTAAGCCTATATTATTTAATATAGCTGCTTCGCCTTGACGATTTTTAATTTCTGGAGCTTGAAAAATTGCTAAAGCTTGCTGGTAATTTTCTAAAGCACGGGGATAATCTGCCAACGCTTCGTAAATTAAACCAATATTATTTAAAGTACGTCCTTCCCCAAGTTTGTCTCCAACTTCTCGCCGAAACTGCAAAGTTTGCTGGTACAGTTCCAATGCTTGCTGATAGTTTCCCTGTTGAAAATAAACTCCGCCAATGCTATTTAAAACGCTACCTTCACCACTTTTATCGCCTATTTGTCGCCGCAAACTTAAAGCTTGTTGATAGTAATCTAATGCTTCGCGAAATTTACCTAAGCGATCGTAACTAGAACCAATTCTAAAAACTGTTATTGCTTCACCTTCTTTATTGCCTATTTTCTGATAAATTTCTCGTAATTTTTTGAAGGTTTTAATTGCTTCTTGATACTGACGGTTAGCAAATTGTTGTTCGCCTGTTTGTAGAAGTTGTTCAGCTTGTCTAGTGGGGTTGTTCTGCGAATCATCTGCATCATCAAGAATTGTACTATCTTCCACAGGTTCAGGCTCTACAAAATCTTCTTCTGCTAAACTAAGTTGAGGAAATCCAATTAAGATAGCAGTAATTAAGGTTAGGCTGAGGAAAGGCGATCGCATATTAATTTACTCGCTTTAATTCTCGGTTCAAATCTACCTTTTTAATTTTTTATCTACCTCCACTAAACTCTTTTGATACTCTAGTATTTTTTGCTGAGAAGCTTGATAATTTGGATCGGTTTTTGGTACTAATTTCATCAACTCAATTGCCTTATTCCACTGATTAGCAACTGCTTTCCACTCGATTTCACTTTTAGCTGACTTAGCCAAATTTGTGGCATTTTTTGCCTGATTCAACGCCTCTTGAAATTGATTTTTATCATCATCTCGCAAAGCAGTTCCTTGAGGAACAGAGGTACTATCTTCTTCGCGGATCAGACTACCTTCAGGAGCAGAACCACAAGCACTTATCACAAAAGCAAAAAGGGCGATACAAATTACCAATTTATATTTCATAATTTATTTATCTAAAGGTTCTAAATCAGGTATATTTGTAGTATAAGTTCCTGGTGGAAATTGAGTTGTAGGTGAGCTACAAGCTACATATTTATTATTAACATACATGATCACTACCGGATTGGTACTACAAGACACCGGAGTTAAACCTTCTTTCACCAAAAAACCGGAAATTTTGTTAGTAACAGCCAAAGAAACTACTTGATTTGGTTGATTGGAAACTAATACCCAAGGCAGCTGAGTTTGATTAATTGTTGTATCATCATCCCGTAACATATTCCCTCCCGGAGTCGATCGATATCGATCGTTATTTCTCACGTTGCCTCTGAAATTAAATTCCGTTGGGGCAGAATTGTTATTAGGATTAGATGTGGGTGAAGGTGACTGATTTTGATTATTTTGTCTATCATCATCCCGTAAAACATTACCGTCTAAACTTGGTATAGGTGATGGTAGTCGAAGATTTGTCTGTGCAGATAATTTAGCTGGGGAGAAAACAGCCAGCCAAATAATTAATGTAGCAGTGCCAAAACTAAGATATTGCGGATGCCAATACATGACAAAACCTCCATGAGAACATCAGCATATTGGTACTTTACTGCATATTCCCATTTTGCACTATTTCTTGGCAATTTATCGGTTTAATTCCTTAAGAATTAATATGTTCCAAGAAGCTAACTAATAAATCTTTATTGTCTCGGAGATAAACTTCTGTCAGTGTAATTAACCGATCGATATTTACATCACTCGCATCATCTATGGCATCTTTCATAATTTTAGGTTGCAAACGAAAATAACGAGGTGCAGCTTCATTTTCCATTTCTGGAGGACTCATAACTTGCCTACTAATGTAATCATTAACATCAGCAGAAGCATCCATAATTACTTCAATTAAACGCCCTTGCCAAATCCACTGAACTAATCCCCAGCTACGAACTTTAGTGTAAGGAATCGCTTGATTGGCATCTCCTGTACCAATAGAAAGTACAGAAATATCTCTGATTGGATGATCTAGTCGCAATGCTTCTGCAACTGCACAAGCTGAAGGATTATTTGCACCTATGCCACCATCAATTAATGAGTAAGTTTTTGATTCTGTTGTCAGTAAATGTGCGGGGAAAAAAGTTGGTGCTGAAGATGAACAAACGCACACTTCCCACAGGGGAGTATCGATCCAAGGTTTGTTAATTTGCCAGTTCTTAAAAACTATGAATTGTCGATCGAATGTATCGTAAGCTGTAATTAATAATTTCGGTGATTTAATATCTCCTAATTTAACATTACCAAGTTCTGTTTGTAACGCTTCAATTAAACCTTTATCTGAGTATTTAGGTGCAGAAAGCCCATATTTCAGCATTAAACTCAACCGTTGGGGTGAAAAAATACTGGTGTATGGAAAAATAATTTTTCCTCTTTGGCGATACAGTTGAATAATATCTTCACTTTTTTTACCTAATGCGATCGCACTTGCTAAAATTGACCCAGTAGAAGTACCTGCAATTAAATCAAAATAACGATTCAAAGGTACTTTGACAATCTTTTCTACTTCTGCCAAAATAACGGCTTCAATAACACCGCGAATTCCTCCACCATCCAAACACAATATCCGAAAAGGCATCTTTCTATCTTCCTTAAATTAGTTGAGTTGCACCCTGATAATATCGATCGTAATTTTACCGCCAAATTCAGGAATTGGCGCAGCAAGTTTTGTTAACCTGACTCTAACTTTGCTCACTTTAGCTGATTCTAGGATACTCGATGCGATCGCCTCCGCCAACCTTTCCACCAAAGCGAACTTAGCATTTTTCACCAAACTTTTTACAGTTTCAATTGTCGTGCGATAATCCAAAGTATCAGTAATAGCATCACTTTTTCCCGCCTGAGTTAAATCTAACCACAAAGTAACATCTACCTCAAACCATTGCCCCAAAACCTGTTCTTCCGGTAAATAACCCGTGTAACCGTAACAGCGAATCCCTGTAATTTCAATTGCATCCATAAAGATTATTTACACTAAATTTTCTGAAGAATTGTTTTCTGTCACTGCAATTATATCTTCTATATTAGTTTTAATTGTCTCACAGATTTGATCTAAGGGTAAATCATTTGCATCATAACCAAATGGTTCTTGAATTTCGTTACCAATTTCTTCAATGCCAAACAAACCAAAGCTAATTAAAAATACTAAAAAAGCAGTTAACCACTCCGAATTACTCACTAACTGGAAAGGCAAAAACAAAAAATATATTAACAACAACCGCTTGATATAAATTACATAAGCCAAAGGAATTGGAGTATTTAAAATCCGTTCGCAGCTAGTAAAACCTTCGACTAATTTATCTATTAATTGGTTCATTGCTGTTAATTGATAATCGTTTAAACTCCCTTTTTTACCTTGTTTTTGCAAATAATCTCCTAGCCAACGTAAAATTTCCAAAGGTGGAGTTTTTACCTCTTTCAATCTCTCTAATTCCCCAGCAGTTACGAAACTTTCTAACTCTGCCGATAAAGACTCTCTTCGCAAATGTAATTTAGTGGCGATCGCAAAACCCACAATCCGCCTTAAAATTTGATTTTTCTCGGTTTTATCTATCTCCGACTCCGCAACAACAGCCGTGTGAATTTGTCTAGCTAAATTGCGAATATTAATTACCAATGTTCCCCAAGCTTTCCGCCCTTCCCAAAAGCGATCGTAAGCCGTATTAGTCCGAAAAACTAACAACAAACCCAACACTAAAGTGAACACTACATTAGTAGTAACACTTCCCAAATTATGCCAAGGTAACGGCAATTTCCAGTAATAAAGTAACGAAACTAATAATCCAAATAAGCTGCAAATCAAAGCACGAGGCAGCACTTTAATTGCTACCGAACCCTTCAATTGCAAAGCCGTTTGAAACCAACTCATCGTTTCTTTAATTAAATCCATAATGTTCTACTAACGCAAGTTGCTAGTTATTAATTCTTTCGGAGTTCCCCCCTTGAGTAAGGGGGGTTAGGGGGGATCTTCGGCTGTGATTACTACTTTTAGATCCCCCCAACCC
Organism: Floridaenema fluviatile BLCC-F154; assembly: GCF_041929135.1. Lineage (NCBI taxonomy): Bacteria > Bacillati > Cyanobacteriota > Cyanophyceae > Aerosakkonematales > Aerosakkonemataceae > Floridanema > Floridanema fluviatile. The sequence goes on along the minus strand of NZ_JBHFNS010000078.1, from coordinate 42,594 downwards.
CCCTTAACAAGGGGGGCTAAGAAAGAGGCAGACTTGTAACTAGTAACTTGAGTTACTAGATCACCGACTTCTTGAAGAAGTCGGTGATCTGGGAAAGCTTTATTCTAGCGGCAAATTTTGACGATCGAAAGATTTAGCATTCTTACCACTATAACTTTCGACAATGTGACCATCTCCAGTTAATTGATATTTGTATGTTACCAATCCTTCTAAACCTACAGGCCCACGAGGAGGCATTTTTTGAGTGCTAATTCCCACTTCTGCGCCAAAGCCATAACGATAACCATCAGCGAAACGAGTCGAACAATTATGATAAACTCCCGCTGCGTCAACTTGGGCAATAAAAAGTTTTGCCGCATCGTTATTTTCAGTGACGATCGCATCAGTATGTCGAGAACCAAAAGTATTAATATGGGCGATCGCATCCGCCAAACAATCCACAATCTTAATCGATAAAATCAAATCGCTATATTCCGTTGCCCAATCTGTTTCCGTTGCTGGCAACATTTCCACAATTTCCCTAGCCCGATCGTCCCCCCGCAATTCCACATTTCGACTTTTTAAAGCCGCCGCTACTAAAGGCAGAAAATCTGGCGCGATCGACTTGTGAACTAACAAAGTTTCGATCGCATTACAAGCCGCCGGATATTGAGTTTTAGAATCAACAGTAATATCCACCGCCTTAGTAATTTCCGCCGCCCCATCTACATATAAATGACAAATTCCATCAGCGTGACCTAAAACCGGAATTCGTGTATTTTCCTGCACAAATCGCACAAAACTATTAGAACCTCTGGGAATAATTAAATCTACATATTCATCCAACTTTAATAATGTCGAAATCTCCTCTCTAGTCGTAAGCAACTGCACCACATTTGGTGAAACATCGCTTTTTTCTAAACCCAAACGAATCGCTTTTACCAAAGCATCGCAAGAACGAACAGCCTCTTTTCCACCCTTGAGAATTACCCCATTTCCCGACTTAATTGCCAAACTAGAAATCTGCATCACCGCATCAGGACGGGCTTCAAAAATTACCCCCAAAACACCCAAAGGACAGCTAACTCGCTTTAAAATTAATCCCCGATCCAACTGGCGATGAATTTCCAATTTTCCTACCGGATCGGGTAAACTTCCCACATCGCGAACACCAGCGATCGCACCCTGCAATTTAGTCTCATCCAACTTTAACCGCGCATAAAGGGATTTTGAGATTCCTTCCGCCTCAGCTGCTTGACAATCGGCACGATTCGCAGTCAAAATCTCAGGCATCATCGATTCTAACGCTTGGGCGATCGCTTCGATCGCATCATTCCTAGCCGCAGCAGAAAGCATCGCCAACTCTCTAGCTGCTTGGCGGGTAAGTTGGGCAATCTCAATTAGCGAACTCGAAGCTTCTTGGGAAACAATCATGGACATTACTCAATTTGCAGCGTATATTTCAAGCTTAGTACAAGAATCGTCTTTATATTGACAGGATACAGTGGTGCGAGTGAGTAAAACATTAATTTTTCAGGACGCTAACCTAACCCGCTATTTAGAATTGTTACAAGTATTAGTAACAAGAAATCTCAAAGTTCGTTATCGTGGTTCCATTTTAGGTATCTATTGGTCGCTGTTAAATCCCTTATTAATGACCGCCGCTTACACCACAATTTTTGGCATGGCATTTCGGCATTATTACGAAAATTCTATTATCAATTATATGTTAGAAGTTTTTGCAGGTTTAGTGGTAATTAACTTTTTTTCCGCCGCCACAACCCAAGCATTAACTAGTGTAGTCAGTAACGGAGAATTGTTGAATAAGATTCGCTTGCCAATCAATGTTTTTCCCTTATCAATGATTGCCGCAAATATCTTTCAATTTGTCTGCGGTTCTTTACCATTTCTAGTAGTTGCCACCTTACTAACTTCCCAAAATTTCATTAATGTGTTAGCTTTAATACTGCCATTATTATCCTTAGTTTGCTTTAGTGCGGGAGTGGGATTGGTCGTCAGTGCGCTATTTATTTTCTTTCGCGATTTGCCCTATTTTTACGAATTAGTAGTTTCCCTAACTTGGTTTAGTTCTCCGATATTTTACCCAGTAGAAATTGTTCCAGCAAATATCCGACCGATCTTAGCCCTCAACCCCCTGACTTGGATTATTGCTAGTATTCGTCAGATCGCCTTTTCAGGAGAATTACCCGATCTCAGCTTAATTGGCACTTCTTTATTAACTAGTTGTGTCGTTTTAGTTGTAGGATGGAAATTATTTTCCAATTGGCGATCGCAATTTATGGACTTATTATAAATGCAAGCAATCTGCTTAGAACAAGTATCACTCTGGCGCAGAACCCAAGAAGAATTTTCTTACGACTTGAAGAAAACCATTTTGTCAGTTCTGGAAGGAAAATATCATAAACCCGTCAAAAAGTTAGTCTTAGATCGAGTTGACTTAACCATAGCAAAAGGCGAAAAAGTCGGCATCATCGGTGTTAATGGTTCAGGAAAATCCACCCTGCTAAAAGTAATTTGTGGCATTTTACAACCTACCCACGGTCAAGTAAAAGTTTGGGGAAAAATCGCGCCATTAATTGAATTAGAAGCAGGTTTCGATCCCGAATTATCCCTGCTAGATAATATCATTTTATATGGGGTAATGCTAGGTTTTTCTCAAAAAGAAATGCGCCAAAGAATCAATTCAATTTTAGCATTTGCTGAATTAGAAGAAGATGTTTTAGTACCCTTAAAAAACTTGTCATCCGGGATGGTGGCGCGTTTAGGTTTTGCGATCGCCACCGAAGTCCAACCAGATATTTTAATTTTAGATGAAGTCCTCGCCGTCGGCGACGAAAGATTTAAAAAGAAATGCAAACAACGTTTAAAAAACTTTTGGGATGCCAACGCCACAGTTTTACTAGTATCTCATGAATTAGATTTAGTTGAGCAATTTTGCGATCGGGTAATTTGGTTAGATAAAGGTAAAATCAAAACCATCGGCTCGACCCGTGAAGTAATAGATTACTATCAGGATATGGTCAACTTGACAGTAAGTTTAAGATAAATCCTAGCTTTTTCTATGACAACTAATCACCGCCAAAACACTCATACTCAACAACCCTAATAAAATTCCAGGTTCAGGAACCGAAACCTGGACATTCCATGTCACAGTTTGCTCTAAAAGCTGGCGATTAGCTCTTACCCAATCAGTCGGATCGGATGCTATAGCTTTCACCTGATAAATACCCGAACCAAAACCATAATCTGTCAACTTAAACCAAGGATTTTCCGCACTAAGTACAGGAACATCATTCACATACCACTTAACTTTAATCACATCACTATCTATGGGCTTTACCCAAAGTAGATCGGGATTAAACAAAGCAGTTGTATTATCTAACCAACTATCCAAAGGATCGACTAAATCATAAATATCTAAAATAATCTTTTCTCGACTTACCGCATCAAAAGGTTGACCCAAACTCCGCATCTTAGAATTTATAGAAGGTCGAAATAAACCTTTTTCATAATAACCAGCACCCTCATAAGCACCAATAACTCCCATACCCGGTTCCCCGTAACCTAGCCACTGCGACCACTTATCACCTGTAGCAGATTTAGTAATATTAATTGCCGCTGGTTCTCCACCAGTATAAATTGCCGAATCCCCATAACCATACTCATCAGCTAACTTATTAAAACTATGTCCTAACTCATGAAGTGCAATTTCTGTAGCGTTAACATTACCACCTGCATACACACTAAAATATCCACCACCGCCTCCATATTTAGCATCATTAACAGTCACTAAGCGAATTTCTGCTAATGAAATATCTGGTAAATTATCTACTAAAGCTCGGTAAGCTTTTCCCTCATTAATATAAAGCAACCGCTCCGTTACTCCATCAAAATAGTAACTTGCATCCAGTGCCGTATCCCGAAAAATCCCTTCTGGAGGAACATCTGCTCCCGTTTCCTGAGAAATAATATCTAAACGGTGAACATTGAAGAAGTTTTTATATCGGGGATAGGGGTTTTCATTTCCAGAAAACATCCAATCGAGCATCGAATTAATATCGTCATTGTAGACAGTATTGATATCCTCTGCTCTATACCCATCCCCCAGAAAAACCATATCCACCCGGTTACTCGATGGCCCACTATCCCACAGTTTTAAATAAGCACCTTGAGCAACTCTTGTACTTCCCAGCACCATACTGACAGTGATAGCTGGTAATCCCATGTACTTAAATAAAATTTGTAACATAACTTCTCCTGAGATCTACTGATACTATTCAACAGTAGATTTAACTATTTCGGAAGTATGCGACTGATAATTTTATGTAAAGATCGATTAAATATCGGTACGATCGCCACCTTTTTGCGCCGCCAACTTAGCCTTTGCTTGTTGCCAAAGCTCTTCCAACTCCTGTAGCGAATAATCCGAAAGCGGGCGATCTGTCGCTGCCTCCATCTTCACAATTCTTTGAATAAAACGTTGATTCGTTCCCTGCAAAGCCTCTGCCGGATCTAAATCATACCACCGAGCTAAATTAATAATTACAAACAACAAATCGCCTAATTCTTCTTGTTGTCGTTCCTTAGTTTCATGTTGAATAGAGTATCTAAACTCAGCCAACTCTTCATTAAACTTTTCCCAAACATCCTCAATTTTATCCCATTCAAAACCCACCGATGCCGCCTTTCGAGAAATTTTCATTCCAGCAGTTAAAGGCGGCAAAGTGCGAGCATAACGGCTAATTTTAGCACTGAGTAACTGTTGCTGTTCTGGATTTTCTCCCTTTTCTGTCGCCTTAATTTGTTCCCAATTTTGCCGCACTTCCTCAACACTTTCCACTGCCACATTCCCAAAAACATGAGGATGTCTGCGAATTAACTTTTCCGTAATTCCTTCCGTAACTTCAGCGATCGTAAATTGACCAGATTCCCTAGCAATTTGCGCTTGTAAAACTACTTGTAAAAGTAAATCTCCTAACTCTTCAGCGATCGCTCTTTGCTCGCCACATTTAATCGCATCAACAACTTCATAAGCTTCTTCAATTACGTAGGGAATTAAAGACTCAGGAGTTTGAGCTAAATCCCAAGGACAACCACCATTAGGCGATCGCAACTTCGCCACCACATCAATTAACTTTTGCCACGCCACCAAAGCCGAATCCTCCGCCATTATACCCCCTGAAAAAGTAAAAACTATTAAGGACTTACGCAGTATAACCTAATAAACAAATTTGGTTAGCGTAAGTCCTCATATTTAGCTAGTAATTTTAATCGCTTGGAAACCGAAAAAATCGCTTTAATTAATCCTCTCCCTACTCCGAAAACTCCTAACTTGCCGGAGTTTCAGGAGACAAAGCAGGTGGAACTTCCTCCTCAACTACCGTCAAACTTTGCACCACAAAAGGCAAATAAGCACCCTTTAAACCCGACTTAACTCGCTCTGGAGTTTGCTCATAAATCACAAACAGTGGATGTATTTTATCAGCCCCCTCACTCAAAATATGTTTGTACCGGGAAGGCATCACCCACTCGTAACCATTATCCAAATAAACCTGAGTTTGTCGCCACCGATTTAGTAATTCCGAAAACTCTTCATCAGGACGATGAATAAACACTAAAATTTCCGCACCAGTTTTAATTTTCCATTCTGGATCGCACATCAAAACTGCTACATCACAAGGTAAAGAAGTTGCTTTTCTTCCTGGTTTGACAACACCACTATGCTTGGTCGATGCCACATTTTCACTCAAACGTACAATCGGCAAAGGAATAGTGATTAAACTTTCTTGGGGTCGTCGCAGACTAGGAATTAGCTCAAAATAGGGTCGATGTTGCTTCAATAGCTCGATCGCCCCCACTTGACTACTATACTCTGCGAGTAACTCTTCGTAATGGAATTGCTGTATCGACATTATCCTAATTGGAACTGCGATGGTTCACCAAATTCTTTTCCTATTTTACTTAGCTCAAACAAAGGGAATCTCTACCGATTAGCCTAACTTGTCGAACACCGCAAACATTGGCAGATACATCGACAACAAAATCGAACCCACAATACAAGCAATACCCACCATCATCAATGGTTCTAGAATGCTAGTAAGTCCTTTGACAGCTTGCTCGACTTCATCTTCATAAAAATCGGCAACCTTCATCAACATTTTGTCAATTTCCCCAGTTTCTTCCCCAATACTGATCATTTGAATCGCCAGAATCGGGAACACTTTTTCTCGCTGTAAAGCAATGCTAATCATCCCCCCACCTTGAATTTCTTTTCTCGCCGATTCGATCGCATTAGAAATTACCACATTACCCGCCGTATCCCGGACAATTTCCAAAGAAGTCAAAATCGGTACACCAGAACGAGTCAAAGTCCCAAAAGTCCGACAAAAACGTGCCACAGCCGTTTTTTCCGTCAAATCACCAAAAATCGGAGCTTTCAGAAAAAACTTGTCAATTTGTAAGCGACCAACCGGAGTTTTGTAATATTGCTTATAAGCAAAAATACTGCCCATGATCGCAGCAATTACCAACAAAATCCAGTAATTTCTTTTCGGTTCCGGCAGAAAAGGGCCACGCAAAATTTCACTAATTCCCATCATTATTTGGGTAAATAGCGGCAATTCCGTTCCCAAATCTTCAAAGATTTTCGCAAAAATTGGTAACAGAAAAGTCGTCATCCCAATAAAGATCAAAACCGCTAAACTTCCCACCGCCACCGGATAAGACATCGCCGACTTAATTTGGTTTTGCAGTCTCGCCGCATCTTCTAATAACTTCGCAATCCGGTTTAAAACCTCATCAAGTACCCCACCGACTTCCCCAGCCTCCACCATTGCCACATAGAGGTTATCAAAACAATCAGGATGTTTTCGCAGCGCATCTGCCAAACTAATCCCCTCATTCACATCCGCACTAATTCCCACCAAAGCCTTCTTCAATTTCGGATTAGTACATTGTTCAGTTAATACCCCCAAAGCTCTCACCAAAGCCACCCCAGCATTAACCATCGCTGCAAATTGGCGAGAGAAAATCGCTTTATCCTTAACAGTGATTTTCGCCATTGCGGCTTTAAAATCAAACTCTTTTAAGTTAAAGCTTTTTGCTTCCTTGAGGTCTTGTACCGTCATTCCCTTCTCTCTCAAAAGCGCACGGGCATCCCTGAGAGATTCGGCAACTACTTTTTCTTTTTTGGCAACTCCCTGAGAGTCTCTAACTTGAGCTAAGAAAGTAGGCATAGTTAACACCAAACTTTTTTGTTTAATTTATTTTGTTTATTGGGTAATTGGTAATTGGTAGATGGTAGTTGATCTTAAGAATTATTGGGACAATCACAATGCTTAAATTCCCACTAGGGAGTTGGCAAAACGCATCACTTAAAACTTTTACCTCCTACCTACTACCTACTACCTCTTACCTAATACCGCTATCCTAACTTAACTTAATGGGCGGCTCCTCCGACTTTCACTCCAGCTGGTGTCGGCCCAATTAACCTTTGTAATTCATCAGGTTTAGAAGATTTACTCATCGCAGCTTCGTAAGAAATCGAACCAGCTTTGTAATGGTTAGCTAAGGACATTTCCATAGTTTGCATCCCCAATTTACCTCCGGTTTGAATTGCCGAGTAAATTTGGGAAGTTTTGCCCTCCCGAATCAGGTTAGAAATAGCAGGTGTAATTACCATAATCTCTTGAGCCATTACCCGACCATATTCCCCAGGTTTAACATTCTGTTTTGGTACCAAGTTTTGGCTGAATACAGCTACCAAAGAGTTAGAAAGCATCGCTCGAATTTGGGGTTGTTGAATTGGAGGGAATACGTCCAACATCCGGTCAATCGTCTGAGCAGCTGAGTTCGTGTGCAAAGTACCAAATACCAAGTGACCTGTTTCTGCTGCGGAAATCGCCAAGCCGATCGTTTCTAAGTCCCGCATTTCACCCACAAGAATTACATCTGGGTCTTCCCGTAATGCTGCTTTCAAGGCATTAGCAAAACTCTTGGTATCTTCACCTTTTTGCCTTTGGTGAACCAAGCTTTTAACGTTGGGAAATACATATTCGATCGGATCTTCCACAGTCAGAATATGTTCCGATCGCGTCCGGTTAATCAAATCGATCATCGCCGCCATCGTCGTCGTTTTTCCCGACCCCGTTTGTCCAGTCACCAACACCATCCCTCTCGGTCTTTCCGTGGCTTCCCGCACCACATCCGGCAACCCTAACTTATCGAAATTCGGAATCTTAGAAGACAAAGCTCGCAAACAAGCCGCCCAAGCCCCCCGTTCCCGATAAACATTTACCCGGAACCGCGCTAACCCTTTCACCCCATAAGCACAATCTAACTCCCAGTTCTGCTCTAAATCTTTCCGTTGCGAGTTATTGAGCATACTAAAAATTAAGCGTTGACACTCTTCTGCCGTCATCGGCTCCTCGCCCACTGGCCCCAGTTTACCACTGACCCGGAAATAGACAGGCGCACCAGCTTGGATGTGCATATCCGAGCCACCCATCTCAATTAATTGTTCCATTAGGTCTTCAATCATCAATTCCATCGGCATAAGACTGTCTCCGTTAGCAGTAGATTTATTGGTTAGTTGTTATTCTTAGTTTGCCCAAATAGTTTTGGTCATTTGTCATTATCTCCGATGTCTTTTTGCTGATTGTTGCTTTTTGATGCACCCTTAACCAATGACTCAATGACCAATACTTAATAGACATCTCCCATAACTCTTGTAGGGTAGGCATCCTGCCTGCCTTTGAGATTCTTGGTTGGAGAGGTCTAATGGTACTATTCGCTAAACCTGGGTGTCAGGCAATAAGGACATTCAATCCACTCCTGTTGTAATCCAGCATCACAAACCCGACAGGTAAGGGCACTCTTGCGTTTCGCTTTTAATTCTGCTTCTAACCCAGAATCCGTAAAGGTGACGCGCTCAACTTCTTCCAAAGTAGTTCGACCTTCTCGCACCAACTGTAAACTGTATGCCAGCAATGTAATCATCCCTTCTTCTACAGCCGCTTCTTTAATCCGTTCTGTCGGTGCGCCTTGACTAATTAAAAGTTGCAGATTTTCTGTTACTTTCAACACTTCATAAACCCCAACCCGACCTCTGTAGCCAACTCCCTTACAAGTTTTGCAGAGGTTTTTATCATTGGGTCTGTCTGCTGGCGGGATGGTATTCGCCTTGTAAATTAACAAGTCTACATCACCGGAAGCCGTTAAACCAAAACGAGCCAGTTCTTCCGGTGTGGGTGTGTAGGGAATGCGACAATCAGGACAAACCCGCCGCATCAAACGTTGTGCCAATACACCGAGTAAAGCACCGGACACCATGAATGGTTCTACGCCCATTTCATCTAAACGAGCGATCGCACCCGCCGCATCATTGGTGTGTAAAGTAGTTAATACTAAGTGACCCGTTAACGCCGCTTCGATCGCCGTTTTCGCCGTTTCCTTATCCCGCGTTTCACCCACCAGTATCACATCAGGGTCTTGTCTTAAGAACGCCCGTAGGGTAGTCGCAAAATCTAAACCTTTTTCCCGAATTACCTGTACCTGAGTAATCCCGCCTAAAGTGTATTCGATCGGATCTTCCACCGTACTAATATTTACCCCCGGATCGTTCCGTTCTGCCAACACCGAGTATAAGGTAGTTGACTTACCAGAACCCGTCGGCCCTGTCACCAGAATCAACCCAAACGGACGACTCGCCATTTCTCGGACTAACGCCAAACACTCCTCGTTAGTAATTAACTTATCCAACCCCAACTGCGTTGCCGAGTTATCCAAAATCCGCAGTACCACCTTTTCCCCATAGCGGCTAGGCAAAGTACTCACCCGGAAATCGATCTTCCGTCCCCCAAACATCCGACGAATCCGACCATCTTGCGCTTGTCGGCGTTCCGCAATATCCAAATCCGAAATTACCTTAAACCGAGCCGTCACCGCCGGAATAATCTGCTTCGGTAACGGATCAAAAGCCTGTTGCAATACCCCATCCTTACGGAACCGAATTCTTAAGATCTCTTCTTGCGGCTCAACGTGAATATCCGACGCACCTTCCTGCAAAGCCTTAATCAGGATTCGATTCACCAAGTTAATAATCGGCGCAGAAGACTCTTCACCATCTTTGAGGTCTTCACTCTCCTCTGGTGCATCTTCTAAGCTTTCAATATTTAACTCATCTAATATGCCAGTAACATCAGTTTGTTTTTCCCGTTCCCGTTTCTCTAATCTTTCCGCTTCTTCATCTAAATATTTAGTAATCAGGTGTTCATAGTCTTCTCGCGTAATCACCATCCGTTGCAATGCCAAACCTTGAGGCCGTAAAATTCGGTTCAAGTCATCCAAAGCTTCTAGGTCATCGGGATTGACCATTGCAATCAGAACACTAGGCGGCTGAGTATCATTTTTAGATAAAGGTACTAAACGATAACGACGACAGATATCAATGGGAATTAAAGTGTCAATCAACTCCCCTAGCTGATTAACTGGAACATCGTTGATTTCTGGATCGAGGGATTCCACGCCAAACAGAATCTTTAATTCAAACAGCTGCTGTTTCTTGTACTGACGTAACAAGTCTGGGGGCAACTGTCTTCCGGTAAGCAACTCTAAAATCTCTGTTAACGGTTTTCCTGATGAGCGACTTTCCACCATCGCTTGTTTCATCTGCTCGGGATTTACATAGCCCGCTTGAATCAACTTATTGCCAAAAGGCGAAAAGTTTTGGACAATCAGGCTGGTCGAAGTGCGTTTTGGTAATGATGAAGAGTTAGTCATAGCTGATGCAGAAGTTCTCCTTATAGAGTATTCCCAAAAATTTTTCCCAAATTTTCACCAGACTGCGATCTTGAATACTGAATCTGAGATCGTCGGACTCCCAAAAACAAAAATTGCCGCTTCAGGAAGCTACACTTTTTCATGGTGACCCAGTACCCGTTTTCTGTCTGAAAATAAGCTAAACTGACAAATTTACCCTGGTAAAGGGGATTTGCGATCGGCATTACGATTTCTCATAGCTGAGTTAATCAAGGCAAAGTAATTTTCCTCTACCTTTCCAAGATGATAGCCTTAACCAACCCTTTAAGTAGAGACTGGTAATAGATTTTAGGAAAGTAGTACCTTGTTCCGAAGAGCAAAGTAGAATAATTAACAGGGATTGACTTAGTTACAAAACATCACCTTTGTGCTCGACAATGGGTAAGAAAGAGTGAGATTTATGACTGTTTTTTTTGTAAAGTTAAGGGGGAGCTAGCGCAAAATCTATTTTTAGAGCAATTACTTCACTGTAGCTAGCAGTCTCTTAACTGGGTGAGTGGACGATGATAGAAGAATCTAAACAGACAGAACCAACGGAAAATATAAACGCTAACGCTAACGTTGCTGAGGAGAGTAACAATACAGCCCAGATGTCAGACAATCTGGAAACTCCGCTAAACTCGGAAGTAGCGGCAACTGAGGCTACCGCTGCTCAGGAAAGCTCTTCAGCAGCAAATACCGCCGAATGGGAAGAAATGGAAGCGGAAATCGCCGCTTTGGAACAACAAGCAAATCAATTAAAAGCGCAACTGGAAGAACGTACCAGCCAGTATATGCGTATTGCGGCGGATTTTGATAATTTCCGTAAGCGGAGCCAAAAAGAAAAGGAAGAGTTGGATCAACAAGTCAAGTGTAATACGCTGGGGGCACTCTTGCCAGTGGTGGATAATTTTGAACGGGCGCAAGCACAAATTAAACCCCAGACTGAGGCAGAAAAAAATATCCACAAAAGCTATCAAAGCATTTACAAGCAAATGGTAACGGCTCTGAAAGGATTGGGAGTATCCCCAATGCGTCCCAAGGGACAGGAGTTTAACCCAAATTTACATGAAGCAGCGATTCAGGAACCAACTAATGAGTATCCAGAAGGAACAGTGATTGATGAACTGATTCCCGGCTATTTCTTGGGAGAACGAGTCCTGCGTCATGCAGTGGTGAAAGTTGCTGCACCTGGGGAGCATGAGATATCCTCAGAGGAAAGCCAGCCTGAGTCACCGGAAAGTTAAGGGGTGTTGGTAATGAGAGATTGTTCGTTGTAAATTCAATGGCAAATCAAAAAAACTTCCATCTACCAAACCTTAAGTTACAACAAGCCTGAACAGAAGCACTCTTCGAGAAACTGCCGCGATCTATGGGAAAAGTTATTGGCATCGACCTGGGCACTACAAACAGTTGTGTCGCCTTTCTAGAAGGCGGTCAAACGATCGTCATACCTAACTCTGAAGGAGGGCGAACTACGCCCAGTATAGTGGGATTTGGTAAAGCAGACGAGCGATTAGTCGGACAACTGGCGAAGCGACAAGCGGTGATGAATGCCGAAAATACAGTCTACAGCATTAAACGCTTTATCGGTCGTCGTTGGGATGATACGGAAATCGAACGCTCCCAAGTTCCTTATAACTGCGTTAAAGGTAAAGACGATACAGTTGATGTGAAAGTGCGGGGGAAAACTTACACGCCCCAGGAAATTTCGGCGATGATTCTGCAAAAGTTAAAGCAGGATGCGGAAAATTTCTTGGGAGAACCCGTAGAACAAGCAGTGATTACCGTACCTGCCTATTTTACAGATGCTCAAAGGCAGGCAACCAAGGATGCGGGAACGATCGCTGGGCTAGAAGTGTTAAGAATTATTAACGAACCAACCGCAGCAGCCCTGTCTTATGGTTTGGATAAACAAGACGAAGAGCAGTTAGTCCTGGTATTTGACTTAGGCGGCGGGACATTTGATGTCTCAATCCTCCAACTAGGCGATGGAGTATTTGAGGTAAGAGCTACATCGGGAAACAACCACTTAGGAGGCGATGACTTCGACAACTGCATAGTGCAGTGGATGATCGAAAACTTCCAAGCCACAGAAGGAATAGACCTCAGTAGCGATAAAATGGCGCTCCAGCGATTGCGGGAAGCGGCGGAAAAGGCGAAAATTGAACTTTCTAACATGGTGACGACCTCGATTAATTTGCCGTTTATTACAGCAGATGAAAGTGGGCCAAAACATTTGGAAATGTCACTCACGAAGGCAAACTTTGAAGAATTGGTGAGTCATTTGGTGGAAAACACCATTGAACCAATGAATCAAGCACTGAAAGATTCGGGATTGAAAGCTGGAGATATCGATCGGATAATCCTAGTAGGTGGTTCAACTCGGATTCCCGCAGTCCAAGAAGCACTGAAGCAGTTTTTTGGTGGGAAAACTCCCGATCGCTCGGTCAACCCAGATGAAGCCGTCGCCTTGGGAGCAGCCATTCAAGGCGGCGTGTTAAGTGGAGAAGTAGAAGACTTACTGCTGTTAGATGTCACCCCACTTTCCTTGGGAATTGAAACATTAGGCGAAGTATTCACCAAAATTATCGATCGCAATACCACCATTCCCACCAGCAAATCACAAGTATTTTCCACCGCTACCGACGGTCAAACAAGTGTAGAAATTCACGTTTTGCAAGGGGAACGGGCAATGGCTCGTGATAACAAGAGTTTGGGTAAATTCTTGCTCACAGGGATTCCCCCAGCCCCCAGAGGCGTACCGCAAATTGAAGTGTCATTTGAGATTGATGTGAATGGGATTCTCAAAGTAGCAGCCCAAGATAAAGGTACAGGTCGAGAGCAAAGCATTCGGATTACTAATACTGGTGGTTTAACTACCGCCGAAGTAGAACGAATGCGCCAAGAAGCGGAAATATTTGCCGAAGAAGACCGGAGACGCAAACAGCTAATCGAAATGAAAAACCAGGCTGATAGCTTGTTCTATAGCTATGAATCGACCATGAAAGATAACAGTCAATTCATTAGCGAAGAAATGCAAGAATATGCTAGAGAAAGAGCCACAGAATTAAGAGGAGCGATCGGTGATTCTTACATTTCTGTAGAAGAAATGAAACAATTAGTCGATAGTTTCCAACAAATGCTCTTTGATATTGGTGCAGCAGTGTATCAACAAGCAAACGTTGGTCAAACGGAATTTGTAGATTCCTACTCAGCCTCCGAGCCGGAACCTATAGAAGAAGAGGCAGCAACCGTAGTTAGTGAGGACGAAGACTTCGATTTCAACTTTGAAGACGAAAACACGGTCAGTGCAGATTACGAAGCCGTAGACTAATAGTAGTAGTTTTGAGTTTTGAATTTTGAGTTTTGAGTTAAATTCATCACTTAAAATTCAATACAGGCGATTCATGAATCACCTCTACAACTTAAAACTATCCTGCCACTCTAGAAAGAGAGTTTTAAGTAAGATTAAAAGTAAAAAGTAAAAAGTAAAAAGAGAATATCTGTTTCTTTGGACTTTTAACTTTTAACTTTTTGCTTCTCTTAAAACTCATAACTTAAAACTTAAAACTTAAAACTTTACCAGTCCTCTATGGCCACCGATTACTATGAAACTCTAGGCGTTGCTCGCAACGCTGACCAAGAAGAAATCAAACGAGCCTACCGCCGTCTGGCTCGTAAATACCACCCAGATGTCAATAAAGAACCTGGGGCGGAAGACCGCTTTAAAGAAATTAACCGCGCTTATGAAGTGCTTTCCGAACCCGAAATGCGTGCCCGTTACGATCGCTTCGGACAGGCCGGAGTCGAAGGCGCAGCGGCACAAGGCTTTCAAGACTTTGGCGACATGGGCGGTTTTGCCGACATCTTTGAAAGCTTCTTCAGCGGCTTTGCTGGAAGTGGCGGCGTAGGCGGAGGGACTCGCACCGGGCGAAGACCCGCAGGCCCCACTAGAGGCGACGACCTGCGATTAGACTTAAAATTAGACTTCCGGGAAGCTGTCTTTGGCGGCGAAAAAGAAATTCGCATCTCTCACTTGGAAACTTGCGAAGTTTGCAGCGGTACAGGCGCAAAACCCGGAACTCGACCGCGGACTTGTTCCACTTGTACTGGTTCCGGTCAAGTACGACGAGTAACGCGCACCCCCTTTGGCAGCTTTACTCAAGTCTCCGTCTGTCCTACCTGTAACGGTACTGGTCAGGTGATTGAAGATAAATGCGAAGCTTGCGACGGTCGCGGACAAAAACAAATCACGAAAAAGCTAAAAATTACCATTCCGGCTGGTGTGGATGATGGGACTCGTCTGCGCGTCGCTTCCGAAGGTGATAGCGGTCAACGAGGCGGCCCTCCCGGTGACTTGTATGTATACTTATTTGTCAACGAAGATACGGAATTTAAGCGGGAAGGAATCAATATCCTGTCAGAAGTAGAAATTAGTTACTTACAGGCGATTTTGGGCGGTCGGCTAGAAGTTAATACAGTGGACGGCCCCCAAGAGTTGATGATTCCCCCAGGTACCCAGCCCAAGACAGTTCTAAAATTGGAAAATCGCGGTGTACCTAAGTTAGGCAATCCAGTAAGTCGGGGAGATCATCTAATTACGGTGGATATTGAAATTCCGAATCGGATCACTCCTGAAGAACGGGAATTGTTGGAAAAGTTGGCTAAAATTAGGGGCGAACGCACTGGTAAAGGCGGTATAGAAGGATTCTTTGGCAATATTTTCCATAAATAATGACTAACTCTGCTCTATCTACCCCGGATGCTCAGCTTGATCTGCGAGGCACTCCTTGTCCGATAAATTTTGTTCGCACGAAATTGCGCTTGGAGCAAATGGCTCCGGGTTCTCTGTTGGAAGTATGGTTAGATCCCGGAGAACCGATCGAGCAAGTTCCTGATAGCCTGACAATGGAAGGTTATCCCATTGAACAAATTGAAGACCGGACTGGCTTTTTTGCCATTTTAGTCCGGCGACCTGCGAGTTGAGCGGGAGTGCGATCGATCAAAATAACGCAGTTTCTCCTCTGTGGGGAACTGTGCTAGCTGTGCAGGCGAATTTTTATCGGGTGAAACTGGGAGCAGAGGGGCAGAGGGGCAGAGGGGCAGAGGGGCAGAGGGGCAGAGGGGCAGAGGAGAATTTCCCAGTCCCTAGTCCCCAGTCCCTAGTCCCTAGTCCCGAATTACTCTGTACTCGTCGGGCGCGGTTGAAGAAAATCGGTCAGCAGGTGATGGTGGGCGATCGGGTGCAGGTTGAGGAACCAGACTGGGCGGGGGGAAGAGGTGCGATCGCGCAGGTTTTACCGAGAGATACGGAACTCGATCGTCCTCCGATCGCTAATGCCGATCAAATTATCTTAGTTTTTGCTTTGGCTGAACCGGATTTAGAACCTTTTCAATTAAGTAGGTTTTTAGTGAAGGCAGAATCTACTAATTTAGATGTGAGTTTATGTTTAAATAAAAGCGATTTGGTGAGTTTGGCAGAACAAAAGGCTTGGCGCGATCGCTTGTCTGCTTGGGGTTATGAACCAATATTTATTAGCGTTTATGATGGCAGTGGTTTGGATGAATTAACTGCTAAATTAAGTGATAAAATTACCGTGTTGGCTGGACCTTCTGGGGTGGGAAAAACTAGTTTAATTAATTATTTAATTCCCGGTATTGAACAGCGAGTGGGTGAAGTTTCCGGGAAATTAAGTAAGGGGAGACATACTACTCGGCACGTTGAATTATTTGAATTACCAAAGGGTGGTTATTTAGCTGATACTCCGGGTTTTAATCAACCGGATCTTGATTGTAGTCCCGAAGAATTAAGCGAATATTTTCCCGAAATTAGAGAGCGTTTGGCTGAAAATAATTGTCAGTTTAGTGATTGTTTACATCGGGATGAACCAAATTGTGCGGTGCGGGGAGATTGGGAGAGATACGAGCATTATTTGGAGTTTTTGTCAATTGCGATCGCCCGCCAAGAACATTTAAATCAACAATCCGATCCTGATGCGGTGATGAAAATGAAAACTAAACGCAAGGGTGGGAATCAATTTGAACCGAGGTTGGAAGCGAAGAAATATCGGCGTACTTCCCGGAAAACTCAACAGCAAAAGTTGTTAGAGTTGTACGAAGATACGGATATTTGATTAGTTGGTAAATTGGTTGTTATCCAAGGAGAAACTTATGCAAAAGGTAAGTATTTATGAGGCATCTAAAGATTTATTGAAATTAATTGAAGTAGCAATTAAAGGTGAGGAGGTTGTGATTACCAAAGATGAACAACCTATTGCAAAATTAGTGCCTTTTACACCAGGGAAAAAAACTTGGCCTGCTCAGGCGGGAAGTGCTAAGGGAATGGTAACAATATCAGATGATTTTGATGAACCAATAACAGATTTTGAGGACTATCTGCAATGAGATTATTGTTGGATACTCATACTTTTATTTGGCATCTTTACCTCTTCATCATCGAGATCCGTTCGATCGCCTAATAATTGCACAAGCTATAGTAGAACAGATACCTATTTTGAGCGGTGATGCTGTTTTTGATGCTTACTCAGTTCAAAGATTATGGTAAAACTACTGCTGAAACAGTATTATTTGATTAGTTGCTTGGGGGTAAGAAATCAGCATCTAGAGATTGTTCGGGTGTATAAGGACAATATTCTGGAAAAGTTGCTAATGGCAAACCTGTTTCATCTGCTGCTTGTTCGCGAGCATTGTTGTAACATTCAGCAAATATTTCTAGCAAATAAGGTTTTAAACTTGGTGAATCATTTAAATCATCTTTGATGCGTCGGCGATGTTCCCGAATACTTCCTCGCCAATTACCACTGCGAAATTCTGGTTGATATTGCCATTTCAGAAGATGGAGCAGAACTACTATTAGATTATTTTTTAAACTTTTCCGCTCCCGTTTTGACATATCTGCAATTTCTTCGATTAAATTTGTCCAATCTACATTGACATAATCTTGTTTATGCAATTGTTCTACTGTGGTTTCAACCCATTTGACAAAATCTGTTTCATAGAGGCTTTTTTGATTTGTTTGAATCTCGGTTGCCATGATGCAAGTATCCTCAATTATTGACCTTTTTTTAGTGGGTATTCGATCGCATAGTCACAGAAACGGTTGAGAAAACTGTTTTTAGTGTAACTTATTTGAACGACAAATACAGAATTTTACATTACTGCTGGATTATAAAAAATACTGTTTGGAACAACCCGACAATAAAACCTAAAATTCCGCCTAAGTTGACGATCGCCTGTAATTCACTGCGAACAATTCCTTGAATTGCTAACTCTAAATCTCGCGGAGAAGTTGCTTGTACTCGCTGAATAATTACTTGATCGATGTTGAGAATTGGGATGATTTGTTCAACTATATTTTCTAAATCTCGCTCTAAGTAACGTTCCAAAAGTAAAGCTAATTCCTTACTAACTACTGTCAAAGAAGAGTTAACTACAGGAGAATTTCGCAATCTATTGATGAGAATATGAGCCACACCATCCCAGTTGATTGAATCACTGAAACCTTGCATTAATTCCACGCCTCGTTCTTGCACGTAGCTGCGGATACTTTCGCGCATTGTTTTGCGGAGTTGGCGCACTGTGGAAACTGGGAGATTTTGCAAAGATAGATTTTGCAACCATTCTTGTAAGCGGGGTTTAACTCCAAAGGATTGAATTAATTCTGATAAACGTTGATTTGCTTCTTCTTTTTCGTCTAGACAATAGGTTCTTAAACGAGTTAAGGTGTTTCTTAAACCAAATAAATTGGCGACTACCCAATAGGTTCCGCTGGTTTCGCCGCGAAATTTATCATCTATTAGTTGAATATTGCGATCGGTCAAAAAATCAACGATCGCAACCCGCAATACTTCCGGGGGTAATACTACGAGTAAAAGCCAATCTGCTAATTGATTTGCTTGTTGTTCGCTGAGTTGGAATTCTAATAAAATTTGGTCAAATATTTGATTGAGTTGCGGTTCTAAAAAATCTTCTCGACGCGCCAAAACTTTCAGCAACCTGGGTAAAGATTGACCTAGTAAATCTCGGAGAATTCCGGCAATTACTTTAACTGTTTTATCTTCTTTATCTGCTGATTGTACTTGATCTAAGGCTAATCGCAACAGCCAGTCTATTACTCCTTGAACTCGATCGGTTTGTAACAGACGACGCGCCAAGTTTTGCAATTCTTGGGGTGTTAATAGCGACCCCATGATGGTATCAGAAATTCGCTTGGCTAATCGTTCCTGATTGGCGGGAATTAAACCTGGTGTAAATGGTAACTTTTTCTTACCTATATATTTAGCTCTGTAGGGACGAAATAGCATTTTTATGGCTATGTCGTTGGTGAAATAGCCAATAATTGCACCAAGTATCGGTGGAGTAATATAAAGCCAGAAATTAGAGAGATTCAACTGGGTTACAAATGGTAAATGGCAATTGGTAAAATAGGGAGTTGGTGCAAAATATGAGTTGTTAGTGACTAGCCAACACCCGATTACTTTTATTCTATTTTGTAATTTGTAAAACACCCATGATGCCACCAGCGATCTGATAATGAATGGCGGTGCTAAATCCTGCTTGTTGAGCTAGGTTTACTTGCTGCTGACCTTGGGGAAATTTGTCTAAACTGGGGCTAATATAGGCGTATTCTTCTGTTAAATTAAAGTGTTGAGCAGCAGTCACTACGATGTTTTGCAGATACCACTGCTGTAAGTTTTGCATCCAGGGATTGTAGGGACGGTGGAAGTCGAGAATGGCAGCGGTAGCTCCGGGTTTGAGGACGCGGTACAATGAGTCCAAACATTGGGGAATGTCGGTAACGTTACGCAGTCCGTATCCCATTGTGGCGCAGTCGAAGTAATTTTCGGGGAAGGGAAGATTGAGGACATCTGCTTCTACCCAAGTGATGTTTTGGGGTGGATAATGGTTTTGATGGCGTTGTTTGGCGATCGCTAACAACCCCGGCGAAAAGTCCACCCCAAACACTTGTCCAGTTTTTCCCACCTGACGCGCTAAAATCTGAGTGAGATCGCCGCTACCACAGCACAAGTCGATGCAAGTGTCGCCAGTTTTCGCTTGACTCCATTGGACTGTCATTAGTTTCCAAACTCGATGTTGTCCCAGGCTTAACCAATCGTTGAGATTGTCGTACACTGGAGCAATGTTGTTGAAGATGGTTTGAATTTGACTGGCGCGATCGGACATTCGATTTTAGATTTTCGATTGGAGATTTTCGATTTTACAGTCAAGTTACACAGCTTGGGTACTGGTGAGAGCTAAGGCAACTTGTTGAGCAGAAAGATGAATTAGTTTAATTTCATCTTCTCGCAGTTGGCAAGGTTTTTTCCATTGCATCGACAGTATTGCTAGGACATGATCTCGGTAAATAATCGGAATCACTAGATGTGCTTGAATGCCGGATGCGGTGTAATGATTGAGTGCGGATAAGTCAGGATCTGCGGGAATGTTTACCGATCCTTGGATTTGCTTGCTGACGATCGCTTCTTTGACTAATGGATCTTCTGTTAACCAATTTTCGATCGGACTGTCGGCGCTGTAAATACCTTGAGCAGAATTTAAGGAATTGTTGGCTACTAGTTGCAAAATACAGCCATCTGCGGCAAAATTTTCGCCAAAGGCGATGGCGATCGGTTCTAACGATTCTTCTACTGCGGTTGCTACTTGGGCTACTTGAACTATAGTGGAAAGCAAAGCCATTTGTGCATTAGCACGGCGCAGTTCTTCTGTCCGTTGTTTGAGTAATTCGTAAGTCTCGGTAGCACGTTGGACTACTGCTTTTAGTTCTAAAGGGTCCCAAGGTTTGGTGATATACTTATATACTTGTCCAGAATTAATGGCATCTACCAGGTCTTCTATATCAGTAAATCCGGTGAGGATAATTCTTACGGTATCGGGAAATTGAGGTACAGTTTTACTCAAGAATTCTGTTCCTTTCATTTCTGGCATTCGCTGATCGGAGATAATCACAGCGACTTCGCCTTCAGTTGCTAATACTTCCAATGCCTGAATACCGCTTTCTGCTTTCAGGACTTGGAAATCTCGTCGGAAGGTACGATAAAGCAAATCTAAATTATCTGGTTCATCGTCTACAACCAACATTTTGGCTTTTTTACGTCTCTCTAGACTCATAAGCTGGCGACAGATAGTTTCTATTTCTGGAATGGAATTTTCCATAACACTTGAATCTAATTTTGACAGTTAATCTAAAGTTAGAGATCGCATATCCTTAGAATCGTAACAATTATTGCCGTTGAGCTAGGCGATCGTTCAAGTAGAATTCAAAAATTTTAATTAATTTGCGGGTAAATTGTGTTGCCGATCGCGGTACATTTTGAAGATGGGAGATTGAGAAACAGGATGAATTTGCGTTCTGTACTCTTTTTTCCCTAACTCCAGCCCTGAGAATGCTGTTCTAAACTGGAATTTTAGCAAGTTATTCGCCGACTTTTACCATTTATCGTTATGACTGATTTCTCTTCAGACAATCCTAATTCCCAACCAATAAATGTCGATGTGGATGGTTTGCTGCTGAGTCTCCGCCGCAAGGAAGGTTCTTGGGTGGAGTGGGGACAAGCTTGCCAAACTCTGCAAAAAGCAGGTTTAAGTTCCCAAAAAATTTTTGAGGAAACTGGTTTTGAGCCAATTCACCAAAATCAGGTGATTGTGGCGGCTCAAGTATACATTAGCATGGTAAATGCTGGTGTGTCGGAGCAGGTGCGATCGCATTACGAAAAAACTGGAAGCGATAGTTTGTACGAGTTTCGCATTCTGACGCAACCGGAAAGAGCAGCAGCGGCTACGTTTACTTTAACTCATCAGTTGAATTCTGAGGATGCTAAGGAAGTAGCGAAGGCGATCAAGGATTTTTCCCGGTTAAGAGTTCCGCCTGCTGGGTTTGGCAATCATGCTGGTGATGCGATGGCTTACCATTATTGGAGGTTAGCACGCCAACAGTCGGATTTACAAGAGCGATCGCGTTTAATCGCCAAAGGGTTAAGATTTGCTCATACTGATGCCGCCAGACAGCAAGTGGAAAAGCTGTTAATTGATTTTACCGTGACTCCAAAACGTCCGGCTCCGATTCTACCTTTTTACAGGTTGGAAACGGAAGAACAAATGCCTCGCTTGTTGCCTATTGTTGGGAAAATGCCTGTGTCGGTAATGGATTTGAAGGCGGTGCCTTTGGTTGAGGAAATCGGCCCTTTTCGCATGGTACAATTTTCCGGTCAAGGTGCTTGGGTGGCGGTTCCCGGTTGGCAAGTTTTGTTAAAGGCGGAAGATCCGGTGGCGGTTTTGTGCGATCGATCTTTGCTTCCTAATCAAGATTCTAGTTATCAGGAAGAGGTTTTGGTGGTGATCGATCGATCGCAAAGAGAATGGGACGATAGTAGTTATTTCGCTTTCGCACAAGGGGAAGATTTACAATTTCAATGGTTTGAAGAGTCGCCGGAAGAAACTTTACTCGGTAAGCTGATTCTTATTTTGAATCCTAAGCGCATTTTAGATGAGGATTTGACTAAGGATGTTTGGCAAATTGATGAGTAGTTGTTTGTCATTTTTAAACCGCAGATAAACGCAGATGAACGCAGATGGTATATATAAGTTATCTGTTTTTGTCTGAGTTCTTTTTTTTACCACTAGTTATTTAACCAATTACCAATGACACTTGTACTTTTGATATGGTACGCCGATTCGGTAATAAGCTGCTGCATCTTTGGTGCAGTTAGTTTGTGGAGAAATTGCTAATTTTTCGGGGTAGTTGTCTCTTTTTAATCCGGGTGCCACTACCCATAAGTTTAAGGGAAGTTTCGCCGCTTTGGGTAATTTAGCGAGACTTTCCCAAACTGTTTGATAACCAGAAGTTGCCGATAAAAAGGCAAATTTTGGACAAGTTTCACCGTTATTTTGACAAAGTTTTGCCTGAAATTTGTCGATTCCTAATGCAAAACTTAGTCCTAATGCTATATCTTGTGTATCTTTATATGCCATTACCACCATTACCGGAGTTGATGGTTCTTTTAACATATTTTTAGCTACTCTTTGCGGATTGTAAGGTTTCTCAAAGGCTAACCCGTTGACTACGAAAATAGAACTAATCAATCCAGCAAATATCACATAACTGATAGTTTGTCGCAGTTTTCCAGCATCTCTTGCCACTAAACTTGCAGCTAACAACGCACAAAAACTCGGATAATATACGAAATTATAACGGGGTGCAATTGTTATATCTTTACCTAAAATGTAAATAATGGCAAAGAATTCTAACAGCACAAATATAGTAAAGCTTACTAACGTTAAAGTCGCTAAATGTGTTTGGGGATTTTGCCAAAGTTGTTTCATTCCTTGCGCTACTTGCCATCCTAACCAAATCCCAAAAGTTAACATTAATATTCCCAGAGGAATGGCAACCCAAAGCGGTTGATTCTCTACTGGTAAAATGATTACCATTAATAGCCAACCTAGCAAAGTTTGAGCAAAAGGAATAATATGTTCTGGTTGTGGTATCCAGTCAGTTTCGGGACGATTTGAATGTCCGAAAAATACTGGTAGCCAAGGTAAAAATACCAGGAAAGGTAAGAGGGAAAAACTCCCGGAAATCAATAAATATTTTAGTTTGGCTTTGGCTTGATACAATAATAATAAAATTGTGGCGATTTCGGCAAGGATGACTAAAATAAAAAAGTAATGAACGTAAAGTCCGATGCTGTTAATTATTCCCCAAGCTAGCCAAACTAACAATCTTCTTTTTTGCTGAAATATGTCTTGTTGAATTTGAATTAAGGTGATTAATGAAAGGGTGATTAAAAATAGTGGTAAGGTGTAATGTCTGGCTTCTTGGGAAAGGTAAACTGCGAAGGGGGAAACTGCCATTACAGCTGCACCAACTAAACCGGATGTTTTGTTAAAAGCGATGCGATTCAGGTAATATAGGGATACGATCGCACTCACCCCAAACAACGCCGGAAGCGATCGCAAAACCCAAATTAAACTCTGTTTAACTGGACTATTTAATCCCCTCTCTAACCAAGCATTCATTAAACAAAAAAAACCTGGCGGATGGGTAGAATATTTGATGATATTTGCGGCTATTGTTGGACAACTTGTGCCAGGATTTAAGGTGAAAATATCCCGAAAACTGGTTACGGGTAACAACAGATCTAAAGGGATATTTTCGTAGGTTTTTCCTAAACTAAATAAGGCGGTAATTACTTCATCTAGCCATAAAGGTTTTAGTTCTAAATTCCAGAATCTTAGGGTTGTTGCTATGGCGATCGCGATCGCTAAACTGCAATAATGACGCGAAAATTTCATTCCTTTACCTTGGCAAAATAGAAGGAGGTAAAGGTTTTCTGAGGAAAGTTGCAACTTCCTGCAATAACCACTCTTTTTCCAAGGAAGTTAATCCACAACCAAAACGATGAATACGAACTCCTTCAATTAAAGCACAGGCTGTTGTTGTTTGCGGAGTTATTTCTTTCCACTTCGCAATCCACTCATCTTCTGGACTAACAAAGGTATTTAGTTCTACTCTTTCAATGTGTTTGGTTTTTCCTTGAATTTGATAGAACACGCCAAGTAAAGACCATTTAATTTTAAAGTTTTTCCGGTCAATTTCCAACTGTGTACGTCCCAATAATTTAAAAATAGTATCTTTCAGTTTGTTTAACCCAAACATCAACATAATAATGGAAAACAGAGGGAAAATCCAGAATAATATGCTGACAAATGTGAAATAGTGAAAAGAAAACAGGAAATATGAGGAGATTAGCGAGATTAAAGCCGTAATAAAATTATAAAAGTCCCAGTATCCCCAGCCAAGTCGCGGAATTTCTGCTACTAACTTTCTTTCGTTCTTACTAAAGCTAATCCGACTGCCAACGGGACGACGAAGTTTTGGAACAAGTACTCCTTGTCCTAATAATACACTTAAAGCTTCTTTGGCAGATAAAAATCGATCTTCTACTGCTGGTTCTAACAGTTTTTCTAGCCAATCACCTAATTCTGTTGATATTGTTGTTTGAGAACGAAAGTTGATTTTTAGTTGTTGAGAAGGGAATTCTGCGGGCGATTTGTGAGTAATCAAATATAACAAAGTTGCTCCTAATCCATACAAATCTGTGGCAGGATAACCTTGTCCGCGAAATTGTTCTGGTGCCATATAACCGTAAGTACCAACTACTGTACTTCCACCACTAAATGTGGTTTGGTAAGTGGTTTTTACCGCACCAAAATCTACTAAAAATATGCCTCCGTCTTTACCTCGAATAATATTTTGCGGCTTTAAATCTCGGTGAATCACTGGTGGGGTGAGTTGGTGCAAATAGTTAAGAATATCTAAAAGTTGGCTAGCTAATTGGCGAATTTCGCTTTCTGTGGCGTGCCATCCGCTTTGAACTAGGGAATAAAGCGATCGCCCTTCTACCAATTCTTGCACTAAATAAAAGCTGCGATCGTTTGCCGTTTCTACTTGAAAATAATCTAAGTATTTCGGTAAACAAGGATGGTTTAAATTAGATAAAACTCGCGCTTCCCTTTCAAAAAGTTCTAAGGCTTTCCAGTCTTGTGCGCGGTTGAGAGACAAGGCTTTAATTGCTACCCTACCCTGAGTATGCAAATCTTCCGCTTCGTAGGTTGTCCCCATTCCACCTTGTCCCAGGATATTCACAATTCGATAACGTTGGGCAATAATTTCTTCTGGTTGATGCAGCAGTTCCATAAATTTGTTTTGCTGAGCAGTTGTAAACGATTTTAAAGTATTGACATATAAAGGGTTATGTGTTAATTGCTAATTAGCAATCACGAAGCACAAACTTTTTTCTGATAATATTCCCAATTTTAAGAAAGTTTCCCTAAATCTGCATATATAACTTCAAGTTGTAGCTAGTTAATTTCGTTTTGTCCAAAATTGATGAGCTATAGAGCAGTAAAAACCTACTTATTTGGCGATAATTAGACTAAAATTTTCTGTAATAGTCCAATAACAAAGGACTTCAACTATTAGATACAGAAATTTAGCGTTTATTAATAATTTTGCCTGAATGAATTTTAATATCGAACCAGCACTACAAAAGATTAGAAATAGCTTGCGATCGGGACAAAGACAAATGGCAGATTGGCAATCTGGCCCTTTGGCGGTGTCAGCGGTTCCCGGTGCGGGAAAATCGACGGGGATGGCGGGTGCAGCTGCGATCGCGATCGCCCGTCACCAACTCCACAACCGCAAGCAATTAATAGTTGTTACTTTCACCCGTTCCGCAGCGGCTAATATTAAAGCGAAAATCCGCGTCTATTTACGGGAACAATTATCTTTACCGCAAACAGGTTTTTTTGTTCAAACTTTACATGGTTTAGCCTTAAATATTGCTACTCGTTATCCAGATTTGTCTGGGTTGAATTTAGATAATCTCACCGTAGTTAATGCTAATCAAAGCCATCGTTTAATTCGCGCCGCTGTGGAAAAATGGATTATTGATTATCCGCGAAGATTTCAACTTTTACTCGAAGGTATACAATTTGATGGCGAAGAAACAGAAAGATTACGCCGTCAATCGGTGCTAAGAACGGAAGTTTTACCTGATTTGGCAAGAATTGTAATTCATGAGGCGAAAAGTTCTGGTTATTTACCGGAACATCTCTGGAAAATCAGCGAACAATCAACTGATGGATATGGAATTTTAGCGATCGCAGCTGGACTTTATCAAAATTACCAAGAATTACTCAAATCTCGTGATTTTATCGATTACGATGAAATGATTTTATCAGCTTTACGAGTTTTGGAAAATCCCAGCGCCAGACGAACTTTACAAAGTCAAGTATTTGCAGTTTTTGAAGATGAAGCCCAAGATTCTTCGCCTTTACAAACTAAACTTTTAGAAATTCTTTCGACAGATCCCGATCGTCCCGAAGCACCACCAAATTTAGTCAGAGTTGGCGACCCAAATCAAGCAATTAACTCTACTTTTACCCCCGCCGATCCGATTTATTTTCGCCGTTTTTGCAATGACTGTGAAACCCAAAATTTATTAGCAACAATGGATCGGGCGGGTCGCAGTAGTCAGGTAATTATTAATGCAGCTAACTTTGTTTTAAGTTGGGTAAATAATTCCAAATTAGCGGGAACGGAACAACCTTTTCGCCCCCAAATGATTTTACCTGTAGATATAAACGATCCGCAACCTGATGCTAATCCGACTTCAGTTGGTCGAGGTTTAGAAATTTACCTTCCGAAAGATATTTATCAAAGTGTTAAGTTAATTGGTCAAAGAACTATTGAACTTTTTGCCGAATTTCCGCAAGAACGAAGGTCAGCAGCGGTGTTAGTAAGAACTAACGATCAAGGTCGATTTATTCATCAACAATTAAAGCAGGAATTTGGCAGTCAAATCGAAATTTATGAAGTTGCAGAACGCGATCGCCATTCTCACGTTCCTGCTGAAGTTTTGTCTTTGTTGCAATTTCTCGATCGTCCCCACTCACCCGACTACTTAAAATCCGCTTTAGAAGTATTAGTAATCAGACAATTAATTCCCCCCCAAGATTTGAACGCCCTCGCTAGTTTACCAGAACAATTTCTCTATCCCAGTCCTCTCGATCCTCCCCAGTCAGAAGATGTCATAAAAGCTAGTAGTTTTTGTCGTAAATTACTCCGCGCTAGATTAGAATTACCCATTTATCAATTGATTACTTTTTTGGCATTAGCATTAAATTATGACCAAACAGAACTAGCCACTGCTGACAAATTAGCCGAAAGAATAGCCAGACAAATTTCCGGTTCTCTTTCCATTAATAACATCCTCAATGCTTTAAGTGAAATTGTCACTTCCGAGAGATTTGAACCAGTAGATACCGAAGCAAACGAAAGCCAATATACTCAACCGGGAAGATTAACAATTATCACCATGCACAAAGCAAAAGGGTTAGATTGGGATTATGTTTTTCTCCCATTTTTACACGCAAATATGATTCCCGGAAATTTGCGAGTACCCACCCCAGCCCAATTTTTAGGCAACTTTACTCTAGCAGAAGTCGCCCGTGCCCAAATTCGCGCCAGCTTACATAATCCAGAAGCAGAATTACCAGAAATCACCGATGCTTGGGAACAAGCTGGTTATTTAAAAACAGCTGAAGAATTCCGACTTTTATATGTAGCAATGACAAGAGCAAAACGATTATTATGGATGTCTGCTGCCCAAAAAGCGCCTTTTATTTGGAGTAAACCGGAAAATTTACAAGATCAACCACCTTGCCCAATTTTACCCGCTTTAATGAGTAAATTTCCTCAGTCAGTTATTTCTTTATCGATGATTTCTAGTTGATTTACAGCTGAAATAAAATCTTTAACCGAGTAGTATCGGGTTGGTTGCTATATGTGTAAATATATTACATTTAGAAACTAGTTAACCAAAGTATGAGAAAATAAACAGGCAAAAGAAAAGTATTTCAACTTCCTTTTGCCTTTAAACAGCTTTAGCCTTTCTTTGTCTATATTCTTTCTAACATCTCAGCCAACAACTTCACTTCATCCATTTGGATCACCCAACTTGGTTAATTTTTCCCAGCATCCTCCTATTGGATGAGAAAAGAACAGCCAGAGACAATAGGGTACGCTACGCGAACGCCCCTACCTTTAACCGATCGGTATTGTCGCATCTGGTATCTGTTAAGCAAAATTTCCCCGGAAAAAACTGCTAATTTCCTAATAAGATCTCATTAGTAATTTTGCAAGCCCGGTAAAACAAAAAACTAATAGTTCTTTGAGATGGCGATCTCAGAATGCTTGCTTCATAAACAGAGAGAAAAAACTTAATTTCTTCCCTAGCAATCTGTTTCAATTGTGGCGAAAGTTCAGCCGCTAAAAAAGAGTAAGACTCTACTGCTTCTGCTAATAAATCTAAAACTTCTTCCGGGGTAGCATCTTGATATTGCAAATCTCTTTCTGCTAAAACCCTTTGTAACTGCAAATCATCCCCTGTTTCAGTCACGATTTTTGAATCTAGCGATTTCTTAATCATTTTTTTCTTTTTCCCTGAAGTTTGCTACTCAGGTAATTTGTTGACTCACATTCAACCTCCTAATTTTTAATTTAAAACTGATGTTAGAAATAAACCTCCTACTGTAGATTCACCTATTTGGGTGATTACATAACCGATCGTTATTCACTTAGCAACGCCAAAATTACTGAAATCGCTTAAAAGTTTTCCTGAATCACTTTCAGGAATGCTTCCGAGTTAGCGATCGTACCAAACACACCACCCTGCATGGTAATCATTTTTAACGCCGCTAAATAATTACCGTAGTCGGTGGCTCCAGTACAATCAGATAAAAGCAAGCATTCATATCCGCGATCGTTCGCTTCCCGCATTGTAGTATGCACGCAAACATCAGTAGTAATTCCGCTTAAAACAATATTTTGAATCCCTTTTTTTCGTAGCAATAAATCTAAATCTGTGGCATAAAAACTGCCTTTTCCCGGTTTATCAATAACAGTTTCTCCCGCTAAAGGTGCAAGTTCGGGAATAATTTCCCATCCCGGTTCACCTCTAATTAATATTTTACCGCAAGGGCCAGGATCGCCTATTCCTGCATTAATTTGACGACTCCGCCATCGCTTATTTTCTGGCAAATCAGATAAATCAACCCGATGTCCTTCGCGAGTGTGCATGATGGGAAAATTCTTGGTGCGAAGTACTTCTAAAACTTTCTTAATTGGTGCGATCGGCGCTCTAGTTAAAGACAAATCATAACCCATTTTATCCACATAGCCACCAATCCCACAGAAATCCGTTTGCATATCAATTACTAGCAAAACTGTATTTTCTCTCCGTAAATCCCCATTAAAAGGAAAAGGATATGGTTCAGAATCTACAACAATTCCCATCTTTCCCGTTATTTAGTCACTTATTAAAATCTACAGGATTATGACTGCACCATTAGTATCAAAAACCACTTTTTCCTCAGTAAATTAGGGCAATGGCAAAGCAATTACAAATTCTACTCCTTTCCCAGGTACAGAATTACAAGTTAACTGACCTCCATGTTTTTCTACTACAATTTGATGGCTAATAGATAATCCTAAACCTGTACCTTTGCCCAAAGGTTTAGTAGTAAATAAAGGCTCAAAAAGATGATTTTCTGCTTCTGGTAATATTCCGGGGCCATTATCATGAATCCGAATCAGGATTTGCTGTTCTTTTGCATTAACCTCGGTGCTGATAATAATCCGATTGGGATTTTGTTCTAATTCGGCGTATGAGTAAGCTTGACTATACTCATCAAAGGCATCAATGGCATTAGAAAGCAGATTCATAAACACCTGATTCAATTGTCCAGCATAGCATTCTATTAAGGGTAATTCTCCATATTCCTTTTGGATTTCGATCGCCGGACGATTTTCATTAGCTTTAATCCGATGCTTCAAAATCATTAAGGTACTATCAATTCCTTCATGAATATTCACTGCTACTTTTGCCGTAGTATCTGACCGCGAAAAAATCCTTAAAGAAACACTAATTTGATTAATTCTCTCAGTTCCAGTTTGCATTGAAGTTACCAAACTTGGTAAGTCTTCCAACAAAAAATCTAAATCAATTTCTTCGGCATGATTTTCAATTTCTGTACCGGGAATCGGAAATTTTCTTTGATAAACTTTTAAGTGTGCTAGTAAATCTTGGATGTATTGCTCGGCATGATTCAAATTAGCAGCAATAAAGTTAATCGGGTTATTAATTTCATGCGCCACCCCAGCAACTAATTGCCCCAAGGTAGACATTTTTTCTTTTTGGACTAGTTGCACTTGGGCTTTTTGCAAATCATACATTGCTTGAGTTAGTTCCGAAGTGCGTTCTTCTACCCTTTTTTCTAACTCTTCTGTCAGCTTTTGTAAGCTAGCTTCTGCGGCAATTCGTTCTTGGATTTCTTGTTTAAGCAATTGATTTTGCTTGGCTAATGATTTGGTTAATTTGCGAATTTTTAAATGGATTTTCACCCTTGCTAATACTTCTTCTTGACGGAAGGGTTTAGTAATATAATCTACCGCCCCTAAATTCATACCTTTAACTTTATCTACAGGGTCAGAAAGTGCAGTCATAAAAATCACTGGTACTTCATTTGTTACCGGGTTAGATTTGAGTCTTTGGCAAATCTCAAATCCGTCAAGTCCAGGCATGAGTACATCTAATAAAATTAGATCTGGTAATTCTTCTGTTACTTTACTAATAGCTGTTTCACCATCTCTGGCGATCCAAACAGTAAATCCAGATTCTTGTAATACTTCAGAAAGCAATACTAAATTAGTAGGGCTATCATCAATGATTAAGATCACTTCTTGTTCAGGAGATTCAGGGGACATAATATTGGCTTCCTGCATTCGCTAATGCACTCTATAATTTTTTATTACCCATTTTTTCTTGAGCATTAATCATCACTTGTAATTTTAGGTACAAAGTTGTTACTAATCTTAATGAATTGACATAGTTTTAGATCTTTTGATCCAGAAGAGTGGCTTGTTCTAAGGCAGCTTTTTCCTTAGCTCTATGAACATAAGGCTGTAATTTGGTTGTATCCCAACCTGTAAGGATGGATAAATTCGGCAAATCTATTCCTCTGGTGAGCATATCTACACACCAGGTTTGTTGGGCTTGCTCAATTTTGGGAGGTTGTCCTTCTGGAGTGAGTAAGTCTGCGGTTAATGCTTGCCATTTCTGGCGTAACTCTTTTTCCGGGAATGGATTGCCGTTTTCGTCGAGAAACAAGGCTGATTGGCGATCTTTGCGACTTTTCAACCACTGGGTTAGGGGATTTCGCTGATAAGAACCGTAGCGTTTACCCATAATTGATTGGTTGAGGGGAACTTGGCGAATGTTTTCTTGGGTGATTTGTAAGAGTTGTTGGTTAGTATCTTGGATGTAGTGCGATCGCTCTAACCTCACCACTTCTGTTGTACTCAATCCGGCACCAAACAATACATACATTAACGCATAATCCTGTAACCCTACTTTCTTGGCACGTTGCATAATTGAATGTACTAAAGAAGCAGGTAAATCAGCAACTTTCTCCACAGAAACGATCGATGATTGTGGTACTTGTGAGACTGCGCCATGCAAAAATAGTGTTACCAAATTCTCTAAGAAATCTTCTCGATTTTGCCAAAGTTTATGGAATTCGCTAGTAAACTCAATTACCGCATATCCTAATAACATTCCATTGAGCAAACTCGCCAGTTTCTCTGCTGGTAAATGAGTTTGCAATTGCCCACTCTGAATTACAGTGGCAAAATATTCGGCAACATAACGATTTGCCTTGGTAAATCCTTGACCTAATGCGGCTCGATTTTCCGCCGGGTACTGTCCCGATTCGCCCACTACCGATCGCACTACCTCTGGAATGCCCTCCAATGCTTGCAAACAAGCCGTGGCATAATCCTTGAGTGCTTGGTAAATGCTACTAGTCTGACTCGCCTGTTGCACTAGATTTTGACCCAAATTAGTAAATATCGGAGTCTCTTCAATTACTGCCAATAATAAACCATGTTTATTGCCAAACTGACGAAATAAGGTAACTTCATTCACCTCCGCTAATTCGGCAATCTGCTTAGTTGTAGTCTCTGTTACACCCTGAACAGCAAATAACTCCAGTGCTGCATAAACTAAACGTTGTCGGGTGGAATTTCGTTGAACGGCCATGAGCAAAATGTAAGTATCACTTGCAAAAATTACAAATCGTTGGTAGGCTAATCACTGTAAGTATCACTTGCATTCTCTGCTCCTACTGTAACTACTTTCTTAGCAAATTTAAGTTTTTGTTAGTGTACATGGGGTTGAGCGAACCAGTTGTGTCTGGTAGGACACTGGTTCAAGTTTGTTCTGTTAAAAAAGGACATTTATGACTTCGGATTCGATAAAAACTGCTTTAGAGAATGAGCAGCCTTTAAAATTAAATTGGACAAGTGTGGTGTTTTTTGGAGTGTTTCATGCGATCGCTCTTTCCGCTCCTTGGTTCTTCTCCTGGTCGGCTTTAGGTGTAGCAATCTTTCTCCACTGGCTGTTTGGTAGTATTGGCATTTGCTTGGGCTATCACCGCCTGTTAACTCACCGCAGCTTGCAAGTTCCTAAGCCTGTAGAATATGCGATCGCGATCGTTGGCGCTCTAGCATTGCAAGGCGGGCCAATCTTTTGGGTAGCCGGACATCGATTGCATCACTTGCACACCGAAGATGTGGACAAAGACCCTTATTCCGCTCGTCGTGGGTTCTGGTGGAGCCATATGCTATGGTTATTTTACCCACGTAAAGAATTTTTTGACTACGAACAATATAAACAGTTTGCACCCGATTTAGTGCGCGATCCTTTTTATCGCTGGTTAAATAATTATTTTCTACTACTTCAGATTCCTTTAGGAATTTTGCTATATATTCTTGGTGGTTGGTCGTTCGTGATTTACGGAATGTTTCTCCGTGCTGTCTTGCTCTGGCATAGCACTTGGTTAATTAACTCTGCTACTCATCAGGGAGGATATCGCACCTTTGACTCGAACGACACCTCTGGAAACCTTTGGTGGGCAGCCATCCTCACCTACGGCGAAGGTTGGCATAACAACCATCACGCTTACCCCAATGTCGCCAAAGCTGGCTGGAAATGGTGGGAAATTGATATGACTTGGTGGGCAATTCAACTTTTACAACTGCTAGGATTAGCCCGAAAAGTGATCCTCCCACCCGAAACCGTAACCGAACAAACCCAGGCTTAAGGCAAAATGCACACCTCAGATTTTTAGAGTGTTAACTTGCTCATCTGAGGTGAAAATTTCATATTTTTAAGTTCAGTTGAAGTTCCGTATTTTCCCTAAGACTGTGCTACTCTATAGATAAGGATTATTTTCGGTTGGGTCATTCGTTTTGTTTATAAGCGTCTCTCCGAATCTAACTCTCTTCACTTTTTGATTCTGGAGAATCTGAGTTATGTCAATTTATGTCGGCAATCTATCCTACGAAGTTACGCAGGATGACTTGACTCACGTATTTCAAGAATACGGTACAGTTAAGCGCGTTCAATTGCCAACAGACAGAGAAACAGGCCGCGTCCGCGGATTTGGCTTTGTGGAAATGGGTACAGAGGCAGAGGAAACTGCTGCGATCGAAGCCTTAGATGGAGCCGAATGGATGGGCCGCGATCTTAAGGTTAACAAAGCCAGACCCCGCGAAGAACGCGGTGCTAGAAGCGGTGGCGGTGGCGGCAATTGGGGAAATCGCGGTGGTGGCGGCGGTGGCCGTCGTTACTAAACCCTGCGCTTAAGATTTTCATTTTTTCATCTTGAGGGTAGGTGGTTTTACCTACCCTTTTTGATTATGGTTTTTTAGTGCGTTCAGTTAGTTAATAAGGAGATCGAATGGCGCAAGTAATTATTGGCGAAAACGAAGGGATTGAGTCAGGATTACGTCGCTTCAAGCGCAAAGTTTCTCAAGCTGGGATTTTTCCTGATATGAAAAAGAATCGTCACTTTGAAACCCCGCTAGAGAAACGCAAGCGCAAAGCAATTGCCAACAGTAAGCAGGGAAAAAGGCGTTCCCGGCGTTAATTTTTTAGCCTAAACCTGGGTTATTTCCAAAGGGCAATTCCGCCTAATATCCCAGAAACATTGGGAACAATTTTCACATTTGGTGGTAGTTCAAAGGTAATTTTATCGGTGTTGCCACCACCAATATAAAGATAGTCGTAATTAAAAGCGTTTTCTAAGGAAGCGATCGCTTTTTCTAAGCGACTATTCCATTTTTTCTTGCCAATTTTATTTAAAGTAGCACGCCCTAATTGTTGTTCGTAAGTTTGATTTTTCCGAAAACAATGATGTCCGAGTTCCAAATTTGGCACTAGTTTCCCATCTAAAAACAAGGCGGAACCAAAACCTGTTCCTAAAGTAATGACTAATTCCACTCCTTGACCAGAAATTGCCCCTAAACCTTGAATATCTGCATCGTTAGCGACACGCACAGGTTTTGCCAGTTTCTCCTCTAGAGTCTTTGCTAAATCAAAATTAATCCAACTTGAGTCAAGATTAGCAGCAGTACCAATTACACCTTTTCGCACAACTCCGGGAAAACCTACAGATAACCGATCGAAATTACCTTTACTTGCGGCTAATTGAGCGATCGCATCAATTACCATATCAGGTTTTGCTGGCTGTGGTGTCTGCACACGATAGCGTTCCGTTATTGGCGTACCCTCCGCATTCAACACCATCGCTTTAATCCCACTACCACCAATATCTATTGATAATGTACTAATACTTCCATTTTGTTCGCTCATTTTCCTCGATTACCCACTTAATTTAACTTACTAGTGCAGATAGCAGAAATAACTACAACAATCGTCAATGAAGCAAAAATTCCTCCCGCTTCTCTCTCTGCGTTCTCTGCGTCTCTGCGGTTCAAAATCATTTAGGGCTTTAACTAATTATTGAGTCGTTAGTGCTCCTGGGACACCTCTAAGAGTACGCTTCGGAGAACAGGTAATAATCATAATTAGCAAAGTCAAAATGTATGGGGAAGCATTAAACAAGTAATAATAACCTGTCACCCCTACTGATTGTAAAGCCGGACCGATCGCTTGTGCTCCACCAAACAACAAAGCTGCATATAAACACTGTATCGGATTCCAACGCGCAAAAATCACTAAAGCCACAGCCATTAATCCCTGACCGCTAGAAATCCTTTCTGTCCAACTACCAGGATAATAAAGAGACAGGTAAGCGCCACCAAGTCCAGCGAGAAAACTACCAGCAATAATTGCCAACATTCTCACTTTATTTACCGAAATTCCCATTGCTTTAGCAGCTTCGGGACTATCACCAACGGCGCGAATAAATAAACCCCAGCGAGTGGAACGGAAAAACCAGTGCATTAAGGGTGCGATCGCTAATCCTAAAATAAACAAAGGACTAATTTGCAAAGCTGCTTTTACTGAAGGAATATCGCTCCAATTTCCCAATTCTATAGCAGGTAATCGCGGCGCTACTGGTTGAATGAAAGGTTTACCAAAGAAAAAGGCAATTCCACTCCCAAAAATAATCATCGCAATCCCAACTGCGATATCATTTACTTTGGGTTGTTGCACTAATAAAGCATGAATCAAACCCAAAAACATTCCCGCCACACCAGCCATTAAAACCCCTAACCAAGGCGATCCAGTTAGGTAAGATGTGGCATAAGCAGTCATTGCACCTAACAGCAAAGTTCCTTCTAAACCCAAGTTAATTCTGCCGCTTTTTTCCGTTAAACATTCGCCCAAACTTACAAAAAGAAACGGGGCGCTACCACGAATTGTTCCGGCGATAATTGCGAGGGGAACTCCCCACCATCCAATAGTTTCTGTTGCCATGTTCTGATTTTAGATTTTCGATTTTGAATTTGCGATTGAATTGATTTTTGATTACGCTTGGGTTGTGAGATTTGTGCTTGGTTGTTGGCGTAAACTTGGTTTAAAAAATGGCAAGCGTCCGTAAAGTGATTCGCTGTATAAAATCACTAAAAATACAATTCCTTGAAATACTAAAACCGTCGCATCTGGTAATTCATGCGCCCTTTGCAAAATCCCGCCACTGGCGAGAATTCCTCCGAGTAAAATTGAAACTAAAACTGCTGCAAGCGGGTTATGTCTGGCGATAAATGCCACTAAAATCCCACTATAACCGTAATTTGAATTTAACGATTCATTAGCCCGACCATGCACGGCAGCAACTTCTGCCATTCCCGCTAAACCTGCACAAGAACCTGCTAAAAAACAGATAATTAAAGTGAGTTTTCCTACAGGTAATCCCGCAATTTTAGCGGCGCGAATGTTTCCGCCAACTGTGCGAACTGCAAAACCAAAAGTAGTTTTTTGAATGAGAAAATAAGCAATTAAGCAAGCAATGATTCCGTAAATTAAGCCGTAATGAATGCGCGTTCCGGGGAGATTTCCCAACATATTAACGTCTAAAATCGGGTAAGTTGAAGGTTTATTTAAACTAGTGGGATCGCGCATTGGCCCACCGACTAATTGATTGAGCAGTGCGATCGCAATATAATTCAATAACAAGCTGCTAATTGTTTCATTAACTCCCCGATAATAGCGTAAAGCACCGACAGCCATAATCCATAAACCACCAGCAATTATACTAGCGATCGCCATTGCTGATTGAACGGCGAAAGGTGGGAAAGTTGCGATCGCTAATCCCATTGCTACAGCTGCCAATCCCCCAATTACAATTGCTCCTTCATTCCCAATAACTATTAATCCTAACTGAGCAGGTAAAGCCGTACAAAGCGAACTTAACATCAAAGGTGCGGCTCTAATTAGAGTATTTTGAAAAGAAAACCAACTTCCAAAAGCTGCTTTATAAATTGAACCATAAACTTCAAAAGGATTTGCTCCCACTGCCGCACAAAATATGCCAAAGATTAACAAAGAAAAAATTAGTGCCGCTAAGGGAATACAAATCTTTTCTAATTTTACCTGCCAATTT
This sequence comes from Floridaenema fluviatile BLCC-F154, assembly GCF_041929135.1. NCBI lineage: Bacteria > Bacillati > Cyanobacteriota > Cyanophyceae > Aerosakkonematales > Aerosakkonemataceae > Floridanema > Floridanema fluviatile. Next base: position 5,280 of record NZ_JBHFNS010000078.1, on the reverse strand, counting down.
TGTAGTAACACCCGCTTTCCTCCTACCCAATTGGTAAAAATTTTTAAGTTGTAATACTACCAATCACACCATCTACTAACCAATTCATTCTTTCTAATTCCACATCCTGCTGCTGATATTGTTTACCAGAAGCCAAAATTACTTTACCCGTGTTATCTTTCAATTCTCCTGAGTAGATTACCATACTGCCATCCATAAACTTAGCTCTTGCTGCTTCCGCATCTTTTTTCGCTGCTTCACTCACCGCTGAGCCATAATCAGATAATTTACAAAAACCATCTTTTAATCCACCGCGTACTAAATGAGGAATTCCTCCATTCATCAAAGTTTTCCCTTCACCAATCATTTGAGCATATTTACTATAAACACTAGTCCAATCCCATTCTGCACCTGTTAGATAACCTTTAGGTGCTAATTTAGCTTGATTAGCATGATATCCACAACAAAAAATTCCCCGTTTTTCCGCCGTTTGCATGATTACTTTTGGACTATCTACATGGCAGGTAACTACATCTACACCTTGGTCAATCATACTATTAGTAGCTTCAGCTTCTTTTACAGGTAAAGACCAATCGCCAGTGAAAATAATTTGTGTAGTAATATTTGGTTTAATGCTCCTTGCACCCAAAGTAAAACTATTAACATTTCTGAGTAACTGAGGAATCGGTTTTGCTGCAACAAATCCTAATTTTCCAGTTTTAGATGTGTGAGCAGCAACAATACCTGCTATATATTGAGCTTCATCAATATAACCAAAGTAGCTGCCAATATTTTTCGGATGTTTGCCTTCTTGATAAAGTCCACCACAGTGGAAAAATTGCACTTCAGGATACTCTTGAGCAACTTTAATAATATGCGGATCGAAGTAACCGAAAGAAGTAGGAAACAGGACGCTTACTCCATCCTGATTTATCATGTTTCTCATCGATTCTTGAACTGCTGTGGTTTCGGGTACATTCGCTTCTTCCACAGTTTTTACCCCCGCTGCTTTAGCAACTCCTTCTTTTCCTTCCGCGTGCGCTTGGTTGTACCCAAAATCATCTTTTGGGCCAACATAAATAAACCCGATCGTGATTGGTTTATTGCCACTATTGGCAGAAGTAGCACCCGTGTTATTAGGTGAATTTGTAGTATTTTGTTCTGCTGTTGGCGTACATCCAGTCCACAGTTTTGATGTCACTCCAAACGCGGTAGTTGCTAAAATTCCCCGGATAACTTTCCGCCGATTTAAGTACAAAAGACGTTGGTTGGTCATGCTATTTTAGATTTTAGATTTTAGATTTTAGATTTTGACTTCCGCGATCGGACTAATGTAAATACTTTGCCCTATTGAGTATGCAAATAGATTGAACCATTGCCCAGATCGGGAATTTGTTATTTATTATACATTTTTCTAAAGAATTACGTTTTATCTTGATTAATATTGCCAATATAAGTTCGCCAACTTCCCCAAATAGTAATTTCACGCTGACCTTCGCAAATTACAGGTTCTCCTAAAACTCCTAAAAGTTCTTCTCCGTCGCTAAGACGCACTTTACCAATGCACAAACCAGGAGGTTCTTGTAATAAAATCGTGGTAATTCCTGTACTAGGAACTGCCCAAACTTCCAGAGCGATCGCACTTCCCCCACTATTAACTCGAATCATGGCAGGATAGCGATCGTCAATTGACCAAAGTCGATAATTTGGCTCTGTAAAAGCTTCTTTAACAAAAGTAGCTCCCACAGCTAAAAGGTGAGAATTTAGTTCTAAACCTCGCATTAATGTACCATTAACAGCTAGAAGTATATTTTCCATATTTTATGGTTTCTATTCCTGCACAACCTTATAATTATGAATTGCTCAATTTGCCGAATGTGGCGCTGATAATTATAGATATGCAGCGCGATTTTTTGGAGCCAGGAGGCTTTGGAGCCGCTTTAGGAAATGATGTTAGCAGATTGCGATCGATCGTACCAGTCTTACAGAAATTATTACAAACCTTCCGTCAACTTCACTTACCAATTATTTATACAATTGAAGGTCATCAATCAGACCTTTCCGACTGTCCACCCACAAAAATTAACCGCGGAAACTGTAAATTAAAAATTGGAGATATCGGCCCACTAGGCAGAATTTTAGTATTAGGTGAACCTGGAAATGCTATTATTCCAGAATTAGCACCATTACCAGGAGAAATCATCATCAATAAACCCGGAAAAGGTGCTTTTTACAAGACAAATTTACAGGATAAATTAAGCGAACAGAAAATCACTCATTTAATTTTTACCGGAGTCACCACAGAAGTTTGTGTGCAAACAACTATGCGCGAAGCAAACGATCGCGGATTTGAATGTTTATTAATCGAAAATGCTACAGAAAGTTACTTTCCCGAATTTAAACAAGCAACAATAGAAATGATTCACTCCCAAGGCGGTATAGTAGGCTGGACAACCAAAGCCGAAAACCTTTTACAAGCTCTGCAAAACTTAAGTCTCACCATCAAATGATTGAGCAATTGAAAACAGATAGAAAACTAAATATAAAAACCCTTTTCTCTTCTAATATGATATAAATAGAAAAAATAATAAGCTGTTACGCATTTAAATCACTTATTAACGAGTAGGGTGCGTCAGACGGTAAAGCCTATGTAGAAAGGAAAATATCTAAATCTGACGCACCCTACAATATGACTTTTAAATGCGTAAAAGCTTACTCCAAATCTCCCCCCACCTCCCCATCTCCCCACCCCCCACCTTCTTATTGGCGGAATAGCCAAAGCAGTGGTAAAATTGTAGATTGTGTCGATTAAGTAAAACTTTTATCAACCCATGCCAAAAGTAAAAACTCGCAGATCTGCGGCAAAACGCTTCAGAACAACGGGAAGTGGCAAGATTGTCCGTCGTCGAGCTTTCAAAAACCACTTGTTACAGCACAAGAGTACCAAGCGCAAGCGCGATTTATCCCGCCTGACAATAGTAGACGAGCGTGACGAAGGTAACGTGCGTCTCATGCTGCCCTATTTGTAAGTAAGTTGGTCATGGTTCATGGATCGTGACCATGAACTATTCAGCCAACCAAATAGCACATTTCAGCCAAAAAATCAAGAACAAATCACAATTAACAGCCAACCATGACCAGAGTAAAGCGCGGTAACGTTGCTCGCCAACGTCGCAAAAAAATTCTCAAACTAGCAAAAGGTTTTCGCGGTTCTCACTCGAAATTATTCCGCACAGCTAATCAACAAGTAATGAAAGCGTTGCGGAATTCCTATCGCGATCGCAAAAAACGCAAACGTGATTTCCGTCGCCTTTGGATTACCCGGATCAACGCTGCTGCTCATCAACACGGAATTAGTTACAGTCAACTTTTAGGCAGCATGAAAAAAGCCAACATTGAACTGAATCGGAAAATGTTAGCTCAATTAGCCGTCCTAGATCCAGAAAGTTTCGGCAAAGTTGTAGAAGTAGCAAAAAAAGCTAAATGATGAAGTTGGCAACGGATAATTTAGCAGATGTAACTGAGAGAAATTCTGGAAAAAAAACAGAGTCAAAATCAGTTACATCACTGCTCATCCGCTGCTTAATTTTTTCATTTTATTTATGGCAATTTGCCTTCGTGGTTAATGCCGCAGAACTTAAAGAAATTCAGCAACGAGGCTATTTAATAGTTGCTGTCAAAGATAACTTAAGACCGCTAAGTTTTCGGGATGCGGCAGGAAATTTGCAAGGATTAGAAATCGATCTGGCAAAGCGATTAGCACAAGAAATATTAGGCAATTCGGAAGCAATTAAATTTGTGCCAGTGACAAATCGCGATCGTCTCAGAGTAGTCTTAGAAGGACAAGTTGATTTAACGATCGCCAGAGTCACAGCAACAGCTGCACGCCAGCGTGTAGTCAGGTTTAGCATACCCTACTACATGGATGGGATTGCCCTAGTCACCAAAGAACCTAATGTGCAGAGATTAGGCGACTTAACCCAACAAAAAATTGCCATTCTCAAAGGTTCAAGTACGATCGCCAAACTCAGATTTATCTTACCCAAAGCTCAGTTAGTTGGTGTGGACTCTTATCAAGAAGGGCGATCGTTATTAGAATCAAACGGTGCAGTTGCCTTTGCCGCTGACGTTAGCGTTCTCACTGGTTGGGTACAAAAATACCCCGAATACCGTCTCTTGCCCACCCTACTGTCCGCAGAACCCCTAGCAGTAGTCATGCCCAAAGGAATTCAGTACGATGACTTACGGCGAGTTGTGAATGAAGCGATCGATCGCGGAAAAAAACAAGGTTGGTTGCCTCAACTAGCTACCTCTTGGGGACTACCTTGGGATAAAGTAAACAAATAAAGATTGAAACCTGATTTAACTAAAAATATGCAAACTTACCTACCAGTTGTTTATCTCTCAATATTACTAGTATTGCTCTCTGGAACCGCCTTTGCTATTTTGCGCCAAATCTTCAAAACTCGCAAAGTAGAAACCTCACTTTCCCGCTTACAAAACAAGCTGAAAAACGAAAAAGGTACAGCCCAAGAATATTACGAACTGGGGAGCATTTATCTAGATAAAAAACTCTTTGCCCAATCTGTTTCCGTATTTCAAAAAGCACTCAAAGAAGCAGAGAATGAAGAATCAGAAAACACAGCCTTAATTTACAACGGCTTAGGTTTTTCCTACTTCGCTCAAGAACAATACGACTTAGCAATTAGGCAATACAAAGAAGCATTGAAGCTCAATCCCCAGTATGTCACAGCAATTAATAATCTAGGTCATGCTTACGAAAAAAAGAAATTAACAGCCCCAGCATTACAAGCTTATGAAGATGTCTTGAAAATCGAACCCAACAATCAAATAGCCAAACGACGTGCCGAATCATTACGCAAAAGGTTCGTAACTTCATAAAAGCCAAATCCTGTTTTGAAGAGCGATCGCATTTGTGGAGAGAGTGCGATCGCTCTTGTCAAAAATCCGGCTCTCCCGTTTATTTGGTGATAAGTTTTTCTAATCAAACAAGCAAGCTAATAACTTCTCTCGGAGATTTTCAAAAGCTGTCGCCTTTTCGCTCTTTTTCAGCAAGCCCTAAAATAGCTAAATTCAGCCCGATACTCCAAAAATAGCCTTAAAACAAAAAACCCCCTTTCTGGATGAAAGGAGGATTTTTGTTTTGAAATAAAACCCTGGCACCTTGCTATTGTCCCAGGCAGCAACCCGCCAAGTATCTTCGCCGCAGCAACGTTTCACCACCGAGTTCGGGATGGAATCGGTGTGGTTCCATTGCGCCAACAGCACCAGGAAAACTTG
>NZ_JBHFNS010000054.1:0-43444 GCF_041929135.1 Floridaenema fluviatile BLCC-F154 | reverse complement strand
ATTTCCTCACTAATTGATGAGCAGTTTTATAATGAAAATCTTTTCTCTGGCGTTGAATACGTTGGTGAATCCGAGCGATGTTATTTTGTTGCCTCTTATAACTATTAGACCCTTTTTCCTGCCGTGATATAAATCTTTGTTATCGTTTTCGCTACGCTCACTTTTCTATCAAATCGGCATTCCCCTCCCGTTAACCTCCGTTATAACGGGAGACCCCTGCCGACATTAGGGTTGGAAACCGATAACTGGGCCATAATAAATTTGACAGTATTTTTGTCCGCCAATAGGACAAGATGGATTATTTGTTTGTCGGTAAGAAACAACATGATTATTGTAGGCATTCTGTACTGACTTGCCGCAAATTTTACCTCGCCATTCCCTAATATTATTGAATCTGGCATACAATCTAGAACGAGGTTTTCCCCAACATTCGCCACTAGGAGCGGGATTTAAACAATCTCGCTTAAAAGCCGAATAATTGTTAGGTCTTTTGTCATTTCTCCTATAGTTTGGCGGAGGAGACAAAAACCCACCAAAAGTAGAAGAATTAAAGTTAGCATTGTTACAAGCTAAATCAGAATTTCTTGCTTGTCTAGTTACTTGATTATTGGGTTGAACAATTGGGGTTTTTGCTTCTACTGCGTTACTGGGAAGTGTACGCAATATTCCCATATTAGAATCTGATGTTACGTTCTCCTCTATCGCTTCCTGTGCTTGTACTTTTTGCACAGAGAAATTAGTAAGCATGGTATTGCCGATCGCCAAAATAGCGATCGTCGCCAAAAAAATCGCCAAAACTTTGGTAATTCGTTTCATAATTCAACTCCTAAAAATTGCTAATCAAAGCTTCGTAGATGTAAAAGCGATCGCAAACCTACATCTAAAAACCGATAAATTCCTGATAATTATTACTCACTTTTCCCAACACCAATATGAGACATTATGGCAAATGCTAATGTCAATATCAGGCATAATCGTGCGATTTTTGCACATTCTTGCTCTATCTTTTAATCCCAAATTCTAAATCAGATCAGCCAGATTCAACATCTTCTTCCTTCTTCGTTTCCTTCGTGTCTTCGTGGTTCAAAAAAATCTTTTTATGGAACCACGAAGACACGAAGGACGCGAAGGAAAGAGGAAGAGAGAGCTTTTTTATAAAGCTTTAACTCCATCGGTGACAATAGCTTTATCCTCTAATTGAGTTTGTTTCGGGATTAATAATTTACCGAACTGAGAATAAAGTGCTGGGAGAACTAATAAAGTTAATGCTGTTGAAGTAAACAATCCTCCTAACACTACGATCGCTAAAGGTTGCAAAATTTCCTTACCTGCACCGCTACCAATAACTAAAGGTATCATTCCCAAAGCTGAAGTTAAAGCGGTCATTAAAATCGCTACTAATCTTTCCATTGAACCTTCAAAAATCACATTTTTTAAAGGCATTCCCTGCGCGATTTTATTGTTGTAATTATCTACCAATAACAAACCATTGCGGGTAGCAACTCCGAATAAAGTAATAAATCCGACTAGGGAAGCAACGGAGATGATTCCGCCTCCTAAAGCGATCGAGAAAATCCCACCAACTAATGCTAATGGTAAGTTAATCATAATCATTAACATTGCCGGAATAGATTTAACGGCAAAGTACATTAAAACTGCAATGATGGCGATCGCCACTCCCCCAAACACTAACAAGTTTTGTGTCGCTCGTTGCTCGGATTCAAACTGTCCGCCATACTGAATAAAGTAACCAGTTGGTAACTGCACTGATTGACTTACTTTATTTTGAATTTCTTCTACCACAGATCCCAAATCTCGACCTGTAACATTAGCAGAAACCACAATTAAACGGGAAACATTTTCGCGATTAATTGTGTTTGGGCCTGTGCCATAATCAATAGTAGCAACTTGAGCTAAGGGGATTTTTTGATTTGTGGGAGTGTCTACTAATAGATCGCTAATAGTATCTAAGTTACTTCGCGCATCTTCTTTTAACCACACCATTAAATCAAAAAGTTGTTGATCTTTCAGAACTTGAGAAACGACTTTTCCGTTAAGTGCAGTTTCTACCATTTCCGTGAGATTTCCCACAGTTAAACCGTAACGAGCCGCTGCTTCTCGGTTAAACTGAATTTGTAATTGTCTAATCGGAACTTGTGGTTCAAGTTGCAAATCTACTAATCCCGAAACATCGCTGATTGCTGATTCAACTTCTGTACCAATGCGCCGCAGTTCTTCCAGATTTGCACCAAAAATTTTAATGGCGATCGCACTTCGCACTCCCGATAAAACCTCATCCATTCTGTGTGAAATAAATCCACCTACGCCAGTTGCAACTCCCGGTAACTTAGCAAACTCTTCGCGGATCTTTTCAATACTTTTTTCTCGATCTTTCAATCCCTCCTTACTCAGTTCTACATCCAAATGTCCGAGATTTACTCCCCCCGCATCTGCATCTCCCGGAGCTCTTCCCGCACGTAACTGCACAGATGCAAAACGTTTATCTCCTTTAAGTGCATCTTGCATTGCTAATCCCGCTTGATTAGTTGCTTGTAAAGAACTTCCCGGATATAAAAGTATCGTATTCACCAAAGAAGATTCCTGAAACTCTGGTAAAAATACCCTTCCTAAACTTGGTAAAATCACCAAAGATGCCACTAAAGATGCACCTGCAATTAGTAAAATAATGCTGGGAAAACGCATCGAAAAATTAAGTATTGGTCGATAAAGTGTTTCGGAAAGTTTTGTTACCCAAGTATCTTCCGATCGCAATCGCTGATTCGCCAACAAAATCGCGCACAATGCAGGAGAAAGCGTCATCGCCACAAAAGTAGAGGCGAAAATTGAAACTAAATAAGCAACTCCCATTGGTGTAAAAATCCGACCTTCCACACCTGTAAGAAAGAAAATCGGCGCGAAAACAACCCCAATAATTACTGTAGAGAAAATCACGCTGACTCGCACTTCTACAGATGTGTCATAAACAACTTGAAAAGGATGTACTGGATTACTTGAAGCTTGGTTTTTTCGCAATCCTCGATAACAGTTTTCCATATCTACGATCGAATCATCCACCACAGATCCGATCGCCACTGCTAATCCTCCCAATGTCATTGTATTAATACCCAAACCAAACCATCCTAAAATCATCATTCCAATCAAAACTGACAAAGGAATTGCACTAAGAGTAATAATAGCTGTGCGCCAGTTCATCAAAAACATTAATAGGATAATCGAAACAATAATGATGCCATCTCTTAAAGAACTGGTAACATTTTCGATCGCAGAATCAATAAAGTTTTGTTGGCGAAATGTTTCGGTAACTTTCACATCTTTTGGTAATCCCGCCTTTACCTCTTCCATTGCTTTGGCGATCGCTTTCGTCACAGCCGGAGTATCATATTGTGGTTGCTTGTTCACCAAAAGTACGATCGCTCTTTCCCCATCCAAACTGCCATCACCACGCTGCAAAGTTGCGCCAATCCTCACTTCTGCCACATCTTGCAACAAAACAGGCGTACCATTTCGCGCCGTCACCGCTGATTTTGCCAGTTGTTCGATCGACTCAACTCTCCCCAATCCCCGAATAATCAATTCTCGATCGGGATTAATTAAAAAACCACCCGCAGCATTGACATTTGCGCCTTTTACTGCTTCCGTAACTTCTGCCAAAGAAACATTGAAAGCTCTCAGTTTAGCAGGATCGGCTAAAACCTGATACTGGCGCACATCCCCACCGTAAGCAATCACCTGAGAAACACCCGGTACAGCTAACAGTCTGTTGCTGATATCGCGATCGACTAAGCGGCGAACTTCCATCAACGGCGTAGTTTCCGCAGTAAAAGCATACTGAATAACTGTAGCAATAGCGGAAGAAATCGGGGAAATTTGGGGATTTTCCACACCTTCCGGCAATTTTGCTTGAACTTGCTGCAATCTCTCCGCTACCAGTTGACGCGCTTGATAAACATCAGTCCCCCATTTAAAGATTACCTTGACCACCGAAATGCTCACCGCAGAAGACGATCGCACCGTTTCCACTCCGGGGGTACCGTTCACAGCACTTTCGATCGGCAAAGTAATCAAAGTTTCCACTTCTTCCGGCGCAAGTCCCGGCGCTTCCGTTTGAATCTCAACTTGCGGTGGCGCAAAGTCAGGAAACACATCCAGCGGCATTTGGGTGAGATTGTACGCACCTAAAAATGTCACCAAAATCGCGCCCAGGACGACGATCCAGCGACGTGCGATCGACCATTTAAGGATAGCATTGAGCATATTTTTCAAGCTCTGGGAACTGAACAGAATTGCACTCTGTTCAATTTAGAATGACATTGAGAAATGAAATCAGAGTGAAATTTAACTGAGATCTTGCACCTGAGATCCGAGTCCGCCCGGAAATTGATTCGCAGGCGGATTTTGTGACTGGTGCAAGACCTGAGTTTAAGCCAAGAGAAACGCGATCGACAGTTTTTAAAGTTTTACAACAGCAACCTTGGGAACAATTGAAACCAATTTATAATTAATATTATCTAACTTTCTCTTGGCAACTAAAGCCTAATTTTTCAATTTTACAAAATGGATAATGTAAACTTATCAATTAATAGATTGTCCGGTCAAGAAATTTACCAAATAATTAGTAACAATATTCAAAAAGTAATGAAAGGGCAATCAATAGCAATCAGAAAGCTATTATCAGCTTTTGCTAGTGGCGGTCATGTGTTACTAGAAGATTATCCCGGAACAGGTAAAACCACTTTAGCCAAAGCCTTAGCATTTTCTATTGATGTAAGTTTTAAACGTATTCAATTTACACCGGATCTTTTACCTTCAGATATTTTAGGGATTTCGATTTTAGAACCTAGCGATCGCACTTTTCATTTCCACGAAGGGCCAATTTTTGCTCACATTGTTTTAGCTGACGAAATTAATCGCGCCTCACCCAGAACGCAATCAGCATTATTAGAAGCAATGGCAGAATTTCAAGTTAGTATTGATGGAAACGTGCGAAAACTGAAAGAGCCATTTTTTGTCATTGCTACACAAAACCCAGTGGAATCTCGCGGTACTTATCCATTACCCGAAGCGCAAATGGATAGATTTGCACTGCAATTTAGTTTAGGTTATATTTCGCCGGAAGATGAAGTTAACTTGCTTTCCGATCAAATTCAACAACATCCGATCGATACTCTACAACCTTGTGTTGATTTACAAGATTTAATCAGCTTAAAACAGCAAATTAAACAAGTTAGAATTAGCGAAGAATTGAAAAGATATTTAGTAGATATTGTTAACGCAACGCGATCGGCAGAAGGTGTACAATTAGGAGCAAGTCCGAGAGCTTCCCTAGCCTTAATGAAAATAGCGCAAGCATTAGCATTATTCGACGGCTATGAATTTGTCACACCCGAACATATTCAAGAATTAGCAGTAGCAGTAATAGCACATAGATTAGTTATGGAACCCCAAGCGCGTTTTTCTGGAAGAACCGCGACTGGAGTTGTTGAAGAAATCCTCAAATCTCTACCCGTTCCCACCTAAAAAATGAACCGTTTTATCTATCGATTTTTCCGTTTCAGTTATGCGCTTGAACAATCCCGCCGACGACGATTAACAACTGGAGGATTGATAATATTATTATGTTTAATTATCTCTGCCACTCTTGGCTTAGATACCACGCAAAACCTGACCTATCAAATATTTACTTTTCTGTTATCAATCCTCATCACATCAATAGTTTTTAGTCGGTTTTTTGCTTTCCGTTTTAGTGCAGTGCGGATACTACCTCGCTTTGCAACTGTTGGCGTAAAACTAAAATATCGCCTTGTGATTCACAATAAAACTAATAAAATTCAACATAACCTAAAACTATTAGAAAGTTTTGCCGATCCTCGTCCCACTTTTAAAGAATTTAGCGAAACCCCAGAACCAAAAGAAGAAAAGCGCAATTCGTTTGATAGATACTATTATCGCTGGCTTTGGTTAATTTCCAGAAAACGAGTAGCCACAGCAAAAGCAATAGATTTACCCCCGCTTCCACCTAACAGTAAAACCGACGTTGTTTATGAAATAACACCTGATTACCGAGGTGTAATTCGCTTCGCTGATTTAACAGTTATTCGACCCGATCCCTTTGGGTTATTCAATGCTTGCGTCACCAATTATTTACCTCAATCTTTGTTAGTTTTACCCAAATTATACAACCTTCCCCCGATTAAACTTCCCGGTTTAAGGAGATATCAATCTGGCGGCGTAGCCTTAGCTTCATCTGTAGGAGATGCAGAGGAATTTCGGTCTTTACGAGAGTATCGTCCGGGAGATCCAATGCGAAAAATTCACTGGAAAAGTTGGGCAAAAGTTGGTAAACCAATTGTGAAAGAAGAACAGGATGAATTCTTTGTCCGACACGCTTTAATTTTAGATACTTTTCTCAATGTTAAGTATAGCGAAATTTTAGAAGAAGGAATTGCGATCGCAGCTTCCCTAGCCTATGAAGTACAAACCCAAGAATCATTATTAGATTTAATGTTTGTCGGTCATGAAGCCTATTGTTTTACCTTTGGTAGAAGTTTAAGCCATACTGATAAAATGCTAGAAATTCTCGCATCTGTGGTAGCTTGTCAAGATAAAACTTTTGATTCAATTATCCCTGTAGTTATGGAGAGAATTTCTTTACTAAGTGGCTGTATTTGTATCTTCCTAACTTGGGATGAATCACGCCAAAAATTAGTTAATTATCTCAAAGGAATGGGTATTCATACCTTAGTATTAATTATTCAAGAAAAATCAACTCATTTAGAAAACTTAGATGTAAAATCTCTGACCGATCAACTAGCAACTTTTCATTTACTAGAGTTAGGTAAAATTCAACAGGAATTAATGAAAATATGAAAACTCCACCACTGCTGATAGGTGCAGCTTTAATATTTTGGGGATGGCAAACAGGACTATGGTTTTTTGCCATTCCAATGGCTGTAATTATTGAAGGTTCTCGACTGATTTCTTGGCGCTGGGATTTCTCCGCTGCTGATGTCCGTCGCGTAGCTAATTTATGTCTAATTATTCTAATTATTCTATTTATTTATCTGCTAATTCAAAACCCTACTTTTTACTTTGTTTATACGCTTTTACAGTGGCTTCCGGTTGTCTTGTTCCCACTTTTAACAGTGCAAAGTTACTCAGTGGATGAACATATTCATGCAACCTCACTTTTTCTGTTATTTAATGGTAAAAAATCAGAGAACAATAAGCAGTTTACTATTAATATTACTTATCCCTATCTTGCTGCTTGTATTTTATCAGCTAGTAACGCCAATAGTGCGAATATATCTTTTTATATTGGGATGTTTGTGTTAATAGCGATCGCGCTGTACTCACTGCGTTCTAAAAGATTTTCTCCCTTAATTTGGCTTTGTTTGTTGCTAACTGCTGGAACTGTAGGATTTATCGGACAAATTGGCTTACATCAACTTCATTTAAGTTTAGAAAATCATGTAGTTATATGGTTCAGTGATGGAATTGAACAAGCGACAAATTCATCTAAGAAGCAAACAAATATTGGAGATATTGGGGTATTAAAGCGATCGAACGAAATCGTTTTAAGAGTCAACCCGAAAACTCAACAAACTCGCCCTCAACTATTAAGAGAAGCAACTTATAATAAGTACAAATCCTCAATTTGGGTAGCTGCAAAACCTAACTTTACTGTTGTACAACCAGACAAAAACGGCACAACTTGGAATCTGGGAAATCAACCATCTGAAAGTTATAAAATAACTATTTATACTAACCTTAAAGGTGGTCAAGGTTTATTAACCCTACCAGATGGAACATTTAAAATTGATGAATTAGCCGTTAATCGAATGGAGAAAAACAAGTTTGGTGCGGTCAAAGTAGCCGGAAAAATTAATGATATTAATTACCAAGCTTATTTTAACAATCAACTTTCTTTAGATAACCCACCAACAGCCGAAGATCTAGAAATACCAAATCAAGAAAAACCAGCACTTAATCAAATTATTAACCAACTGAATATTACGGGAAAATCTTCCCAAAAAATAGTCAACAACGTAGATAGATTTTTCCTGAAAAACTTTACTTATTCTCTCCAATTAACGGGTAAAAATAACTATACAACACCTATATCAACATTTTTACTAAAAAATCGTGTTGGACATTGTGAATATTTTGCAACTGCAACTACACTTTTATTACGTGCAGCAGGTATACCAGCGCGTTATGCTGTGGGATATTCAGTGCATGAGTTTAGTAATTTAGAAAATCAATATATTGTGCGAAGTCGTCATGCTCATGCTTGGACAATGGTATATTTAAATGGCAAATGGCAAGTATTAGATACCACGCCTGCTGATTGGACAAATATTGAGGATGCAACAGCTTCTAAGTTATCATTAATAACTGATTTATGGTCGTTATTGAGCTTTAAAATTTCCCAAGTTTTGAGAAGTAGCAACGAATTAAATTATTTTTGGTGGTTAATCTTTCCTTTGGTATTTATGTTGATGTGGAGAGTTGGACAAAAAAAAGGTGTGCGACGTTTGTCGAGAAAACAAATCTCGCTAAAACCTGTTGTTAAACCTCAAATAGTTAAACAGAATTCGCAATTTTATTTAATTGAAAAAGCTTTAAATGAGTTAGGATTAAACCGCCATCCTTCTGAGTCTTTAAAGAACTGGATTAATCGACTGAAAGAAGATTCACTCGGAAGGGATTTAGTTGATGATATGATACCAATTATCGAGCTTTATTATCGCGATCGCTTCGACCCCGCAGGCATTAAAGACAGTGAAAAAACTATCTTAAATTCTGCGATTAAAGCTTGGTTAGATAAACATCATCGAGTCTCAGGATAAGTTTCAGGATTATAAAGATCGATCGCTCTCACCCCTAACCAAAACTACTAATTCAGCTTTATTGCTCCTCCCAGTATTTTTTAGATAAAAGTACATCAGTTTCAATATCAAATATCCAACTATCAGGAAACTCAGTTTTCTTATACTCTAGTTCAACTTCCTCCAGAGCATCTTGATATACTTCAGAAAATATTTGTGCTAAATAGGGTTTGAAGCTAGGAGAATCTTGCAATAAATTTTTAATTTGTCGCCGTTGTTCGAGAATTGTTAATTCCCAACCATTAAAATTTTCAGGACTATTGACATACATTCGTTTGAGAATATGAGCCAATAGTACAGTTAAGCGATTTTTTAATTCTCGTCGATCGCTTTTTCCCAAACTTTCGATCTCCTCAATTAAATTCTCAACATCTAGATTATCAAATTCTCGTTTTCTAAGTTTAGCCGTAGTATCTTCACACCACGCCACAAAATCTCGATCGTAAAGAGTATCAGTTTTAGGAATTATTTTGTTCATAATCTTTTTCCTAAGTAATTAAATGTCAAAATTTTATTGATTATCAAATATAATCCCTTCATACAAAAGTTCGATCGCACACTCAAACTCAATACTTTCTAATGCGATCGTATCCCCATTCGTAAAAGCATAATAAAGCCACATTTTACCTTCTCCGCGATGATAAACTTCAACGGAAATAGATTCAGAATCTACTAAAACATATTCTTGCAAACTTGGCATCTGCCGATAATACTTGAATTTATCACCGCGATCGTAATTTGCTGTACCAGGAGAAAGCACCTCAACAATAATTTTAGGATGTTGCACAAACTCACGGGATTTCAAATCTTCTGGATCGCAAGTGACAACTAAATCAGGATAGAAATAACGACTATTTTGATTTGCCTGAACTTTCACATCCGATACGTTAGCTCGGCATCCTCTCTGACGCAAATGAGGTCTTAATGCTGTATAAAAATTGAGAGCAATTTCGTTATGAGGAATAGTACCCCCTGTCATAGCTAAAATTTCCCCATCAACATATTCATGTCGAAGTTCCTGCTGAGATTCCCATTTTAGGTATTCTTCAGCCGTCATTTTTTTATACTTTTGAGGATTCGCAATCATAATTTCTCCTATTAATTTAAGGGGATTTTATTTGATCGTACTTCTTCCCAAAATTCTTCAATTAAAACCACATCAGCATCGCTACTAAATTGCCATTGATCGGGGAACTGAGTTTTCTTGTATTCCTGTTTAACTTCCAATAATGCTGCTTCCCAAACTCCAGAAAAAACTTCTATATAGTAGTTTCTTAAACTAGGAGATTGTTCAAACAAAAGCCTTAATTCTTTGCGTTGTTCTCGAATTGTTCGCTCCCAACCGTTATAATCTAATGGACTATCAACATATATCCGTTTCAAAATATGAGCCAGCAAAGTTTGTAAACGGCTTTTAAGTTCCCGCTTCTGCGATTTTCCCAAAGCTTCGATTTCCTCCAGCAGATTATCAACATCAAGATTATCAAAATCTCGTGTTTTTAATTTTGCTGCCACATCCTCGATCCATAAAGCAAAATCTTGTTCGTAGAGAGATACTTTAGTTTCAGTTTGCATCATTTATTAACCTCTCTAGTATTTGGTGTTCGCTCCTATCTTCTCTATCATACTGTGCGATCGCTCTCCCCCTTAACCAAAACACCCAATTTACCTTTCTTATTATTACTACTATAAACTATTGCCTTAGATTTGGCGATCGTAATCTTTCTCTTAATTCAGGGGAAAAAATAAACAAATTCTACAAATATTTGTGGCTTTGCAATTAGTATTCTCACTCCATAAAACTTCTTAGTATTCCCATAATTTTACCTATATTACTCAAAAAATATTCATTCGGCTCGATTTCAACTACTTTATCAACTAATCTCATAAATTTCCAGTTAGTTCCAGTGGTTACAGAACCATAAATGCTTTCATTCTTTTCATTCTGACGCTGATTAAATATTTGTGCTGCTACCATCTCTGCAATACACTGACCCAAACCTGATTGAATATTATCATTTTTGGCTTCGACAATCACAGCTACAGGCGATTTAATTAGCAATTGCGATGGGGATTTACTAATAATAAAATCACAATAACCGATTAATCCCTGTTGAATATCAATATTAAACTCTCTTCCCGAAACAAACTAATTTTAGAATTAAATTGTTGTCTAAGTTCAATTAAAATAGGTGTGATAATCATTTCCGATCTGGCTTTTTCTGTGGCAATCTCTAATGCTAAAGGCGTGTTATATTCAAGAGATTGCTTTAAGAAATCGCTAATAGGTGCTTCTGGAATATTGCTAAACAGATCGAGCTTTTCGATAATATTCAATCCAAAAGCTTGTTCGACTGTCTCTAAGGTAAACTGACTATAAGACATCTGATTACCCCCAATTCATCTATCATACTGTGCGATCGCTCTCCCCCTTCCCCAAAACAGACAATTCACCTTTTTCATTATTGCTACTATAAACTATTGTATGAGATGGCGAAGTTATCTGAGGTTTAGTTCTTCGACCTAGCCAAAAAGCAGCAAATGCGATCGCACCACCCCCCGGAATCATCCACCAAAAAGGCGCAACATTTTTGATATTCAATTCTAAATTCTTGCTTTCCGAATCTTCCGCTTTACTTTTAACTTCTTCCTTTTCACTTTTAGCTTTTGCGTTACCACCGCGCAAAGACTGAGCATAAAGTTGTGGCGCACGTTGAGTAACTAACAAATCGCCTTCAAATAAACCATTTTTCACCTCTACCAAATCCCCAGAAGTTTCACCCAAAGTAACTTCTACACCTTGAAAAGCATTACCATTCTGCACATAAACCAATTTTTTATTATTCGCATCAACCACCGCCGAACTAGGAATCGCTAAAATAGGATTAGCTGTTTGATCGGTGAAAACTTCTAACTCAGCAAACATTCCCGGTTTTAACTCTTTGCTAGCATTTTCCAACTCAACTTTCACTGGCAAAACTCGCGTTTCGCCTCCTACTACCGAGCCAATAACTGTTATTCTGCCGTTAAATGTGCGATTAGGTAAACTGGCGAATCTTGCCATTGCACGTTGACCTAACTTAACTTTATCTAAATCCTTTTCATAAATATTTGCAGTGGCAAAAACTTTGCTATCATCTGCGATCGTCATCAGTTTACCACCCGCATCCTCAAAAGCCTGACCCAGCGTAGCCTCCCTATCAACCACCACACCAGAAATCCGCGCCGTCACCACCACCAAACCCTTCTCATTAGGGCGAGTTCCCAGTTGTTGCAACCTTGTTTGATAAGCAGTTTCACTCAACCCCAAGCGCGACTTAGCCACCTCAACCGCAGTTTGTGCCCGTTTCAGTTCCGCCTCCGCAGCCAAAACCTCCCGACGACTCATAGCTTTCACCAGCTGCGCCTCACCTTCACGCAAATGCGCCTCCGACTCCAGCATTGTCCGTCGCGGAATCGCCCCCGCACTC
The DNA here is from genome assembly GCF_041929135.1 of Floridaenema fluviatile BLCC-F154. NCBI lineage: Bacteria > Bacillati > Cyanobacteriota > Cyanophyceae > Aerosakkonematales > Aerosakkonemataceae > Floridanema > Floridanema fluviatile. The sequence goes on along the minus strand of NZ_JBHFNS010000054.1, from coordinate 31,065 downwards.
GCCAAATCCTTATCCCGCTGAAACTTTTCCTTCGCTATCCTCACTTCAGTACTAGCTTGTGCAATTTCAGCCGCAGCAATTTGACGTTGTTGTGCTAAATTTTCTTGCGCCAGCTTCAAATCTGCTAAAGCTTTTTGCAAATCTCCTTCCGCCTCAGCCCTTTTTTCCTGAGAGTTAACCCGCAGTTCCACCAAATCAGGCGCAGCTAAAACCGCAACAGGTTGACCCGCCTTTACAAAAGCACCAGGCTCAACCAACAACTCAACAACTTTCGCCCCAGAAATCGGTGTAGTTACCTCAACTTTTTTACTAGGCAAAGTTTCAATTTGCCCAGTGGTTTTAATGCTAACTGCTAACAGTTGCCGTTTCACAGGTTCTATTTTAATCGCCAGCCGTTTTGCGGTTTCTGCATCAACTTGAATCGCATCAGAAGATTGCACAGCTTCATTGACCTCAAACTCATGCCCATCATGTCCAGCATGAGCTAAAACCACTGTAGGAGCAGTTAGTATCAGCAGACTCAAAAGCGGTACACAAACTTGAGAAAGGTTAGCTCGGCGCATCATCAGCAAAGTCCTTGACGACAAGGTAGCAACTGAATTTTAAGCTTTTCATATAGAAATGAAATCAAGATGAAAAAATTTCCCCTGGCATTTACAGTTTTTTGGAACCACAGAGGACGCAGAGAGTAGAAATCGAGTGAAATTGAAGATTTGACAAACTATTCGCGATCGCCATATTAGCACAACGCATTTATTCATCGCTAAGTAATTATCAATATACTTGACGTTTACTGATGAAAAATTTTTAGCTATTTTTGCTTTTCCTGATTATATAATTTGAAACCTGAAATCATATAAAATATATCCACCCAGAGATACTTGCCAACTATGAGAAAAACTACTGCCTTGTTTGCTGGCTTGGCTTTATTCCTGTCAGCCTGTACTCAAACTAACTCAAACTCACAAACAAATTCAATTTCTCAAGACATTCCCATTGGTGTTGCCTTAGCCCAAACAAGTAACGTTGCCCTTTTAGGACAAGAAGGCATTCAAGGTGCCAAACTTGCCGAGAAATATTTTAATGACAAAGGCGGCGTTGATGGTACTCCGATTAAATTAGTTTTACAGGATACTGGCGGAGATGAAGCAGGAACAATTAATGCTTTTCAAATTCTGATTAATCAAAATAAAGTTGTCGGAATAGTTGGCCCAACTTTATCCCAGCAAGCCTTTAGTGCTAACCCCATTGCTGAACGGGCAAAAGTTCCGGTAATTGCTGCTTCTAATACTGCAAAAGGTATTCCTGAAATTGGTGATTATGTTGCCCGTGTTTCCGCCCCCGTTTCTATTGTTGCCCCTAACTCAATTAACACAGCTTTAAGGTTAAATCCAAAGATTAAAAACGTAGCTGTTTTTTACGCCCAAAATGATGCTTTCAGCAAGTCAGAAACCGAAATTTTTCAAAAAACCGTAAAAGATAAAGGTTTAAATATTGTCACCGTCCAAAAGTTTCAAACAACTGACACCGACTTTCAAGCCCAAGCAACTAACGCCATTAACAAAAAACCAGATTTAATCATTATTTCGGGCTTAGCTGCCGATGGCGGAAATTTAGTGCGCCAGTTGCGAGAATTGGGTTACAAAGGCATTATTATTGGCGGCAATGGTTTCAATACTTCTAACATTTTCGCCGTCTGTAAAGCAAGTTGCAACGGTGTGTTAGTCGCCCAAGCTTATAGCCCCGAACATTCTAACGCGGTTAATAAAGCTTTTCGTGCCGCTTATCTGCAACAATACAAGAAAGAACCACCCCAATTTAGCGCCCAAGCTTTTGCAGCAGTGCAAGTGTTTGTAGAAGCCCTAAAAGCGGTAGATCAAAAAAGTGATATTGCCAAAATGCCTTTGGAAAAATTGCGTTCCGAGTTAAACAAAGAATTACTCACTGGCAAGTACGACACTCCCTTGGGTGAAATTGCTTTTACCCCAATTGGTGAAGTAATTCAAAAGGATTTTTACGTCGCACAATTACAAGTTGATGCTGATGGTAATAATGGTAAATTTGCCTTTGTGAAAAAATAGTTATTTGTGATTGGTCATTATTCTAGACCAATCACAAATGACCAATGATTAATCAAGAATATGAACTTAACTCTGTTTATTCAACAATTCCTCAACGGTTTATCCATTGGCAGCATTTATGCAATTTTTGCCTTGGGATATACTCTGGTTTTCTCTATCTTAGGCATCATTAATTTTGCTCATGGGGCAATTTTTACTCTTGGTGCATATTTAACTTATGCTTTGATGGGAGAAGCTTTTGGTTTTAATGGTTTGTTAGCTAATGCGGCATTACCGATTAAATTGCCTTTTCCTGTGGCATTAATTTTAGGTAGTATTATCGCAGGTTTGGTGGGAGTTGCGATCGAAAGAATTGCTTTTCGCCCTTTACGCCGTAGAGGTGCAGACCCACTTTTAACCGTAGTTTCTAGCTTAGGTGTAGCCTTAGTAATTGTCAACTTAATTCAGTATTTAGTAGGTGCAGAAAACTACACTTTCCCCGGAAATACTTTTGGTAATTTACCTGCATCTATCAACTTTGGTTCAGTAACAAATCCAATTCCCATTCGCACAGTACAAATAGTAATTTTTCTAGTTTCCGTGATCGCTGTAGCCATTCTTACTTATTTTATTAATTATACCAAATATGGTAAAGCAATGCGAGCAGTAGCGGAAGATCCAACTACTTCTAGTTTGTTAGGAATTAACACGGATGGTTTTATCGTTCTCACATTTTTTATTAGTAGTTTCCTAGCCGGAGTAGCTGGAACTTTAGTCGGTTCTAGTGTCAGTATTGCTGGGCCTTATTTTGGTATTGCTTTTGGTTTAAAAGGTTTAGCTGTGATTGTTTTAGGCGGTTTAGGTAGTATTCCCGGCGCAGTTTTAGGAGGTCTATTAATTGGGGTAGTAGAAGCTTTTGTTCCGGGGCAATATTCCGCTTATAAAGATGCCGTAGCTTTTGGCATATTATTTATTATGCTATTAGTTAGACCCCAAGGTTTATTAGGGCGACGTTTAATTCAAAAGGTTTAATTAATCATGGCTGATTTCTTTAATACTTATGGCCCTTTAGTCATTTCCATGATACTAGGTGCATTACTAGGACTATCGCTTTATTTACCATTAATGACTGGACAATTATCGTTAGCTAGTCCCGGTTTTTATGCTTTGGGTGGCTATATCGCCGCTATTTTATCGACGCAAGTTTTTCCTAACAGTGAAGGCTTATTGGGGTGGTTATTAGAAAGGCTAATTCAACTTTTTCCTAGTAGGGAAGGGTTATTTCCGATTCCTTTGTTATTATTGGAGATGCTAGTTGCTGCGATCGTTTCTGGCATATTAGGAATTTTAGTAGGAATTCCAGCATTGCGACTTCGGGGAATTTATTTGGCGTTAGCCACAATTGCTTTTGTCGAAATACTACGAGTTTTATCCCTAAATTTAGAAATTACAGGTGGCGCAGTGGGAATTTTTGGAATTCCCCAACCTTTTGCTTCTCCCATTGAATATTTATGGGTGGTTTTGCCTTTACTTTTAATTAGTATATTTTTATTATATCGGTTAGAAATTATCAGAGTTGGTCGGGCATTTGTCGCCATTCGAGAAGATGAATTAGCTGCTGGTGCAATGGGAATCAATCCCACTACTTACAAGGTTCTAGCTTTTACTTTAGGAGCAATTTTAGCTGGAGTTGCTGGTGCTGTAAGTGCTCATTTTTTAAATACTTGGAATGCCAGACAAGGGACTTTTGATGCCAGTATTATTTATCTAACCTCAGTGTTAATTGGTGGGAGTAGAACTTTTGTTGGCCCAGTGTTGGGAGGTATGGTATTTACTGCTTTACCAGAAATTTTACGGGGAGTTGCAGATATTCCAGGTTTACCTGTTTGGTTGGCACAATTATTAAGAGATGGTCGGTTAATTATTTTTGGTGTTTTAATTGTTTTAGGAACTATCTTTTTCCCTCAAGGTTTAGTAACTCCAGATTTATTGAGGAAATTTAAATTAAAAGCATAGTTATTTATATAATAACGCAATTTGCTAGTTACAAGATCTCAATAATAAGTAATAAGATAATTTTTAACCAACTACTTAATCCCAACTTAAAGCAAAAATTTGTTCTGCCATTGAAACAATTAAATCATGTTTAGCTAGCTTTTCTCGCCAACTTTTCGGAATTCCCTCTTCTCCATAAAACGCCCCAGCTAATTGCCCATAAACTGCGCCAGTTGTATCAGCATCATCGCCTAAATTGACGGCTAACAAACAACCTTCGGCAAAGGAATTACTATGGTAAAATGCCCATAATGCTGCTTCTAAAGACTTGACTACGTAACCTGTTCCTTTGATTTCTGGGGGTTGACGATGTTTAAAAGAACCTGTAGCAATTTCGTCAATTTCTTCTACTAATCGGTGGTTTTTCCAATAGTTTTGAATCGGAGAATAGCGAGTTTCGAGTAACTTTTCTTTACTAATTCCGTTAATTGCACCAACAATTAAAGCGGCTAAATATCGGCAAGCATCAACAGTTGTATCAGCGCCGTGAGTGGTGCGAGAACTGTCTTTGGATTTGGCGATCGCATCTGCAAAATCAGCACCATAAAACAGCGGTACAGGTGCTAATCTCATAATCGAACCATTACCAGCACTTAATGGATCTATCGAACCACAAAAAGGTTCGCCTGTGTCTTCAAACCGCCAAAGTGCTTGTTGAACAGTGGCACCAATATCGAAACATCTTCCGGTGCTGCTGAGGTGTCCTTGGCGATACCATTGCACATATTTTTGCAGTTGATGAACCGGATCGAATCCTTTTTTTTCGATTAAACTTTCGGCTAAACAAAGCGCCATTGAAGTGTCATCTGTCCACTGTCCAGGTATTAGTTGAAAAGGGCCACCTCCCACCATATCTGTAATTGGTGTAAAGGTTCCAGGGGGTTTAAATTCCAGGGTTGTTCCGACGGCATCGCCAACTGCTAAACCGAGTAGACTGCCGCGATATCTGGCGATTTTCTCCATGATTTTTGGTAGTTTGATTTGATTAGTAAATGGTAAAAAAAGAGGTACAAAGAAACCCGGTTTCTTCAAGAAACCGGGTTTCTGAGATCTGCTGTATCTACGATCGATTGGGTAGATTGACGAAATGATGCGATCGATACCAGACGATTCGCGGCAGAATCCCACAGAATAAATTTAAAACAATCAGGAATATCGGACATTTGCAGAACTTTTGAATTAGCTAACAGGTGACGATTCTGATTATGGCAAGCTTCCAGGTTGTAATTAGGAATTCTTTCGGAAAGATGATGAATATTGTGATAGCCAATGTCTGCGGTAAACCATTTAAAAACTGTTGGTAACTCCAGGTAACTGCTGCCCTTAATTGCTCCTAGCAAATAGTCCCAGCCTTCCGTTTTGTGGGCGTAAGAACCATCAAAATTGTGCTGCACAAAGAACACACTGATTAACATCGCCGCCGAAAGAGTTAGCGTGATTGAATAAACGCTTAGGAAAAAACCAAATCCTAGTAAATGACCGAAAAAAATCACCCCTCCAACTACACAAATGTTGTTGAAAAGCAGATCCCAAAATTCACCCGCAGTGTACCAATTTTTAGATTTGTAGGAAGAGATGATTTTTGCTAAACCGATGCCCGGATCTTGTTTCAAGCAAGTCAAAAGATGAACGATAAAACCATAAGTTCCAAGAATCAGTGCCAGTCTTGGCTTAATGGCAAGGTAGAAAAAACCACCGGGAAAAATCATCAATGGATGCCTCAGCAGTTCATACCGCAGTTGAGCAGATGGACTGAGTTTGGCAAATTCTTCAGTCTCGATCAATGCAGAAGGACCGCGATACCGTTCCCAATCACCGTTTGTTTTGTGGTGATAGGCGTGCCCTCTTGACCAGGGGTATTGGGGGATGGCGTTGATTGCACCGAGCATAAAACCGATCGCTCGATTGACTTTTTTTGAAGTAAAAAGAGAATAGTGTCCGCAATCGTGCATTAAAGAAAAACAGCGCCCGGAAAACAGCGCCATCAAAACAACGATCGGCCCAAGCAACCAAAAGGAAACAGACGCAGCTTTAACGGCTAGAAACCATAAAAAAATATATGGAACAAGTGTATTGAAAATTTGATAAGTCGCCCGTAAGTCGTTACTCTTCATGTAGGGGGCTAAGATAAAATCCGACTTTTTAACCGTAGTTTCCATTCAATAAAATCTCTGGTGAACAACGTCGAAATAATCAGCCAAAGTGCTCCCTGATTCCCTTCTTTTACGAAAAATTTCTGTTCGTGCAGTGTTGGGAAGCAACCGATCGCGATCGGATTGCTAAAACTTTGACTGGCGATCGATAATATACCTTTTCATCGAACGATCGCGCAATTTTGCTCTTACTTGTCCCTGTTTGCAAGTTTGACCTAAATCACGGAGGTAGTAAAAGCGATCGCTCTAATCAATCCATCATTCTATTAATGGCTTTTCTGTCAAATTAATTTCTTCTGGCGGTATCCAAACAACTTTGCCATCACGCCAAACAGCTATGGAATTACCTAAAACTTTGTGCTTCCAAACAGCTTTTTGCACTGCTTGATTTAAAGCTTTATCGATCGAGTTTCCTTCAGCAAAAATTTCCGCGATTTTTTGGTTATTTGTTTCATTCATCAGCTAAATTCCCTTTTAATACTGTCCCATGTACCATTTTCTGAAATTACCTCTTCAACTATTCCTTTACCGGAGGCGATTAGGCGAATTTCGGCTGGATTGGAATTATCATAAAACCGCCAGTTATTTGCTAAAGGTTGGTATAATTGAAAGAAATTTCGGATACCTGAATTATAGCGCCGTCGAATAGTTTCTTCAGGGACATGATGACCGCCTTGGGTAACTCTTTGTTGGACACGAGCTATCGCAATGTCTGCACTAGGCAACCACAGGAAAATTAGATTAAATAGATAACCTGTTTGTTGTAAATTAGCAATCCAAGGAGCAAAAGTTCGACTAGCTAAAGTGGTTTCAAAGGCAAAATTTACCCGTTGATTCGCTAGTTGTTGTAATCGTTCTAGCATTATTCTTCCGGCTTGAAAGGCTACTCTTTCTGGTGCAAATGCTGATAATCCTTGCGCGATCGCATCCGCATTTACAAATTCATTTACTCGGAATGTTCCTTGTAATAACGCCGGGGCAACTGTCGATTTTCCCGAACCGTTTGGCCCTGCTATAACGATTAGGTTTGGCATATTATCTGGGTTTTTATTCTACTGGTAAATCGCGGAGGTAGTAAAAGCGATCGCACTCAAACCAACACTTCTATTTATGACACATTTACGATTGAATTTGAGTTAATAACCAGGCTATTACTTGCGAGTGTGGCATTTGGCGACTATGCCGCAATGTTTCTTCTAATAAAGACATTTCTAATCCTGGTAATCTTTGAGATTGAGTAATTCTTCTACTTCCGCCAGTGGGGATGATTTCAAAGGCAAATATTTCTGGCTTTTGTACATCTACTATCCAGTATTCTCCTACTTTTACTTCTTCGTAAAGTAACCGTTTTTCACCTTTATCATCTGATAAACTTGTGTCGGCAATTTCGATCGCAATATCTGGCGGTGGTGTAACATCGAGGTTGACGATCGCACTTCCTGTGGGTGCAAGTTGCGATCGATCTCCAATATAGTAAGATATATCCGGTTGGCACTCCAAAACCCCAGGTTTTCGATAGCTACAGTTATCTAATCCATTTAGCGGGATATTTTTAATAGCAGCAAATAAAGGAACAGCAACGGCGATAATCGCATGATCTTTTGCATGATTTGGGCTTACTATTATTCCTTCAATCCTCATTTTTCCGTTGTAATAGTAGCCTTTAGCTTTTTGATAAGCTGGGTTTTCGATGGTTTGGATAAATTCATTCCATGAGGCTACTACCCAGGTATCTGTTAGTAGTTTTGTTGACAAGTTACTCATTAGTTTCTCTGTATTTATAAATTAGACATTTTCGCAGTATCAACATACACAATACTGGCATCTGGAATATTTAGCTGTCATAAGAAGATCGCTCCTGTTGCAGATATCGATCGACTTCTTCAGGAGTTTGGAAAAGTTGTTGTCCAGGGGATTGTTTGAGAATGTCGATAACCGATTGTTTGGGTGGAGTAGTTTGTGTGTTGACTTGTGGGAGGTTGCTTAGAAGCCGCGATCGCACTAGAATTTGCTCTGCGGGTGAGAGTGCATAAATAGCTTGAATCAAGGATTCGACGAGTTGCACATTAATGTTTGTATTGCTGAATGCGCTATTCATTCATTTCCTCCTTTTCTGAATATCTGTTTAGATATTTATATGATAGAGCGATCGCACTTTGACTCAGCTAAAAACTGAGCTATTCCGTTTGAAATTCTCCGTTTAGACATCTCCAGAAATTAAAGGTGCGTTACCTGGAAACTTTGTAGAGACGTTGTATACAACGTCTCTACAATCTTTTTTAGAGAGGTCTAGTGGTTAAGTCACGGAGGTAGTAAAAGCGATCACTCTGCCAATCACTACCTTTTTTCCGTCCTAAATAACCTGCTAAAGGCGATGAAAGTTCTATAAGTAATTCGTGAATTGGTAAATCGTCTAGTTTAGGAGTTTGCTCCTTAGCAAACATAACATTATAGTGAGCGCGAATTGCAATTGTTGGATGTTCGCTTCCTACTTCACCTAGTTGTTTGACTGTTTCAACGATATGCGATCGCATCAGGATATGTTGATAAACTTTATCGATGTATCTGTTAACTTTATTATCAGCTAAACCAAAAGGTTCTTCCTCTAAACACTGCTTTAGCTTTAGCAAATCTACAGATCCTCTATGGTTAACTTGCATTTTAACTAATTTTTGTAGAGTTTCAGGTCGAACTATATTTATTTTGTTTCCTACAGCAGTTTGTTGAGCAGGTGTAGTTAATTCCCCGGCTGCAACAATTAATTTGATACAGTGAGCATATTTTTCCTGAAGATGTTTATTGCCAAGCTTTATTAGTTGTGCTGGTGTTCCGTCTGGCACTTTTTCACTTTTGGTTGCTTTGCATTCTCCTACAACTAGGTATGGTTCTTCACAATAAAAATCTAACCCTCCAGCGCCGCCAGTTGCATCAGGATCAAGGCTTGCTTCTGATCTACTATTAGAATTTTTAAAGCCTAGTTCTATTAAAGCCTTGCGAACAAACTTTTCAAAAGTATGACCATCGCTGGAATTCCCTACCTCAGCAATTTTGTTAATCCAATATAAATCTGTATTAACTTGTTTAGCTGACTTGTCAATTTTGACACTCTCACCAATTACCGATGGTTCATTTTTACCATTTAAGTTAGTAATCTCACCAATTATCAATGGTTCATCTTTATCATCTAAGTTAGGAATCTCACCTGTCGGCTCACTTAGAATTTTACGAATGAGATAATTGTTAATTACTAGCTTTGTCTGAGAAATAAACTCTAAAATTTGGTTTTCTGTCAAACCGTGATCTTCTTGGCTAAGATATACAAAGCGAATAGCTAAAAGTGACTTGATTGCATTTACCTTTAGCGGAACCCATTCGCCTCGCTTGGAAGATAGAAGTTTATTTAAGCACTCTTGAGCTTGAGTAGCTCCTTGGTTAATTTCTTTAGCACGAACTAAGCAACTACGGTTTATTCCAAATGTTCTGAATTTAACTAGCCGCTTTAATCCAGCTAACAAACTCTGGGTACTAGATTGCTGAAGTACAGCAACTCCAATTTTGACAGCCCTACCGTTTTGCTTAACTAAAATTTTGAAGTCAATGTAACCACTATTCTCTCTTCTTGGTTCAATCTCTTCAAGTTTATGAACTTTTACGTCTTCTATTGTTTCTCCAAGTTTAATTATGATTTGAAATCCCCACCTTAGAGCATCAGCAAGTGCCGCTTTGTCTTCCATTAAGCTATTGATAGAAGCGTCAACATTGGCTAACTCTTTACTGTAAGCAGCTTGCACAGGATGAGAAGAAGTTGCTGATTGTGTAGTACCGCTATCTGAAGAAGAACCTCTGCCAATATTTTGAAAATTCGCCGCACACCATTGCAAAACTTTCCTTACAGGTGGTCTTTCTTTAGCTAGTTCTCCAAGCTGATTTTCTGTAAATGGATAGAGGGGATGATGAGGAACTAAATTTTTGGCTCTATAAAACCCTTTAAGCCAGATAGTTACTAGCTTAGTAATCGAGTCACTATCTATATGTCTTAACTCGATCGCATTTGGTGTTTCTGATGAAACTCGATCGGGTATACCACCAGAAAGTTGTTTAATTCTGGGCCATGTATCCGGCATCATTACTGTTAAAATAACAACTCCGTGACTGGTGCTGGATAGATTAAGACTGTCAAAAAGATTCTTAACTAATTCAGCAACAGCTTGCGGTTTTGGAAAACTGCTCTCATCGGGGTTAATTATTTCTAGTTCATCAAAACAAATAACTACTGGCTTATAGTCACTGAGCAAGGCTAAAATTTGCAGTACGCTTTCAAATGCGTTAGCTTCTCGTTGTTCTTTATCAATGTTTGGCAATCCTAGTTTAGCAGCTTCTGCTTCTGATAAATCATTACCAGATAACCATTTAATCGCATAAGAAGCATTAGAATCTGAAAGCGTCCATAAAATAGCCCGAATAATATACGGATCGCTATTAGATTTTGTTTTGAGAATTGATGCCGTTAAGTGATCTAGTAAGTTTTGATTTTTAGCCAAGGCAAAGGGAAACTTCTTTTCGATCATCTCTTTCGGAGACACTTGCGTTTTTGTAGCGGCATTTAACATAGCTGTAGCTAGTTCTTGCCATTGTTTCACTCCTTCGCTACCAATTTGATTGAGGCTATCTGACAAAATTTGTAAAAATTGGTACTTGATCAGACTTGGATGAGTAAAACGAGTAGCACCAGCGTAGATAAATAAACCACTACCATCAGCTTGTAAATGGTGGCGAATTCTACCGATAAGGTGTGTTTTTCCCACACCTTTTTCAGCCGTTATAGCCAGAGAAGTAACTTTGCCTTGACTAGAACTAACTTGCTGAATTGCCTTAAAAATAGCATCGGAAGCATGGGCATTTAAAGACGGTACATCGGGGAAACCTTTACCCCAAATATCGCTAGCCCTAACAACAGCAGCCCTAGCAAAAGGATTTTGGCTTTGGATAGCAGCGTTAAGTTTTTCTATTGGAGAAAAGGTAGATATATTTGTAGTCATCTCTAAGAGGTAATGAATTACAAAAACGTCAGGATCGAGTTTAAGAATTCAAGCGTTTGGCGTAGTAACGCAATCCACTTAATGAAGTCGTGATCGAGTCCTCTGCTTTATCGGGAGTAATATCTGGCATTTCTCCGCCCATCAGCTGAAAAATGTCATTTGCCTGCATTTCCAACAGCCAGTCATTAAACTGCGATCGCGTCACTCTGTCCCCAATTTCCCGCCGAATGCGATAAATGGGCACCAAATTATCCAAGTTGTAATCCCGATTCAAATTGTCGTAGACATCCAACGCCACTTGCTTGAACTCCTCATAAGAAGCGATTCGCGCCAACGAGTCGCTAGGCGGCTTCTTCTCTGCTGCATTTTCGGTAGATGCAACGAGGGAACTTGCCTCATTATTTATAGTTCCCATTTCCCGAATCCACCTCAACAAGGAATTCCCAGTTTTTGCCCCAATTTGATTTTTAAATAGAAATTCAGGATTGTTCATTCCAGCTGATAAATATTCCATACCCTTTGCAGGCAAAAACACCTTTTTACCCACAACCTGCATTAAATCTTCAGCAGATAATTGATCCAAAACCTCTTGAAAATCCCCAATTTTCCCCCCTTTTGGCACAATTCGCTTAGTCAGCAAACCCTTATTTACCTCTTGTTGCGCTGCACCAATATCCCACAAAGCCAGCAAAATCAAAGTTTTCGCATGAGGATCTGTAGCTTTCAATGGCATGGTATTCTTCCCTTTAAAAAGCTTAAACTTAGGAGTTTAATTCAATCATAAACTGTACAAATACTCATTATTATCTATTAAGCCAAATTCTTCAATTACTAAAACGTTACTTAAACAAAGTTCAGTAATTACCGTAAATTCTATAAACTTGATAGTTTGATTACATCAATTATTAGTTAATAACCATTACACAACATGAAAATTACTTAAGAGATTTTGCAGAAAGTTAATCATTAGCCCTAAGAGAATTTGGGTAAAATTATCGCTAAGAGTATTCTCTACCGTAGTGCGATCGCCACTAATGAAAATATATCTCAATTTAACAATTTTCGCAGTAAAAATTCAACCAAACACACTCTAGTAAAATTACTGAAAAACTAGACTTGTGACCAGTTAGTAACAGATTGGCGAAAGAGTTACCGGGTTTTTACTCAGAAATTCGGAAGAAGGCGATCGCAAAATGTAGTTATAGTCGTATAGAGAAGGCGATCGCTTGGTTAAGCAAAGGTTATATGAAAACCAAAACGCAAAAAACCCATCCCCACCTCAAACACCTAACCGCAACATTAGGAATTTTGTTTTTGGCTGCTTGCGCTTCCAGTGACATTGGAACCCAACAACCAGGAATAGAAGTAAAATTTTTAGTTGGCAGCGCATTAAAAGATTTCTGCGCCCAAGCAGCCCAACAATTCAATCAAACAAACCCCAAACTTGACAACGGAAAACCAGTTTCCTTAACTTGTACCGCCAAAGGAAGTGGAGATATAGTCACCACAATCAACAACCTAGCCCAACAACTTAAAACCGGAAACATTAAACCCGATTCACCCGAATTTCCTACATTAATATCAGTCGATGGCGAAATCTATCACGACCAATTAATCGCCAACATAAATAACATTTTCCCCGGACAAAACTACATTCCAGAAATCACCGATGCCCCCCAATTAGCCAACAGTCCAATGGTATTTATCGCCCCTGCGGATGTAGCAACTGGACTGAAAAAACAACCCGACATATACAAAGTATTAGTAACAGCAAAAAATCACCGCCAACTAGATCCAAATAGCCCCCAACTGCCAATTTACTTCGTGCAAACAGCACCCACCCGCTCAAATTCCGGCTTACAAACATTAGTATCTCAATTTGTCAGCGTCTCAGGAAAAAGACCAGAACAATTAACCATAGCTGATGTCCAGAAATATCAAACCCAAATTCAAAACATACAAAGCAAAGTCACCCGCTACGGAATGTCTACAGACACCTTAGCAACCGACATGGTAAAAAACGGCTCATTTTGGGCTTCGATCGGTGCAGTTTATGAATCATCCGTAATCCAAGCAAACTCTAATTTACAACCAAATCAAACTCGCTACGAAGCAATTTATCCTCAAGCAACATTCACCTCAAATATGCGAGCAATTTTACCCACAGCACCTTGGGTAAGCGCCGAAGAAAAAGCCGCAGCCGAAAAAGTAATTGCCTATTTACGCACACCTCAAACCCAAAAAATTGCCACAGAATTTGGTTTAAGACCAGGAGTTCCCGGAGTAGAATTAGGAATAAAATTCAACCCCCAATTTGGAGTTAATCCTAATGCCAAATACGACTCATTACGCCCACCAAAACCGGAAGTAGTCACGGCAATGTTAAAATCTTGGCAAGAATTTGCTAAAAAACCTTCCCAAGTAGTAATAGTAGTAGATTCCTCCGGTTCAATGGAAGGAAATAAATTACCAGCCGTACAAAGTACCTTACGCAATTACATCGAAAACTTAGGGCCAAAAGAACAGATTACCTTAATAGATTTTGACACAGAAATTCGCCCCCCAATTCAAGTAAATGGGACTCCTGAAGGACGCGATCGCGGAATGCAATTTATCGCCAACCTCCAAGCAGATGGCGGTACAAGATTATATGATGCCGCCTTATTTGCTCGAAATTGGCTAATCAAAAACCCCCGCAAAGATGCAATTAACGCCGTAGTTATTCTCACCGACGGACAAGATTCCGGTTCAGAAATTGACCTAAATAAACTGCGCCAAGAACTACAAAAAAGCGGCTTTAACACCGATCAAAGAATCGCCTTTTTCACCGTTGGCTATGGTAAAGAAGGAGAATTCAGCCCCAAAGTTCTGCAACAAATAGCTCAACTAAACGGTGGTTATTACCGTCGCGGAGATCCGGCAACAATTTCTACATTAATGTCAGATTTACAAGTAGAATTTTAACCAATTATGAAACTAGCAAACCCTCTTTATTACCCAGTAGCAGTATTAGCAGGTGGCATTGTTCTAGTAACTGGTGTTCGCTTAATGCACTTACCGAACATCATCATTTTACCAACAGCTACAGCAGTTACCATTGCCGGAGCAACACTTTTAAAATCCAGAGAACCAGACAATAAGAAAATAGCCCAGCAGCAGTTACAAAAAGAACTGCAAACCATCCAAAAATCAGCTAAAATATTAGCAACAAAAGCTGAAACTTTACGCCAAGAAGCGAATCAATTAGTACCAAGTGATACGGTGAATTTAGAGTTGTTAGCAACAGTGCAATATGCGTGCGATCGAGCCATAGAACTCCCCGAAAAAATCGACCAACTAACTAAACGAATCCAAAGTAATGATTCCTTATTATCAGTCAACGAATTAGAAGCACAACTCCAAGAAGTTCAAGCCAAGAAAAAATCAAGTTCTGGCATAGCATTACAACATTTAACCCAACTAGCCAAAAGTTTAAAACAGAACATAGAACTAGCCAAAGAAGGACAAAATACCGCCACAGCACAACTAGCAAACGTACAAACTTTAATTCAAAATTCCGCCGGAGTCTTACAAAAATTACAAAACAAACTGCGAACCGCCGACTTAACCAACTCCCAAGAAGTGAAAGAATTAAAACTCTTAAGTGCCGAACTAAACAGCTTTCAAGAAAACGTTGATATCCTGATTCATAAATAATATGAAAACCAACAACAATCAACCAAAAAATAGGGCTTTTACTTCAATTGCGATCGCTTTAGGTGCGATCGGTTTAGCCTACGCACCAATACCAGGATTCCAGCAAACAGTAGTCATAGTCAGCGGCACAGAATTAGCCGAACCAATCCAACAACTAAAAGCCAAATTTGAACAAGAAAACCCCAACATCAAACTAGAGTTAAAATTCCAAGGTTCCCAAGACATAGTTAACAACTACATCGACAAGAAAAACGACTTTCAACCAACAATTATTATTCCCGCCTCAGCCGAATTCATCGACGAATTAAATCAAAGACTTTCCGCCCAAAATAACAACCAAACCTTCTATGATTCCCCCCAACCAATAGCCAAAACCTTATTAGTAGGAATAGCTTGGCCCGAAAGAGGAAAAGTTTTATTCCCCAACAATCGCTTTTCCTGGCAAAGATTAGAACAAGCAATGACAGCCGGAAACTGGCAAAAAATAGGCGGAAAAAATGAATGGGGAAGCTTTGATTTTCTCACCACAGATCCGACTCGTTCCAACAGCGGACAAGCAACTTTAAATTTGTGGGCGATCGCCAAAACAGGCGGAAATCTCAACTTAAATAATCCCGATGTAACCACACTTTTCAGCACAATAAAACGCTCAGTTTATCAACCCCCCCGTTCCACAGACATCTTACTTCAAGAATTTATCACTCGTGGCGCAAACGATGCCGACGTAGCCACAGTTTACGAAAGCATCGCCCTTTCTCGCTGGCAACAAAGCCAAAAAAATCAAACCCAACCCTATCAAATTTACTACCTAGATCCCACAATTGAAACAATAGCAACCGCCGCCATTCTCCGCCAAAACGTAGACAATTCGCAAGCCAACGCCGCCCGAAAATTTATCAACTTCCTCACCCAACCAGAACAACAAAAAACCTTCATTCAATTCGGTTTTCGTCCCATCAATAACAGCATTAATTTACAATCAGTACCCAACAGTCCTTGGAATCAAAACATCCCCGGAGTCGAACTTAACCCAACTGTAAAAACACTCCCCGCACCAAATCCCCAAACATCAGGAGAAATACAACGTTTGTGGCAACGAGTTCAATGATAATAAAAGAGTAAAATATGATGTAGCCTTCCTAATCGAATTGAGAACTCCTCCTTCTCTTACCTCTGCGCCCTCTGCGTCTCTGCGGTTCAAAAAAATCAATTAGTATTGCAATAGATGATTTTTACTCTTTTAAGGAGTTGACTAATAACTGTGGCAGAACCTCAAACTAAATCAAAGCGTAAAGTATTGCTTTATCCTGGTGAAGATGGCTATTTTGTAGTCGAAGTGCCAAGCTTACCAGGCTGTATCAGTCAAGGAAAAACTCGTGAGGAAGCATTAGCAAATATTGAAGAAGCGATCGATCTTTACATCGAAGTATTGCAAGAGCGAAATTAACCTAAATGTAGGGTGCGTATAGCCTACGGCATTCAAGAAAAGTGCAACGTAACGCACCATTTTGACTTTAATAAGACTTACGCACTCTCAGCCTGAAACCCAGATCCCCCCTAGCCCCCCTTACCAAAGGGGGGAATTTCTCAAGCCCCCTTGGTAAGGGGGTTGGGGGATCTGAGTGCGTAAGTTCTATTTAATAAAAAGTGGAGGCTTTAGAAAATTAAATTTTGAGGTTAACAGATTGTTTATACTGAAGGCAACTTGTCATTTATTGCTGGCTCAACATCTGGCACTTTTGCTAGAACAGCCTCATAATTTGAGCGATTTCCTCGCTTTGCTCTCTCTTGTAAATAACTTTCAGTCGTTAACGCAGAAATCTTTTCCGCAACAGCTAGAGCAACAAACTGATCGACTGAAATTCCATCTCGTTCTGCAAGTTCCTGTAAACTTCTATATAGAGAATCTGGTAATTGAACATTAAGTGAACTCATGGCAATGCTCCAATAGATTGTAAAAACTCCGCAGGTGTAATTACTGTTAAACTGAATCGATCGACACCAGCAAAATCACGAATGTTATACGTTACTACGCTATCACACCCTGCTTTAACTGCTAGTTCCAAAATCATATCGTCTTTTGGATCGGGTAAATAAGGTCGCCAAAGAAAAAAGATTTGATGATGGGTAGCAACTGAACAATAAAAATCAATTAGATCTTGGACATCCGTTGCGCTAATAGATAAATTTGGCAACTGACGCAACAAAACTTCTTCGTATTCTAGAACAACTGGTACAGAAAGATGAATATCAAATTGCTCTGAGCCAACAAGTTGCAATAGCCAAAAAGCACTACCATTTCTGGAACGTAGCCCAGCGACTATTACGTTAGTGTCGATAACAATTTGTGGAATAGGCATGAAGGTATGGAATAAGGCTAGAATGTTGTACTTTAGTAGCTTTCAGGCTACCATAATGAAAAGATTTTCAGCGTATAATTATTTGATTAAGCTATGATAATAGATCAATGAGAGAACCGACAGGGGCGCAGCTAAGAACTTTATATAGACTTTGCCATCTCCTGACAAATATGATGTTTCAGCCTATTCATATCGTGCGCCTCGATGAGCGATCGCTCAATTTGTTTATTCTAGCTGGACAAGGTGAAGATATAGAATTTGAAATTCAACCAGATGGGAGTATTGAACCATGACTAAAGTTAATTTTGCGGCAATGAGCGATCGCCAATTAAAGCAATACATTCTTACCCATCGAGATGATAAAGAGGCATTTTACGCTTATATCGATCGACGACATTCCCGCCCTAATAAACTTACAATAAAATTTGAAGATCCAGCCTGGGAAGAAAAAATAGTATCAGCAATTCAAACGCAATTAAAGTCAGAACATTAACGAATAGCATTTTAGATCAACGGATTGGTAACTTACGAATACGTACAGAATTATCATCTACAGTAAGGGCTGAACCTTCTCTAAGTTCTTGTTCTAACTGAGGTATAATTTCTAGTAATCTTTGCGTTACTACATCAGGTTTTGCGGAAGATAATCGCAGGGTAATCAAGCTTGGTTGGTTGTAACTACCTAAAGCTACCAACATAGAAAAGTCTAAATCTTGTGTAATCACAATTCGACCTTCTATTCTTGCCAACTCTAAAATTTCTCTGTCAGTAGCAGTAGCAGGCAGCAAGTCTGTACTACGCAAAATATCATACCCTTGCTGTTGCAAACTGGTAACAGTTAAAGGAGAAATATGAACATCAGCAATGAAGCGAATATTATTCATGCTGAAGGACTCACAATGCGATCGGAAACTGCCCAAGCAGCATAATTAAGAGCTTGTCGGATATCCTCAGCTTCTAATTCTGGGTAAGCTTGCAAGACTTCTTGAACAGACAAATTACTGGCTAATAACTTGAGAACAAATCCCACTGTAATTCGCATTCCACGAATTGTGGGTTGCCCAAGGCAGATATTTGGATTAATAGTAATACGGTCTAGATTGTTCATGATTTGTGCTTCGATTTGCGATCGATTTATTCATTCTAACTGGACAAACGCAATGCTAAAATCACATCCTCTGCTGACTGCTGGGGAAATTTGCCAGTATGAAAATCAGCCAAAGTTTGTTTCGCATCCGCAGCTATTTCTGTACGACGACTTTCATGGAGACGATTTTGCAAAATTTTAATCAAGATTTCCTGCTGTTCATCAGGCAGTTGCAAAGCGGTTTCTAGCACTTGATCAAGGGTACTCATAATAAATATGTTACTCCTATACCAGAAAAGTTTCAAAAGTGTCTTCAGGAACAGGCAACCCATCTGATTCTAAAGCAGCAATATAACCCGTAATTGCCTCTTTAATATTTGCCAAAGCTTCTTCTTTAGTCTTACCTTGACTAACACAACCTTTGAGACTGGGACACTCTACAATCCAATAACCGTCTTCATCCCGGTACATAATTACCTGTCTCTTTTTCTTATTCTCAGACTGCTGCTTAGGTTGTAATGATACTAATTTTCTGCCACTCGCTGCTTGTTTTTTCTGCCAATCTGCAAATATCGCTTTGAAGTCATAGTTAAAAGATTTAGCGTGTTCTTCACGAATTCGATGGATTTCCTCTACAATTTCATCTTTCCACATGAGTTAATCTCCTACTAGTTTTTCTAACTTTGCATGGTCAACATTATAAGTTTTTCTTTCTATAAAGTGCTGATACATATTCCTTAAATCCTTCTTCTGATAACTCTGGTACACATTTTTTATCTACTTCTATTAGAAACTCAGTAAGTTTTCCCCAATTTGTATCTCGCTCAGGATTTTTAATTAACTCATTTAAATCAAAAAATTTTGCTATCTCCATCCAAGTTTTAGCTGTAGAAAAATTTACCGAGTCCCCTAAACACTTTTCCAGTATTTTCTTTCGCAAATCATTTAAGTTTTTTATAGTTAAATGATCGTAAATATCTTGTTGTATCTTTTTAACTCTAGAATCAAAATGTGGTTGATCAATCTGGATATCAAACAGTTTTGCGACATTAAGCCAAGTTTCCAATTTGGAAAAATCATTACTATTCAACTTATACTCAATTATTTTCTCTTTTAAAATCTCAGTTTTTACCTTTTCCATACCAATATTTTGACAGATTCTTTTTTTTAAAGAATCAAGCTTCCATTGAGCAACAGATCTAAACCAAGCCTTAATTGGAACATCTGGATATCCCCTCCTTTTAAATTCTTTTCTAATTTGTGAACTAGAGCTATTTTCTGAATTATTAGCGTTTTTTACCTGTAAACAAAACCATTGCCCTGCATCATTACATTTTATAAAATCAGTTGCAAATATAATCTGTCCAGAACACCATATCCATCCATAAGGTTCTATTTTATCAGCAATATATGCCTCTAGAAGGCGACCTAAAAGATTTTCTGCTGACATCGCTATTCTATGACCATAAATATATTTATCAACTATGTCTTTATTATTGTTTTCGTGTTCGAGTAGAATCAACCTAACTATTTGATCGGGTATTGTTTCCCCTATTTCTAGGGTTTTATTCAGAGATAATTTATGAAGTTGGTTTCTACTTACAATATATTTACATATCACATCCTTAAAATATTTAGAGGAGTTTTTTGTGAGATCCTCAACCTCCTGTGCTTTAAGATTTTCATATTTGTCAAGGAAATACAAAATATAAATAATTTTGTCCTTGTGAGTGTCGGCATTATTTAGATTTTCGTCAATCATCTGACGATATTTAATATAAAATTCATTTATACAATCTGGAGTATTCATGCTGTGCACTCTAAATTAGTTACTTTCTCAACCTGGTACTTTCAAGGGGAAAGAAATAATCACTTCCTTCCCCCAAATTACAACTAAATACTCAACCGTTGATAAATCTGATCCAAATGCTTTAAATGCCTTTGTGGATCGAAACACTCCTCAATTTGCTCTTTCGATAACCTTTCAGTAACACGAGGATCGCTGCTAATTAATTCTCGGAAATTACCTTCGGGTTTATTCCAAGCTTGGTGAGCACAAGATTGGACGATCGCATAAGCTTCTTCCCGCTTCATCCCTTTTTCCACCAAAGTTAACATCACTCTTTGGCTGAAAACAACACCGCCGTAAACATTCATGTTTCGCGCCATGTTTTCGGGATAAACTAACAGGTGTTTCACCAAATCAGTAGTTTCAACTAACATGAAATGAGTCAAAGTGCAGCTATCTGGCAAAATCATTCTTTCTACAGAACTGTGAGAAATATCCCGTTCGTGCCAAAGCGCCACATTTTCCAAAGCTGCAACCGCATTACCCCGCAAAATTCGCGCCATTCCGGTTAATCTTTCGGAACGAATTGGGTTACGTTTGTGCGGCATTGCGGAAGAACCTTTTTGTCCTTTAGCGAAGAATTCTTCTACTTCGAGAACATCGGTTTTTTGCAAGTTGCGAATTTCTACGGCGAAGCGTTCAATTGATGCGCCAAGTAATGCTAATGCTTGGACAAATTCGGCGTGAATATCTCTGGAAATTACCTGAGTTGAGGCGGTATCTGGTTCTAAACCTAGTTTTTGACAGGCGATCGCTTCTACTCTCGGTTCAATATTAGCGTAAGTTCCCACCGCACCGGAAATTTTCCCCACTGCAACTCGCTGACGCACATTCACCAATCTGTCACGATGGCGCAAAACTTCTGCCAACCATCCTGCCAGTTTAAACCCAAAAGTAATCGGTTCGGCATGAATCCCGTGCGATCGACCAATCATTACCGTGTTACGATGTTGCTGTGCTTGGTAACGAATCGCTTGAATCAAATCTTCCAAACGTTCTAACAGCACATTGGTACTAGCCACCAATTGCAATGCCAAAGCGGTATCCAGCACATCGGAACTAGTTAAACCCAAGTGAATGTAACGTCCCGCATCTCCCACATATTCGTTAACATTCGTCAGGAAGGCAATCATATCATGGCGGACTTCGGCTTCAATTTCTAGCACCCGCTTGGGGTCAAAGTTTGCCTTCGCCTTAATTTCCTCTACCGCCTCAGACGGGATATATCCCAGTTCAGCTTGCGCCTCGCAAACTGCAATTTCAACCTGAAGCCACGTCTTTAATTTATAATTTTCTGTCCACAAGTTGCCCATCTCAGGCAACGTATAACGCTCAATCACAGTCTGCTACACAGTACGACTGTCATATTTTATCGCTAACTGTCCCAAGAGAAAGCCGAGAGAACCCTGAATTGATAAAGCTTTGTTAAGCAGCAGTAGAGACTTTGCGTGCAACGTCTATACCAGAGTTTACAAATTTCAGGAATTTTACGGATATCGTTGTAGTAAAATAATAGTTTAATTTAACAGTTGAATTGTTGATTATGAGTAGAATAGTTAATTTGGGGCAAGCTATATCAATTATTACTTTGGTATCTTTATCTTTAGGCAGTGCAAAGGCTATTTCTGCCACGCAAACTAATTTAACCCCAAGTCAAAATAGCAATGAATTTCTGGTTGCACAGCGACGTTGTAACGATAAATTTATGATGGTATCAACTCCCGAAGGTGGGCCTATACAAGTGCGCGATCGCAACGACATTAACGCCAAATCTTTCGGTACTATTCCTAATGGTTCAGTTGTGTTGCTCAAGAAGTTCGATCGATCGGGAGATTGGGCAAATATTATTACCGACAGAGGCAACGGTTACGAAGGTTGGGTATGGGCAAATTACCTGACTTGTGGCGCTGATTGAGCTTGGCAAAAAATAGTTATCTGAGATTTCATAAATAATTTAGATGCTTCCATCCGTGAGTAAGAACATATCTTATTCACGATTTTTTATTATAATGGCATTAATTATATTAAAGAGTCAGAACAAATTATGCAAGCGAAAGAATTGTTGGAAAAGGTTCAATTTGTGGTAGATGCAGAGGGAAATAGATCTGCTGTGCAACTCAGTCTAGAAGTTTGGGAAGAACTATTAACTATTTTGGAAGATTTGGAAGATGCCGAGGAAATTCGTCTGGCAAGGGAGAACAAAGAAACAGCTATTCCTTGGGAACAAGCTAAAGCAGAGTTAGGGATAGAAGTTTAAATGTATACGATCGAAATTCTCCCCAAAGCAATCAAAGACCTTGCTGATATATCTAGCAATTACCGGGAACTAATTGCTCAACATATCAATAATTTGAGTGAAAATCCACGTCCACCTGATGCTAAAAAATTAAAGAATGATTTAGGATATTCTCAAAGGGTTGGAGTTTATCGAATCCTTTATGATATTGATGATACCGATCGCAAGGTGATTATTTATCGAGTTAAACACCGTCGAGACGCTTATCGATGATTTAAACATTGAATTAAAATACGGAACGCGATCGCAACGACATTAACGCCAAATCTTTCGGTACTATTCCTAATCGTTCAGTCGTGTTGCTGAAGAAGTTCGATCGATCGGGAAATTGGGCAAATATTGTTACCGACAGAGGCAACGGTTACGAAGGTTGGGTATGGGCAAATTACCTAACTTGTGGCGCTGATTGATAATTTACCGCCTTAAAAACGAAAACTTTTATTTGGTTTCCTTAAATTAGTAAGATGCTTCCACTCGTGATTAAGAATTGCTCTTTTTCATGAGTTTTTACTAAAATTTACTATTTGCAAATTACTCTTTTTTACACAAACTAATTCTAATTAATAGTTATAACAATTATTTAAGCTTTCTCAATAAAAATGTGACACATCGACCGTAGACTGATCGACCACAGACATTGACAATTGGCAGATGAACGAATCGAGGAAAAAGATCCTGCGTGCCTTGGGTCAACTTGTCAAGCAGCGGCGAACAGCACTTGGTATCTCTCAAGAGGAACTTGGACTACGCGCTAATTTAGACCGCACTTATATATCAGGCGTAGAGCGTGGAGTAAGAAATCCTTCTGTTACTGCGCTTGTCAGTCTTGCTATTGGCTTAGGTATCACAGTTTCCGAACTGCTCGAAAATCTCGAAATAGAAGCGGATAAGATAGAGTGACTGACAAAAATTTAGTAGAAACTATTAAATCTCAAATTAAAAAAGATTCAACTCAATACAAAGTTTTTAACCTTTTATCAGACCAACAATGGCACTGTCGCGAGTGTGAGGGGAAAAAAATAGGCTCCGGGCAATATGCAGGAGGTGGAGGAATCCAAGGCTTACAACGTGGGACAAGAAATCGTCCCGGTCTTGCGATCCAAACAGAAAAGAGATACTGTGAAAATTGTCAGGCGATACGTATAGGCGATCGCTGGACAGGAGAAATAAAATCAGCAAATTCCGCTGCTAATATACCCGCCTCTTTAGTACAAAAAATTTTAGAAGTCTATTCTTATATAGATGTTATCGAACAAAGGCAAAGACAAGCCCATGAATTAGTAATAGATCATCGCTTTCCAATGGAGCGTTGGGGAGAAAGTGAATCACCACACCTTACTTCAATGAGCAATGATGAAATCAAAAAAAAGTTTCAGTTACTAAAAAAGGATAGTTCTGGCAATCATAATCTTCTTAAATCTAGAAGTTGTGAACGTTGTATCAAAACTGGAAAAAGAGGTACACCTTTCGGCATTAGATTTTGGTATAAAGGAGGAGAAGATTGGCCTTCTGCACATCAGCGAGGTGCTGAGGCTGAAGAAGGCTGTGTCGGTTGTGGCTGGTATAATTTTGAAGCTTGGCGTGATGCACTCAATCAAAAGTTAGCGGAATCTGCTCAAAATGATTAACAGAAATTTTAGTTTGAGAATTAGATTTTATTGCATTCAAATAAGGTATCAGTGCATAACTTATACATTCAGCTAATCTTGGTGGCACAGCATTACCAATTTGCCACATAGCTTTTTTCATGGAACCTTTAAAAATAAAACTATCGGGAAATGTCTGCAAACGAGCCATTTCTCGCGCTGAAATAACCCGATTTAAATAAGGATGAATGTGTGTACCACCGTGATTTTCTTTCACAGTCATACTTGGTTTACCAGGGTATTGACGCTTAAAAGCATCAACATAACTTTCATATAAAGAACCACCAGGCGGAACTTTTGCTATTCTCTCCATATATTCTGGCGAATGGCGAGTCCATTCATGATTTATTTCTGGGATAGCTGTATACTCTGGCAAATCGGAAATCGCTGATTCAATAGGTTTGTATTCATGGGCTAATAATTGAATTTTCGGATAGGGATTTTCCATGCCAAATTTGTTGGCAATAAAAATGGCTCTCGGTCTAATTTGTGGTACTCCATAAGCAGCAGATTCTAAAATTGCAACAGACATATTTGGATAGCCAATGGCAGCAAATTCTTCGCGAATAGCTTTTAGAACTGCTCCTTTTTTCATGGTGATAATTCCCGGTACATTTTCCATTACCACGTACCAAGGTTTGATTTCTGAAACAACACGCACAAACTCTTTAAATAATCGATTGCGAGGGTCGTTAGGATCGCGTTTTCCGGCAACTGAAAACCCTTGACATGGTGGCCCACCAATTACAAGATGTATTTCAGGAGAATCTATTTCATTTAGCCAATTTTGGGAATTAAAATTTGCTATATCTCCGTTAAAATGATGACATTGAGGAAAGTTAAATTTATAGGTTTCTGAAGCGATCGCATTTACTTCTACACTTGCTATCGGTTGAAATCCAGCTTGTACCAAACCTTGTGTAATTCCTCCTGCACCGCAAAAAAGATCGACAAATTTATAGGTTGATGTTGCTGTAGGTGGTGTATTTACATCAATAAATATTTTGTAGGGATCGCGATCGCTTTCGTTGAGTTCCTTTTGGATGCGTTCGTAACGTCCTAATTTAGGTTTCTTTGGTTTCTTGATGGGGTTTTGATTTTCGCGATCGCAAAACAAAGATAGTTGTATTGCTTCCATAATAGATTGCTTGTTTTTCTAACTGTAGTATTGTCGCATATCAGGCACGCTTTTATTTTATTTAAATAATTATGTGTTTCCATCAACTTGATTTAGATAGTAGAATTTCTAAACGTTCCTGCACGGAAAGCCACATTCGATAAAAAGCATTCCACTCAACAAAATCCACATCATCACCCATTTCTCCCTGCCGAAAACGCTGATAAAAGTCCTGAGACGATATTTTATATTGGGCTTCAAACACTTGCAATTCTGCATACAATTCTGCCGCTTCCTTTTGGGCGTTTTCTATTTCATAAGCAATAATTTTGTCTAAAGTTACCTCTACAATATCACTCGCATATCCATGACGACAGAGTGTTTCAAGGAGTTGCAATTTTTCTAAAGTTTTTCCTTGTTTTGACACTTACTATTACCTCTCTTTCCCACACTGAACCAACCTATTTAATATAACTAGCAAGTTGAGTTAATTACTGATTTTCTGCATTTCACCAATTAACCAACTATATAACTGACTTCTTCCACTTTCACGACCTCGCCGCAAAGCTTCTTCTAATAAACTAAATGGTAAATTTGGTAAAAGTTGAGATTGTGTTATTTGTCTACTTCCATTATCTGCCATAGCAAACGCAATTAATAAAGCTTGCACTACATTTACAACCCAATACTCTCTTACTCCCAGTTGTTCGTATAACATTCGCTTCCTACCAATATCATCAGAAAGAGAAGTTTTGGCAACTTCAATTACTAAATTTGGTTGCGGATAAAAATTTAGATCCACAATAGTTGTATTCGGTGGAATAATTTCGGCATTCTCACCAATATAAAAAGCTAAATCTGGTTGAGCTTCTGCTTCATTACCTTTTCTAAAAGTGCAGTTAGTTACTCCACTAATGGGAATCTTTCTAAGACCGCTGAATAATGCAACAGCATACCCTATTAGAGAATTATCGTAGGAATGATCGTAGCCTTGAGGTGTCATTTCAATTCTCAGTTGTCCTTTGTAGTAATAGCTTTTTGCATTTTCTAATTCTTGATCGTCAATAGCCTGTATATACTCATCCCAAGTAGCTATTACCCATTCATCAGTCGGTAATCTTGTTTGAAGTTTGCTCATCAATTACTCTCCCTTTAAATTACTGCATTCTATCAATTATACGATACTGAATTGATTCGGCAATGTGCTGAGTTTTGATGTCTTCATCACTTGCTAAATCGGCGATCGTTCTCGCAACTTTTAAAATGCGATCGCTAGCCCTAGCCGAAAGCCCCAATTTCCTAATTGCTGCTTCTAATAAATTCCGAGAAGCATCATCTAACTTGCACCATTGCATTAAATGACGGCTTTGCATTTCCGCATTAGAACGCAAATTTGTTTCAGATTTAAAACGGTGTTGCGATCGCTCTCTCGCCCCTTGCACTCTCGCCCGAATTGAGGTAGAATCTTCTCCTAAAGGTTGATTAGTAATCTCTTCCGGTTTCAATCGATTAACTGCTACTTGTAAATCGATGCGATCCATCAAAGGGCCAGAAAGTTTCGCCCAATATTGTTCCCTTTTTGCGGGTGAACAAGTACAAGGTTGAATCGTATCACCAAAATAACCGCAAGGGCAGGGATTAGTACTCGCAACTAATGTGAATTGTGCCGGAAAAACTACTGATAATCTAGTACGAGAAATCGTCACATATCCATCTTCTAAAGGTTGGCGGAGGAATTCTAAAACATCTCTTTTGAATTCTGTTAATTCATCGAGAAACAAGATCCCGCGGTGGGCTAAAGAAATTTCTCCAGGTTTGGGAAAACTGCCACCGCCAACTAAAGAAGGGCCAGAAGCAGAATGATGGGGACTGCGAAAAGGTCGATCGCTAACTAAACTACCTCGATTTTTTAATAACCCAGCAACCGAATAAATTTGAGTAACTTCCAGCGATTCTTCAAAAGAAAGTTCCGGTAAAATACTAGGTAAACGTCTAGCTAACATCGTTTTCCCACTTCCGGGAGGGCCGACAAAAATTAAATTATGTCCGCCAGCAGCGGCAATTTCTAAAGCGCGTCTGGCGTGTGCTTGACCTTTCACATCTTTTAAATCTAAGCCGGAAAATTGCGATCGCTCTTTCTGTTTTGGGCGATCGATCTTCACAGGTTGGTAACGTTGAGAATTATCCAAAAAATTAGCAACATCCGTTAAAGTTTCTAACCCATAAACCGCCAAACCTTCCACAACTGCCGCTTCCTGTGCGTTGTCAGCTGGAACTACTAAACCTGCAATTCCTAAACGTTTGGCAGCAGCTGCGATCGGCAAAACACCAGCCACCGGACGTAAGCTACCATCTAAAGAAACTTCACCTAAAAATAGGAAATCTCCCAACAATTCTGGATTAACTTGCTCCGATGCTGCTAAAATTCCAATACTAATTGCTAAATCAAAACTCGGCCCTTCCTTGCGTAAATCAGCGGGAGTTAAATTAATCACAATTCTTCGCATCGGAAAAGCAAACCCCGCATTTTTAATCGTCGCCTTTACCCGTTCGCGAGACTCCTGCACAGCAGCATCCGGTAAACCAACCACAACAATTCCCGGAAGTCCCCCGGAAACGTCCACTTCCACGCCAACTTTCACAGCGTCAATACCTACAAGTGATGCACTCCAAACTCTAGCTAACACGGTTCTTTTCCTTAGCAATTAATTTAGTTGTTCTTTGTTTATCTTCTCTTATCATTGACAATTGACGAATGAAAATTATCAATGACTGCACAAGACACGATTTTCGGCAAAATCATCCGTCGGGAAATTCCCGCAGACATCATCTACGAAGACGATTTATCACTCGCTTTCCGGGATATCAATCCCCAAGCGCCTGTTCATATTTTAGTCATTCCCAAGAAACCAATTGTTAAGCTTGCTGACGCAGAACCCGAAGATCATAAAGTTTTGGGTCATCTGTTGTTAATTGCCAAGCGAGTTGCTGAACAAGCTGGACTGGAAAACGGTTATCGAGTGGTGATTAACAATGGCCCAGACGGTGGACAAACAGTATACCATCTGCATTTACACATTTTAGGCGGCAGACAAATGGCGTGGCCTCCCGGTTAGGCAGAGGGGCAGAGGGGCAGAGGGGCAGAGGGGCAGAGGGGCAGGGGGGCAGAGGGGCAGAGGGGCAGAGGGGCAGGGGAGAATTTAAAACTTAAAACTCCCCAAACTCTTCCTAACTCAAAACTCAAAACTTTCCTAGTCCCCAGTCCCCAGTCCCCAGTCCCCAGTCCCCAGTCCCTAGTCCCCAGTCCCCAGTCCCTAAACTATTGCTTTAAGATCTTGGGCAACTTCGTTAAGTTTTTGAATGCCTACTTTTGTTTGAGTGATGCCGCTAGCGGTTTGGGATGCACCTTGGTTAATATTATTCATGGCATCGGCTACTTGTTCAATGGCGATCGCTTGTTGTTTCGCATTCAGAGAAATTTGCTGCGAAGCAACCACAATATCATTAATTGAAGTTAGAGAAGTTTGTTGTTTACTTAAAACAATTTCATTGATTGCATGAGTTACTTCGTTGAAAGCTGTTGCAGTTTCTTGAGAAAGTTCTATTCCTTCTTCTGCGGTTTTTCTCCCTTCGTCAGTTGCCAAGACTGTGGAATCAATTGCTGACTGAATACCAAAAATTAAAGCATTAATTTTCTGTGCTGATTGTTTACTTTGATCCGCTAATTTGCGAATTTCTGTAGCAACTACGCCAAAACCTCTGCCATGTTCGCCTGCACGCACCGCTTCTACAGCTGCGTTTAAAGCTAACATATTTGTTTGGCTAGCTAAGTCGCTGACTATATTAATGATCGTGCCAATTTGATTAGTTTGTTCAGTTAAGTCGGAAGTTTGTTGGGCGATCGATCCTACTTTTTCTTTCAAGGTAGACATACCTGCTAAAGTTCGTTCTACTGTTTGCGTTCCCCGTTCGGCTAACTCTAATACTTGACGCGATCCAGCTGCGGATGACTCAGCTAAAGCTAATACTTGGCGGGCATTTTCTGCTGCTGATTCTGCTTGTTCGGCGGAAACTCTTGATGATGTACCTAACTCAGTCATTGTTGCCGTAGTTTGATTTACGGAAGCTGCTTGTTGAGTAGCAATGCGTTCTTGTTCTTCAACGGTAGCGGCAATTTCTGATGTAGAAGTAGTCAGAGAATTGACGATGTAATTAATAGATTTGGTGGTACGATTGGCAAAGATAACTGCGATCGCACTAACGATTAAAGCTGTAATTACACTACCAGTAAACAGGGTAATTAGTAATTCTCTTTGCGGCTTAAAAGCTACTACTGTTTCATTATCAACCAAGATTAACCAATTTAAATTCGGCATTCCTGTTAATGTAGGAGTACTAGCGAAAGCTAATACTTTATCTGTTTTATCAACTTCTGAAAAAGCCACTTGTACATCGGTAGCTTTATTTGCTTGAAGTTGCTTTAAACCAGAATATTCTAGGAAGATATCCTGACCTATATTTTTAGGATCTTGGGCGATAAATATTTTGCCTAAAGCATCTATTATCTGAATTTCTTGTTCTTGATCGTCAAAGCTTTTGACTCGTTCTTGAATATAACGTAAAGGTAATCGCGATCGTGCTACGCCAATAGTTTTCCCTGTAACTACATCTTTAACTGGTGCTAACAAATAAAGCACTGGTTCATTAGTAGAAGGAGAAATTTCGGGATTACTAACTAAGGGTTGATTTTGGTTAATAACTTTTTGGAAGTATTCTCGATCTCTGGGGTTTTGAACAACTGCACCTCTCGATTTTACAATTACCTTGCCATCCAAATTAAATATAGTAATATTGTCATAAATCCCGTAAGCTTTTAGGTAATTATTTAGCGTATCTTCTTTTTGCTCTTGAGAAACAATCTGACTAAGCTTTGGATCGTTAATTATAGCTAAGTTAGCTACTGTTTGAATGTCCCCATAGCGTTCAACCATAAAACGGCTGAGTTTATCTGCAACTTCTATTGCATAAGCTTTTTGATATTGCATCACGTCTTGGGTAATAGAACGGTTGGCAAAGTAATAAGCTACAGTGCCAATTAGTAGTACTGGGAGAGTACCTAATGCGATCGCAAAACCAATAGCTTTATTCCGTAACGATAGATTCTGAAACATAATTTTTTTAAGAGATAACGTTAAACCAACCTATTGAGTGAGTGGTTAGTGGTAGTGAACTATACTAATTTTAAATTTTATAATTTTTCACCAATATCAGGCAAAAGTGCTTTCTAAGTAGAATTTGAGCTTTCCTCATGAGAATTGTTACAAATTTACTTGCTGTATATAGCAACCTCAAGCTCTAATTCTTAATCGAACAGTTTTAATTGCGATCGATCGTTAATTTTGGTTGAGGCTCGAACAGAAAACGTTAAGAAATATAAACTACCGTTTCGACCCACCTCCGCTCCAGCACAGAGTTTTGCACAAACTACAGCCCTAACTAGCAAGGCAGCCAAAAATTTTTCCTTAAACCCCTTTACAAAACTCAACAGATGTTTTAATCTAAAATCAGGCGGGCAAACAAACCGCTCAGAACCTTGAAAAATAAATCATCGCAATTATCCAAACATGACCACAACCATTCAACGTCGCGAAAGCGCCAACGTATGGGAACGGTTCTGCAACTGGATCACCTCCACCGAAAACCGCCT
>NZ_JBHFNS010000020.1:0-16140 GCF_041929135.1 Floridaenema fluviatile BLCC-F154 | reverse complement strand
GAATAGTGGAAGATATTAATAATAAGCTAAAATTGCTTAAACGCTGTGCCTTCGGTTTTAGGAATTTCCGCAACTTTGAATTAAGAGCTTTACTATTCTGGCACTTCCCTAATAATTTAGCACAGTAAGTACGGAAGAACCAACATTTTCAACTAAGCTATTGCTGCTTCCTGAAAATTAAGATGTATTCATCGTAATCTTTCTTGTCGTTCCATGTTGTTACAGGATATGGATTATTCCCCGTTCCAAACAACCATAATCCGTCTTTTGTGAACTTGCTTTCCAACTCATCAGATCTATCAGACAATAAGTCATCATATCTATGAAATATCCTTCCGTTTAATTGTCCAAGCCACTCTGTCATTCTTGTTAATTCGTGGTTTTTGTTCTCTACATTTGGTAACATATTCCTTAACTTCAGAAACTCGTCTTTCTCACATAAAGATACCCATCCACAATCAGTCAAAGATTCTCGCATCTTATTAAGCATTTCTTCCTTCATTTTTGGCTCTATTAGAATCAGATTAGCGTTTTTAGTAGTAACCTCATTCAAAGCTTTGATAAATGTTGTCCACCATTCTTCTTCTTTGTTTTTAAACCTATTCTGTAAGACAGAAGACATCATAACTAAATCAAAGGAACCTTTCTTTATTTGACCTTTTTCATAGCGATCAATCAAATCATCTACTGATCTCTCAAAGCGTTTTGTAAATACGTATGAGCCTTTTTTTGAGCTAAAATTGTTAGCAAAAGTACGCATTGCTTTACTTGGTTCAAAGGCAATAACCTCTATTAAAGACTTTTGTATGTAAAAATATAAAGCAATACTGACAGCATCAGTACCGCTGCCTATATCTAAAACTCGTCTGGGGATTGCTCCGCCAATTTGGAAATAGTGAGAAAGGACTGCGATCACAGCTGTAATTTTTCTAGGTAAGTATTTAAAAGCATAAACAACCGGAATTCCCCACATATCATAGTCTGGGTCTTTTCCTTTCCTTAATTTACTTAACTCGTTAATTCCCTCAATAATTAATTCATCAATCACTTGAGTTTCATCATCAATTTTTATACATTTACTATTTATTTTAATAGATTGGCAATAGTTTTCTATTGCTTCGATCAGATATTCGTCTATTTTTTTACAAAGCCTTTCATAAGAAAGATCGGAGTTAAAGTTAATAACTGTGGGTGCAGCGGTCATGGCAACTTCTTGAGGAGAAAAATCTTTAGGTAATTTGGTAGCATCATTATATGTGGCATTATTTAAGTTGGCATGGTCTAAGTTTTCCGTTTCCTCTAGATTTGCATTATTCAGATTGGCTCTACTTAAGTTTGTACCAAGCAAATTTGATTTACTTAGGTCAGCACCACTCAAATCTGCCCCATTTAGCTTGGCTTCTGTCAGATCTGCTCCACTGAAATTAGCGCTACTTAAGTTAGCATCAACTAGATATGCCCCACACAGGTAAGAGTTTTTCAGTTGTGCTTGACTCAAATTAGCTTCACTTAGATTCGCTCCCCATAAGCTTGCATTACTTAAGTTGGCACCACTTAGGTTAGCTCCTGAAAGAGGGAAAATACCCGCAGAATCTATAAAAACTCCACCACATAAACTTGCTCCATCAAGACAAGCTTCAACCAAGTTTGCATTACTTAAATCTGCACCCCATAATTTCACATCCTTCAAAATCGCATTGCTTAAATCAGCGCCACTGAGATTAACGCTACTCAGATATAGTCCTGTTAAATTAGCTCCTTTTAAATCAAATCCTCTCAAATCGCAATTTACTAAAAAAAATGGATCTACATTTGCTTCTTCATTAGTACTAGAATTTTTCAATTTATCTAGCAAAATTTGAAGACGTTGACATTCTGAATCGTTCATTTCTCTATAAATCATAATGCTTATACCGGGGCGTAACCTTCATTTCCTTCAAGTAGGGGACGTTGTGAGCCAAGTATATGAGAGAGAGATTTCCTCGCTTCTATGTACTTTTGTTCAGTCCAACCATCTTCTCTCATTTTCACAAGAAACTGTTGGGGACTACCAGCACTAAAGCGGGAACGAGTAGGCTTAAAAAATTGGGTAACATATTCAGCGGCGTTTAATTCCGCTATACGTTGTCCAAATGCCTCAACATCTTTAATTGGAAGCATAGGGCTAATTGAGATGCCAATAGGAACACCAGCCTGTGCGACTTTTTTGGCTGCCTTTAAACGCGCCTCAATAGCGGGGCAATGTGGCTCATATCTATAGCGTACTTCCTCAGAGTCAGTGGTGATAGTGAAGTTAATACGGATGTATTCAAACTTTTGAAAAAGGTCAATGTCTCGGAGAGCGATCGGGCTGCGTGTCTGAATAGTAAGGCGTGGTTGAACCTCCACCAGTTCTTCAAGAATACGCCTAGTCAAACCTACCTTATGTTCAATTGGTTGGTAAGGATCGGTAACACTAGAAATATAAATAGTGTCGCCTACATCAAGTCGCTTTTCTGCCGATTTCGCACGACGGGCGCGACGAATTAGATCAACCGCATTCTGTTTAACTTTTACCCAATGACCCCATGTATTTTGAGTTTCAATACTTGGGGCAAAAAAGCGGGCATAACAGTAATCACAACCAAAACTGCACCCACTGTAAGGATTTAGGGTAAACTTATACAGACCGATAAAACCTTTTGGAGATGTCAGAAGGCTTTTGCTATCAATATACTCGATATTTGCTGCACCAACTTTTGAAGGTTGTGGCTTCTCTATCGATAACACTTCTGAAGTATCAACTGAATAACTAGCCAATGATGCAAACAAAGAAAGCTGTTCTCCAAATTCGCTTGGTTTTCTGTTCATCTAAAAATCTCCGTGCTCTCCAAGAGTGGAAATGAAGTTTTAGGGAAATTTATGATCGCACCCTCCACACCCACCTTCTCTAAAACTCAACCAGAAATCTTCTTCTTCAAATTCTCATCACTTGGCCCCAATTTTGTCACATCATAATTATTAGCAGGATAAGAAAGGGAAGGACGATCGACAAATAAACCAGACTTAGTGCGTGCAGGTAAAAAACTCAACACCCAAGCGCGTGTGTGCAAACAAATTTCGACCAACTTTTTGATTGCAACCGGAGGTGCTTTCAATTCAAAAGCTTTTAGCGATCGCTCATCTAAAATACAACGAAATACTAACTCAACCAACCCTCTAGGAACCAGAGGAAACCAACTAGAAATCAAGCCAACAAACAAATGATACAATTCCTTAGTAGCGGGAGAATTATAAACAAACTTATCCTCATATTCCTGCTTAAAACGTTCCATTTCCTCTAAAGAATCAGGCAAATCTTTAATCTTCATTCGTTTGGCAATCTCCAGCCAAAAGTTCAGCCATGCACAGCGTTCCTTTTCTGACATTCTTCGCCAGCCAAAGCGATCGATCCAATAAATAGGTTCTAAAATTAAAGCAGCAGTAATATAAATAAAATCTTGATTATTAATCCGAAAATGACCATGAATATAGTTCATCCGTTCAATGCAAGCACGACCTTCTTCGCTATCATAGCCATGCTTAATCATCTCAAATAGCAAAATTGCAGTATCATCATAACGCCTCTGCGTGTGCGCTTGAGCATAACCCCGACTTGCCACTAAACCAGCCATTCTCGGACTAGCAAAAGCCCTAACAAAAGCCAATTCAATGTAACTTCGCTGAAAGTCCCAAGGGAACTCATAACTAACCATAATATTGACAATTTCTGAATGATCCTTAACAGGATCTAATTGCTCTATTTTCCTGAAATTATCGTAACGTCCCATTTTCCGATCCTTTTATTAAATATTCTTTTAATTAAATCTTTCCCAATTCTTTTAAACTCACAATATTGCCTACTTACTACAGAAAAAACTTCGACACAACACAACTAAAACCAGGCAACAAAGGCGAAATAATTTCATCATCATTAATCAACGTCGCCACTAACACCAATCGCGCATTCTCTCTGCGATAAACTTCAACTTTTTTCAATCGCCAATCAGCAATCCAATACTCTTCAACTCCCCGTGAAGAATAAAGCTTTAATTTAGCTTCCTTATCTCGCCTGATATTCTCATTACCAGCAGATAAAACCTCAACAACCAACTCAGGCACACCCGTCAAATGTCCCGCTTCATCTAATAGTAAATCTAATCTTTCATGACTCGCCCAAACCACATCAGGAATCACATCATCTGACTCACCAAAAAGCACCCCAGCAGTGATACTTGCCTCTCCTAAACCACTTGATTCTGACCAAGTATCAAGTTCTCGAAAAAATTTACCACAAGTCCGTTGATGTTTCCAGTGAGGCGCTCTCGTCATAAACAAATCTCCATCTACAACTTCGTAGCGCGTACCTTCATTTTCTGGTAAAAGTTCTATATCTGCGGTAGTCCAACGCACTCCTTGAATGGGCGTATAACTCATAGCAGAACTCCTTTTGAGCAGGACTAATATAAATAGTATAGTAAAATTAATTCATATTAACCCAAGTTGCTAGTTATAAGATTAGTCTGATTCTTTGTACGTAGTTGGGCTTTAGCCCTCTTATGCCAGGTTTCATCAGAGGACTAAAGCCCAACTACATACCTTTATGTAAATAACTAGCGACTTGCGTTATTATTTAGATACTAAAGTTTTATTTCCATAGTTATATGTGGAATAGTAAGATAATCAAAGAATTCACCTTGTTCGGAAAATCAGAAAAGTTCCTCACAGAAAAAAATTAAATTCCCTCACCTGGTACATTTTCCGAAATCCAAGCTAAATAAGGCGGATAACCAGCAAGCAAAGGTAAGGCAACTATTTCGGGAACTTCGTAAGAATGTAACTCTTTAACTTTTGCCGCTAAAGTTTCAAACTTGGCTAAATCAGTTTTAATTAAAAGTTGCCATTCTTCTTCTTTATATAACTCTCCTTGCCAAGTGTAAATTGATTTAATTGGCGTGAAACTAACACAAGCGGCAAGTTTAGATTCTACTAAACTTTGGGCTATCTCTTCCGCTTCAGCTTGGGAAGGTGCTGTTACTAAAACTACACCATATTGAGTTTCTGGAGTTTTATTCATTACCTAAAACCGTTACTGCTGCTTCAAAATTTAGCGCAGTTTGGGGTAAAGTGAAATAGAAGTTGGTTTTTTCTTGGGGGACGATCGAACATTGCAGCTTAGTATATTCCAAATCCGTACCTGTCAACGTTGCTTCACTTAAATCAGCATCCGTTAAATCTGCTTGATTCAACCTCGCCCAATTTAAATTCGCCTTCTCTAAACAAGCTCCGGCTAAATTCGCACCCGTTAAATCTGCTCCCGACAAATTTGCATTTCGCAAAACTGCTGCACTTAAATCTGTGGCAATTAAATTTGCCCCTTCTAAATTTGCACCAATTAATTTAGCACCACTTAAATTAATCGTTGACAAATCAGCACCACTTAAATCTAAACCATTTAACAAAGCTTTTCGGAAATTAATTCCACTTAAAGAAGAACCATAAAGCATCGCTCCAATTAATCTAGCAGCTTCACAATTTACCCAATTTAAATTAGCGCCACTTAGATTCGCTCCTCGCAAATTAATTCCTTGCAAATTGGCGCTACAAAGATTTGCGCCCCACATATTTACCGATCGCAAATTCGCCCCTTTCAAATTAGCACCGCTCAACTTTGCCCCAGGTAACTTCGACTTTACCAAAAAAGCTCCACTCAACTCAGCTTTCGTTAAATCAGCATCAACTAACTTCGCTTCCCCCAACTTAGCAAACTTCAAATTTGCCCAATTTAACAAAGCACCACTCAAATCTGATTTATTCAGCAAAGTATGAGCCAGATTCGCTCCCCTTAAATTTGCACCCGACAAATTTACCCCAATTAAAATTACCTTCGTCAAATCAGTGCCACTTAAATCAACTCCGGCAAAATTTCTATTTCCCTGTTCATAAAGCTCTAATAAAGTACTAACTTCCATAATGATTTTGCCCCTTCTTCTTTAACTATGGAACTATCTTCAATTCTCGATTCCTAACAAAACTCAAACGAACTACTCTAGCCAATAGAGCATCGCACAGGAAAACCTTATACTTTTTTAGGATTTAAAATGCTTGACAAAAATACAGTTTAGCTTTATTCCCAATTAACTAGGATTAACAACTTACATTTTAATTAAAATTTTACTATGTAGTTTTTTCTTTGTTATCCCTAGAACCCGATAGCGTTACAAATATTTTCATAATTTCATTTATCATTAACAAAATCAAGCTGCTTTGCTGAATAACCACAATTCCACAAAGCAGCTTAATTTGAAACAAACCCCAAGCTTAATTTAAATTGGTGACAAAGAATAAACCTGACCATCTATTAGCAAGCGGGTAATTCCTTTCGCCTTCAAATAAGGGCTAGCTTTTTGCAACATTCTGCCATCAGGAACTTTAATTACCCGTTGACTGCGGTTAGAAAAACGTCTTGCTATGCGGTGATTATCAAATACGGGCAAAGTTCTTTGTTGAATTTCGTCTTTAGGAATTTGACCCAAATCACCAAAATCTCTTAAAGGTCTAGTAATTAATTCTGCTGCCCGGTCTACCACCAAGTAACATGGTCTAGGGAAAGAAGCTTCAGAGAGTGGTAAAACCTGAATTAAAGAGTTAATCTGCACTCTTCTTCTTTGAGTTAGCAGTATCTCTTCATCTTCATCTTCATCTTCTAAATCTTCATCTTCCTCTTCTAAATCTTCATCTTCCTCTTCATCTTCTAAATCTTCTTCACCATCGAGCAAATCTTCGCCCAACATTTCCCTAATAGTGCTGACATCAGCATCGTATGCCTCATCAAGCAGTTCATCATTCGACTCTGTTTCTAGGGCCTCTTCCTCGAATTCTACTTGTAGAGGAGCAGATTTTTTTGCCGTTACTTCTTCTACTTCATTCTCCGGTGACGCAACCGCAGACGAGCGTTTTCTGGAACGTCTCGAAGAAATTACCTCTAATTCTGGAGAAACTTCTGGTTCTTTTTCTTTAACAACCTTTTTCGGTTGTGCTATCACTGGTTTAGGTTTTTCCGGTACTACTTCTACTGGTTCTGGTTCCGCAACTTCAGCAAAATTTTGACCGCGAGAGGCTCGCTTTTGTTGAATCAAAACTTCATATTCATCAGGCAACAAAGTGCTTTTCAGCAAGCGACTAATTGTAGAGTGACTCACACCATACCGCACTGCCAGAGTAGAAGTTGTCTCCTCCGGGTTGTGATACAGCTTAAGAATTTCCGACTTATCTTTTTCCGTTAATTTTTTCGCCATTATACTTTACTTCCCCTAACCCCTTTTACGCGCCCCAGAACGCCGAGAACGGCTGGATGTCGATGTGTCGTATTCTAAGGCAGCACCAATTGCAAATAACACTCCACTGAACACCCAAAAAACTTCTGGTAGAGAACCACTTTGATAATCTGGTTGTTTTTCCGCCCATTTAAACCACATATCTGCAATGTACAAACACAAAGCTGCGGCGGCAATCATCCGCCAAGACTGAGAAAAACGACCTCCCCAGAACGCTAATAGTAGCATTGTGGCGATGATTAATAGAATTACATCGGCAACTACATAAAATAGACCAACTGGCGTAGCAAAAGGTTTAAGTTGTTCATCAATCGCTACAATCCAAGGTGGTGCAGATGTAGTTGCTTCTGGAGTTGCTGTTGTTGCCGCTGGTGTAGTTGGTGATGCTGTTGGTGTCGCGGTAGGTTGAGCAACTGGTGTTGGTGATGCTGTTGGCGTGACTTTTGTTTCCTTTGCAGGTGTGGGAGTTGGTTTTGCTGCTGGTGGTTTTGCTGCTGGCGGTGCTTGAGCCACCAGCGCCACGTTATTGCTAGAGGGTAGGATTGCTGCTTGAGCAGTTGTGGCACCAAAGGTAGTTACCCAATAAGCTAAGGCTATACCAATAGCGGCGATCGCTACCACAATTCCCCATTGCCACTTTTCCAAATTCAACCTGCGGGAAATTACTGCTTGCAGCATTCCCCAACCCAGAGCAATATAAGTAGCGATAAAGAATATATCTCCCAGAGAAACATCTGGTTCCAGTTGCCAAACTAATTCCCAAAAACCAAATAAAAAGTTGCCTAAAAAATAGAACAGCATCCCCAAACCTATTCCCAGCCAGACTTGACGACCGCTGACAATTTGAGGACTACGCCAGTTTCTAAAGCAGAGTATGGCGGCAAAGAGGAAAGCCACCTGTTCAAAAATATAAGTGCCGATTAAATACCATTTCGGACGCTCCTCCCCTGGTGGTGTGATGCTAAACAGTAAGAAGAACAGTAACGCCAGAACTGCCCAAACAATGCCAGCAATGACGATCGTTTTTACTGAGAAAAGGGGTTTAGGATTAGATGATTTATCCGAAATGTTGCTCATAGCGATTCACAAGATAGCTGGGGATGGAAAGCACAACCTGAATAAATTTTGAGAGCTAATGCACTCAACAGATGACTATTAAACAGCATATTAAATTAAGGCTCACATAAGTCATGGTAACTTTGATGGAGCATTTAATCAGCTATTGCCACAACTTACCAAGCGGAGTTTGATTCAGCCAACCGACAAACTGACTGCGTTCAGGGGGTGGCAAGTCTTCTAGAGCATCCATTGCGCGACTAACAAAACTGGTGTTCCCAAAACATTCTTTACCAAGACGGTGCAATTCTTGCAAGAGGGTAATCAAGTGATGTTCTTCCCAAGGGGGAAGTTGGTTAGTGTTCAAGGGATCTATTGACAGCAAGTTGTTTACTGCTGCTGCTGATTCAGTCTGGGGAAAGCGCCACTGCTGAAAAACTTCAGTGAGATTTTTCTCAAATAATCCCGCTTGCTTGTTACCTAAAATATCCTCAATATCTATAGTTACTGCTTGGAGCAGCAAAATACAAGCTTGGGTAAGGGTCGTCGTCCTAGCATCACCAGCACCATCGATACCTAGCTGATCTAGGCGAATTTTGCCCCAAACACTGAATCTTTCCGGTTCTTCCAATAATACACAGGCTTTGCCTCGGTTATCTGTTAGATCCCGCCAAAAGGCTTTGGCTTCTTCCTCTTGATTGGCTCTAAACACGCTGATTAGGCGAAAGGTTTGTCCTTGGTAATTCAGAATCGGAATTGGCTGATCCCGTTTGGGGTGCTGAATGCTAGATATTTCAACATCCTGCCGTTTCAAAATAAACATGACACTGGCAATTGACTCCTGTCAGAACCGGGGGTGCAGCAAGTGAGAACCGTAACTTCCCAGAGACTAGCTTTAAATGCAGAATACTGGTGTTACAGGTGCGGCTCAAGCAGCGATCGCAACTTACACATTATCCTATCTAACACTTTTCTGGTGCTATCGATAGATTCTTGCGCCTTTCCCCCTCAAAACCAGAAGTGCAAGTAATCCCTGCTTCTAGTTTTCAGATCTCTAATTCTTACTTGCTTTGTGATGACAGTCTAGATGATTTTGATTTAAATTACCGTCGGCATACCTTTGAGGAACCGGATTTGTTTATTTTTCCTCGGTACACTAGGTATCTAAATTTTGGCTCAGCATTTGACTATCTGTTGCTTATTATGCCCAATATCTCTGTTTTCCCTGCTAGTACTCTCAGAATTTTCCCAAGATTTTCGGTTTCCCCCAGACAAATCTCCGCAAATTTTGATATGATAGGCAAACGTAACTTGGGTGCGTAACTCAGCTGGATAGAGTAGCAGCCTTCTAAGCTGCGAGTCACAGGTTCGAGTCCTGTCGCACCCGTTTATTTTTGTTATAAATTTCTGTTTGAGGCAGTGGAGAGGCAGAGGAGCCAAAAAAGTCCTTAGCCTAAAATTTTTTCCTCAACTCAAAACTTAGAACTTTACTCTCCATTAAACCAGGCTGCGATCGCTAAGGCTAGTCCGTCAGCGGCATCGTCGGGTTTGGGAATATAATCTAAGTTTAATTCTCTGGCTACTGCTTGTTGCACATCAAATTTGTCGGCATTTCCCATTCCGGTTAATGCTTGTTTTACTTGTGCGGGCGTAAATTCAACTGTGGGTAATTTATGTTGGGCTAATACTAAGGTTAGTACGCCTCTGGCTTGGGCTACTGCGATCGTATTTCCCATGCGGTAAAAAAATAGTTTTTCGATCGCAACTAAATCTGGTTCTAATTGATTAATCAGAATATTTAAATCTTCGTAAATTGTACAAAGTCTTTCACCTATTGGCATCTTAGCTGAAGTTTTAATTACGCCAAAATCTACTAATTTAGCCGGAATTTGTGGTGATTTTTCACACACAATTACCCCAAATCCTACCACTGCTAATCCAGGGTCTAATCCTAAAATTCTCTTTTGCATACAAAATCTTTATCTCAGACTTAAATAAATAAACAAAAATTTCATACTAGAATTACTCAAATTATGAAATACTGGATGCCAAATGCCGTATTTTCCCGGATGTAACTTGGATATTACTGGACTATGGAGCAACTTAGCTAAATTGTATATTGGTTAACAGTTGCTTAATAGGGGATTTTTCTGGTACAAGTACCTAGATAAATCTAATGGAGACGTGAAGATATTTCTACATGAGAGTCAAAGATTTTTACTATAAACTTGTCTGACACACATTTCTTAATTTTTTATTTCTGAATCAGTCATGTCAATCGGTTTATTCAAACAAGCACTGCTTTTCCTGTCCAATGAATCCCGCAGTCGCACACCTGAGCGGTTTAATAGGTGGTTTAAATGGTTGGCTCCTGGTTTGTTGGTGAAACGTTGGTTGTTAATTAGTGCTGGCGGTGTTTTGCTGACAACTTTGGGTTTGGCGATTTGGGTAAAGCTGACTCCCATTAACCGCTTGATTCAGCTAGTTAATGACATTTTAGAGAAAATTACCACGATCGTTCCTAATTATATTAGTGGCCCCTTGGTGATTGCTGGTGGTTTGTTGCTGATTTTTTGGGGACATACTCGCAGTCTGAATTCAATTACAGAAGTTCTCAAGCCGAGTAATGATGAAGAATTAATTGATGTTTTGCTGACTCACCGCAAGTTGAATCGGGGGCCCAAAATTGTGGCGATTGGTGGTGGTACGGGACTTTCGACTTTGTTGCGGGGCTTAAAGGCGTACAGTGCTAATATTACGGCTATTGTCACTGTAGCTGATGATGGCGGCTCTTCTGGACGGTTACGGCGCGAAATTGGCGTTTTACCTCCTGGCGATATTCGCAACTGCTTAACGGCTTTGGCGGATGAGGAGAAGTTGTTAACGGAATTGTTTCGCTATCGTTTCAGTGCTGGGGATGGCTTGGTAGGACACAGTTTTGGCAATTTGTTCTTGACGGCAATGAGTGAAGTTACGGGAGATTTGGAACGGGCGATCGCTGCAAGTTCTAAAGTATTAGCAGTAAGAGGTCGTGTTTTACCCGCTACACTTTCTGATGTTTGTTTATGGGCGCAATTGGAAGATGGAAGGCTTGTAGAAGGCGAGTCCCGAATTACGGAAGCAATGGGTAAAATAGTCAAAATTGGCTGTATTCCCGCTAATCCTCCCGCTTTACCCAAGGCGGTTCAGGCAATCAAAGAAGCTGATTATATTATTATTGGCCCTGGCAGTCTTTATACCAGCATTATTCCTAATTTATTAGTACCAGAAATTGCGGAGGCGATCGCCCAAAAACAAGTTCCCAGCATTTATGTTTGTAATATCATGACTCAACCCGGAGAAACTCAAGGTTACACGGTTTCCGATCATATTAAAGCGATCGATAAAGCTTGTGGTAGACAATTATTTAATGCTGTATTAGTCCAGCGTAAAGTTCCTTCCGCAAAAGCTTTAATTCGCTACGCCCAAGAGGATTCTCACCCAGTTTATTTAGATCGAGAAGCGATCAATTTATTAGGTCGGCGGATTGTGATGTCTAACATTATGTACGAAGATGAAAAAACTGGTTTAGTCCGCCATAATCCCGAAAGACTAGCCAGGGTTTTACTCCGTTGGTACAGTCGCGCTCAATCAGAATCAATCATGGGATTCTATAAGTTATGACGTTTAAATTACAGGAAATTCTCCTAGCGGATGCTCGAGAAACTCGCCAGCTAGGAATTAAGTTAGGGTGCAATCTCAATGCTGGTGTTGTAATTTTATTGTCAGGTAATTTAGGGGCTGGCAAAACTACTTTAGTCCAAGGTATTGGGGAAGGTTTAGGAATTACTGAACCCATTGTTAGCCCGACTTTCACTTTAATTAATGAGTACACCGAAGGACGTTTGCCTCTGTATCATTTTGATTTATATCGTTTATCACCTCCAGAAGTTGACGCATTAGGTTTAGAATCTTACTGGGAAGGTGGGGAGTTTTCTTTGGGGATTATGGCAATTGAATGGGCAGAAAAATTGACTTATATGCCGGATAATTATCTGCAAATTCAATTGAATTATACTCTCAACGATCGGCGTTTGGCTAAACTGATTACTATGGGAAATGTTCAGTTAGATTTGAGCTAACTAAGCATCAAATCTTAAAGCTTTACCTCGAATTTCTGTGAATAACTTTCCTCTTTCGTAAACTACATTTCCCCCAACAATAGTTATGACGGGCCATCCGGTTAAATTCCAACCTTCAAAAGGACTCCAACCGCATTTGGTTTGTAATTCTTCGCGCAATACTGGGCGATAATTTTCTAAGTCTACTAAGACTAAATCGGCATCGTAACCGGGAGCGATCGCACCTTTATTAGGAATATTATAACCTTGGGCGACCGCCGTAGACATCCAGTTAGCAACTTGAGAAATTGTACATTTTCCTTGCATCGCTTGAGTTAACATTACTGGCAAAGAAGTTTCCACTCCCGGCATCCCTGATGGCGTATTTGGGTAGCCTTTGGCTTTTTCTTCTAATGTATGAGGAGCGTGATCTGTGGCAATAAAATCAATCACACCATCCCGTAATGCTTGCCAGAGAATTTCGTTATCTTTAGGCGATCGCAAAGGTGGATTCATTTGCGCCAAAGTGCCGATTTTCTGATAAGCTTCTGTGTTAAGGACTAAATGTTGCGGCGTGACTTCTGCTGTTACCCAACTCGGCTTCTCTTGACGCAAAAATTCCGCTTCGTCCCCAGTGGAAAGATGCAAAATATGTAAACGTCTTTCATACTTTTGGGAAAGTTTGACAGCCAACTGAGTTGCTAACAGTGCAGCCTGATTATCTTGGATTTGAGAATGTATAGCTGGATCGGTTATTCCAGCAAACTCTTGTCTTCTTTGGTTAATTCTTTCTTGATCTTCCGCATGAACCGCAATTAACCTTTTTCCCTTGGCAAAAATAGCCTCTAAAGCTGTTTCTTGGTCGATCAATAACTGACCGTGCATTGACCCCATAAAAATTTTAATCCCTGGAGTCGGGTTAGCGGTCAGCAGATCTGGTAAATTCTCTGCTGTCGCCCCAATAAAAAAGCCATAATTAACTAAGGACTTTTCGGCGGCACGTTGCAGTTTATCATCTAAAGTAGCTTGGGTAGTGGTTAAAGGGCGAGTATTCGGCATTTCCAGAAAGGAAGTTACCCCACCTTTCGCACAGGCGCAGCTAGCCGTAAATAAATCCTCTTTGTGTTCTAATCCTGGTTCCCGGAAATGCACTTGAGGATCGATGACCCCAGGCAACAAAGTCAAACCAGCTGCGTCGATGATCTTAACAGCAATTTCATCTATATTGGTGCTAAGATCCGTTCCAACTTGGACAATTTGCCCATCGGAGATTT
Organism: Floridaenema fluviatile BLCC-F154; assembly: GCF_041929135.1. Taxonomy (NCBI): domain Bacteria; kingdom Bacillati; phylum Cyanobacteriota; class Cyanophyceae; order Aerosakkonematales; family Aerosakkonemataceae; genus Floridanema; species Floridanema fluviatile. The sequence continues at coordinate 2,355 of NZ_JBHFNS010000020.1, read as the reverse complement.
TGACATCTCCCACCAGAAACTCTCCAGTCGGTAAAAGTATTCTGGCTTGTCGAATTAATAGGTTAGTAGCAGATGACATGGCAATAATTAATTTAAAGTAGATGTAGAAGCTAAGATTTGGTGACAATTGTACTCTGAAAGTACATCTAAACTATAGCTCTGTTGAGCTAAAATTCTTCTTCCCTTTCGCCTAATTGATTAAATCTCTATGACTGAAGTTGAGAATCAAAACCCTGAAAAAAATCTCCAACAAAAATATGATAATGCCTGGTTAGAGGTGTTGAAGACCATTTTATTAAGTGGTGTTTTAGCTTTGGGGATTCGTACTTTTGTTGCTGAAGCCCGTTATATTCCTTCGGGTTCAATGTTAGAAACTTTACAAATCAACGATCGCTTAATTGTTGATAAGCTAAGTTATAATTTTACCACTCCGAAGCGTGGCGATATTATTGTATTCAATCCTACGACAGCCCTAGAAAAGCAAAACTTCCATGATGCGTTTATTAAACGAGTAGTTGGTCTACCAGGGGAAAAACTAGAACTGAAAAATGGCAAGGTATACATTAACGGTAAAGCTTTACAAGAAAAATACACAAATGGACAACTAACTAGTACTGATGTTTGTCCTGTAGGAGAATCAGCTTATTTGGCAAAACCAGTAGTTGTACCTCCTAATTCTTATTTAGTTTTAGGTGATAATCGCAAGAACAGTTATGATGGTCGTTGCTGGGGTTTAGTACCACGAGATCGGATTATTGGTAAAGCTTCAGTACGTTTTTGGCCTTTAAATACTTTAGGGGCGATCGATCGCGATTCCATCTATCCTACCTCAGAGAACTAAAAGTAATTTCTCCAAGGCAGAGGACAAGGGTAATTTTTACCTGTTACCTTCTGCCTTCTGCCTCCAAAATTAACACCAAGTTTGGATAATTCTTCCGGTTATTTCTTTGCCTAACCAAGGGGTATTTGCAGCTAATGAAGCAAGATTATTAATATTTACTTGCCAGGTTTCTTGGGGGGCAAAAAGAGTGAATTCGGCGGGAGAACCTGGGTTAATTTTTGGGGGTATTTGTTGTAAACATTCTGCTGGGCGAGTACTCAAAAGTCGCCAGAGTTCTACAGGGGAAATTTCGCCTGTAGTGACTAAGTTTTCCCAGAGTAAGGGTAAAGCTAATTCTAAACCAATGGCACCTGGGGGCGCTTCGGAAAAAGCGACGGTTTTCTCTTCATAAGTGTAGGGTGTATGATCGATCGCGATCGCATCAATTATCCCTTGCTTAATTCCCCGTCGCAAGGCTAAACGATCTTTTGGTGTTCCTAAAGGTGGTTCTATTCTTAAGGATGGGTTGTAACTTGCGATCGCTTCTGTATCTAATAATAAGTGCATCCAAGTGGTACTAGCGGTAATGGGGACGTTGCGCGATCGGGCATCCTCAATCAGCTGTACACTACGAGCAGTAGAAACCCGCATAATGTGAACAGGAACACCCACAGCAGCAACAAGTTCCAACACAGCAGCAAGGGCGGAAGTTTCTCCCATTACAGGATTTCCCGGTAATCCCAAGCGAATCGAATCACTACCTTCTCGCATTACGCCATTGCCCACCAATTCCGGGTAAGATGACCATAAAGCAATTGGTTTACCCAAAGGCTGAAGATATTCCAAAACTCTTCGCAGCAAAGCTAAATTAACAATAGGTTTGCCATCAGCAAAACCTACCACTCCCGCCTCTGTTAATTCTGCCATTTCGGTCATTTGTTGACCTTGAACGCCCTGAGTTATTGCGCCCCACGGAAGTAGTTGGGGAGAATTTTTTTGTAGTTTGGCGACAGCAGCGGAATTATCTATTGGTGGCGAGGTGTCGGGGAGAATGGCGAGGCGGGTAAAACCTCCCGAAATAGCAGCTTTTTGTAATGATTCTAAAGTTTCCCGTTCTTCAAATCCGGGTTCGCCAGAATGACTGTAAAGGTCTACTAAACCGGGGCCTAAAATTAAATCATGACAATTCCGTATCTGAATATCAGAGGGAAACTCGTAAATCTGATTTTCTACAGCTTTAATGACACCATCAATAATCAAAACATCAGCTGTTCTTTCTGTCCCAGAAATAGGGTCTACTATTCTTACTTGTTGGAGTAATTCATTCATTTGTTATTAGTTCTTGGTCATTGGTCATTCGTGATTAGACTTCTTGCAAAAGTCCGAAATCTTTGTTTTTTACCACAGATAAGCTGTTACGCATTTAAATCACTTATTAACGAGTAGGGTGCGTCAGACGGTAAAGCCTATGTAGAAAAGAAAATATCTAAATCTGACGCACCCTACAATATGACTTTTAAATGCGTAACAGCTTA
>NZ_JBHFNS010000073.1:0-151740 GCF_041929135.1 Floridaenema fluviatile BLCC-F154 | reverse complement strand
ATAAGCTGTTACGCATTTAAATCACTTATTAACGAGTAGGGTGCGTCAGACGTTAAAGCCTATGTAGAAAGGAAAATATCTAAATCTGACGCACCCTACAATATGACTTTTAAATGCGTAACAGTTTAAACACAAATAAACCCAGATGAACTTTTGCAAGATTTATCAACATTAATGATGAATTTCCAAGTTTAAAACATAGCGACCTAATTGCACTTTTTCTGACCATAAATCGTATTCTAGGCGCAAATGTTCTGGTAAAGGATATCCGGTTAAAACTAAACTGCGGGTGAAGTTACGTAAGCGCAGTTGCCAATTAGTTTGTAATGAATCATTGTTTAACCAATAGCGACTTAGACCATAAACCCCTCGTTCCCAAAAATGGCGGTAGCTTAATTTGCCATTTCCCTGCATAGTCATGATTACGCGATGGGGAGAAATTTCTAACCACAAAAGACGGGGATGAGAATTTATTGGGTCAGAAGCGATCGCTGGCGCATCTGAGCTTTCTGGTATCCCCAATCCGGGTTCTGTGAGAAGCAAATGAAAGCGCAGACGGTCTTTTTGATACAGCGTCGCAGAAGTTTCAACCACCGACCAAATTGGCAGATCGGTGGAAACTAAGGATAGACACACAGGTTTGCGATGATGCGTCAGCATAAATTTCAGGAAAAAGAGAATATCTAAGTGGAAAATGTCCCAGTTGGACAAAGAAAAGGGTAGGATCTAACATCACAGTCCACCACCAGTCTATCCCAATGTCAGTTCCCTTCGTCAGGTCAAAAGTTGTAGAAAATCAGCAATCTTTGGTAATTGAAAAACCTTTCTCTGGGTTGTCGCTAAATGGCAAAATCCAAATACCGGGAGATAAATCGATTTCTCACCGAGCGTTAATGTTAGGTGCTCTTGCTCAAGGGGAAACCCAAATTCAAGGATTACTCTTAGGAGAAGATCCGCGGAGTACTGCTGAGTGTTTTCGCGCTTTGGGTGCAGAAATTTCCCCGTTAAATACTGAGTTAGTGACAGTGCAAGGTATTGGTTTGGGTAATTTGCTCGAACCTTTAGATGTTCTAAATGCAGGTAATTCTGGCACAACTTTGCGGTTAATGTTAGGAATTTTAGCTTCTCATTCGGGGAGCTTTTTTACAGTGACGGGGGATAGTTCTTTGCGATCGCGTCCGATGTCCCGTGTCGTAAAACCCTTACAAGAAATGGGGGCAAAAATTTGGGGACGCAAAGATAATTCTTTAGCACCTTTAGCAGTTAAAGGTCAACAATTAACAGGAATTATTTATCATTCTCCCATTGCTTCGGCACAAGTAAAATCTTGCATTCTGTTAGCTGGTTTAATGGCGGAGGGAGAAACTACTGTGATTGAACCTGCACTTTCACGCGATCATAGTGAAAGAATGTTGCAAGCTTTTGGAGCAAAATTAACTGTAGATCCAGAACAAAATAGTGTCACTGTTTTTGGTGGCGCGAAACTGCAAGGACAAACCGTAATTGTACCAGGAGATATTAGTTCTGCTGCTTTTTGGTTAGTGGCGGGTGCGATCGTCCCTGGTTCAGAATTATTAGTCGAAAATGTCGGCGTTAACCCCACTCGCACCGGAATTTTGGAAATTTTAGAAATGATGGGTGCGGACATTCAACCGGAAAATCAAAGAATAGTTGCCGGGGAACCAGTTGCAGATTTACGAGTGAAATATAGCAAATTAAAAAGTTGTGAAATTGCGGGAAATATTATTCCCAGATTAATTGATGAAATTCCGATTTTAGCGGTAGCTGCGGTATTTGCCGAAGGAACAACTATAATTCGTAATGCCGAAGAGTTGCGGGTTAAGGAGAGCGATCGACTAGCAGTTATGGCATCTCAACTAAACAAAATGGGAGCAAAAGTTACTGAACTACCCGACGGTTTAGAAATTACTGGCGGAACTCCTTTAACTGGTGTTGAACTTGATAGTTACACCGATCACCGAATTGCCATGAGTTTAGCAATTGCTGCTTTAAATGCTCAAGGTATTACTACCATTAACCGCGCCGAAGCAGCTGCCATTTCCTACCCGAATTTTACCTCCACCTTACAAGAAGTTTGCCAAAGTAATTAGCCTTGTTCGTAGTAGGCGCTTTAGCACTGAAGTGCTTACTACAAACAGAAATGTAAATAATTGACACAAAAAGCTGAGTATTGATTATCCTAGAATTTGAACTTGCAGCAAACACTTTTAAAGTTCAATGCTATGAAAAAATTACCTTGGTTGGGTCTGCGTCTGAGTCAGCTATTTTTTGGTTTAATGCTGAGTTGGGGAGTAGTAGCACCAGCTACCGCAGTAGAAAGATTAACTTTGCAGTTAGGACCTTTTCAACAATCTATTAGTGTATCAGATTTAGAAAGTTTTGCCAAAACAGGGGAATTACCAAAAAATCTGAAAGCGTTGTCTGTAATTTTCACTCCGAGAGTGCAAGAATTACTTTCGCAACGGTTGCAACTCGATCCACAAATGACGGATAAAGTGTTACAGGAGTGGTTGCGATCGCCAATGTCAGCACAACTACTCAAAACTTTAGAACGAGCTTTTCCTGATACGAAAATTGAAAGTTTACAATTAGCAATTTCCTTAGCTGCTAGACAAGCAAATGGGTTAAGTTTAATAGGAGTATTACGGGCAATTCCCGGTGAAAATGTCACAATAGAAGCTACTTCTTTACTTGGTCTTGCTTTACAATTTAACCCTTCTTATTGGCAAAGTGAAGCTCTTGGCCCATTATTAAAGACAGAATTAAATGTTTCTACTCCCAGATATAATCCTAATTTAAACCCAGCAGAATTAGGTAGAGAACGAGTAGAAGAACAAACTTTATACTTGAAAGATTCCCAGAGAAATCGGTTTATTCCGGTAGATTTATATTATGCCAGAAATACCCAAGGGCCATTAGTAGTAATGTCTCATGGATTTGGTGCCGATCGCAGATTTTTAAACTATTTAGCTCGTCATCTCGCTTCACAGGGAATTACTGTAGCAGCATTAGAACATACTGGGAGTAATGCTACTAGGGTTTCTCAAGCATCCATTAGTGATAAACCACAGGATTTAATGCCTGGATCGGAGTTTGTCGATCGACCAAAAGATGTCAGCTTTTTATTAGATGAATTAGCGCAAAGAAATCAAAAGTTTGGCGAATTGCAAGGTAAATTTAACACTCAAAAAGTTGTGGTAATTGGTCATTCTTTAGGTGGTTATACTGCTTTAGCTTTAGCGGGAGCCGAATTAAATTTACCAGCATTACGTCAAACCTGTAAATCAGTTGTTCCTCTGTTACATTCTCCCGCTGAATGGTTACAATGTGCGGCTACTGATTTGTCAAAAGCTCCAAAATTAGGAGATTCGCGCCTAGTTGGTGCGATTATTCTTAATCCAGTTGTCGGTCAACTTTTTGGCGAAACAGGATTAAGAAAAATTAAAATTCCCACTTTAACTTTAGCTAGTACAGAAGACGCTTTTACCCCAGCAATTACGCATCAATTAGAACCTTTTAAACAATTGGGTGGTAATAAGTATTTGATTACAGCAGTAGGCGCAACCCATTTAAGCGTAGGAAATCCCGAAAATTTAGCTCAACAAATTACTTTGCTGAAAGAACGTACCGGAGAAGAAGTTGAACCTTTACGGCAATTAGTTCGAGGTGTGAGTCTAGCTTTCATCAAACAATTTACCCCAGAAGCTGCTACTTACCAGCCTTTTTTAAGCTCAGTCTATGCTCAATCTCTTTCTACTCCTAAGTTAGCATTACGACTAAATAGAGAGTTACCATCAAGTATTTCTCAATGGTTAAAGTTTGCTGCTAAATCCCGAAAAAATTAACATCAAGGTTAGAATAATAGAGTGAAGGGAGGGGAATTTTAGTTAAACTCAAACCCAACTATTATGGAAGCGATCGTATCTGCGTTTTTTTTGGTGATTATTGGCGCTAGTATCGGTTCACTCAGTTCGGGAAAGGTGATTAGTCAAGGTTCGGAAGCATTAGTAGAACGTCTGGGAAAATATCGAACAACTTTGAAACCTGGTTTAAATTTTATTGTGCCGTTTTTGGATACAATTGTTTGGGAAGAAACGACTAGGGAACAGGTTTTAGATATTGAACCGCAAGACGCTATTACTAGTGATAATGTGTCATTGAAAGCTGACGCTGTAGTGTATTGGCAAATTTTGAATATGCAGAGAGCTTATTATGCGATCGATGATGTAGAAAAAGCAATTGAAACTTTGGTTTTAACTACTTTGCGATCGGAAATAGGTCAAATGAAGTTAGAAGAAACCTATTCTAGCAGAAAAGAAATCAACCAAAAACTATTACATCAACTCGATGAAGCAACAGAAACTTGGGGTGTAAAAGTAACGAGAGTTGAAGTTAAAGATATTAAACCAGCACCCAAAGTTTTACAATCAATGGAAGAACAAAGAGCCGCAGAAATTAGAAAAAGAGCAGCTATCTTAGATGCTGAAGGTACTGCTGAATACATGGAAAAAATTTCTCAAGCCTTACAAAAACAAACTCATGGACAAGAAGTTTTGCAGTTTTTCTTAGCTCAAAAATATGTAGATGCTAACACTAAATTGGGTGAAAGTAAGAATTCTAAAATCTTATTCATGAATCCAGCAGTGTTAAATGAAGCATTAGCAGAATTGCTGAAAAGTGAAAAAAATCCAGGGAAAATTCAGGAAATTGATGATGATTTACTGTAATTTAAACTCGCCAAATTGCATCAGCAACTAGGGAAACATCGCGCATTTCTTTAACATCATGAACTCGGAGAATATCGGCAGAATTGGCGATCGCAGCACAACAAGCCGCACCCGTTCCCCAAACTCTCTGTTTCGCATCAGGTTGATTTAAAATCTGTCCAATAAAACTTTTGCGGGATACCCCTACTAAAATTGGACAATTTAAAGTTTTAAATTCCGATAATCTGCGTAAAATTTCCAAGTTTTGCTGATAATTTTTCGCAAAGCCAATCCCAGGATCGATGATAATTTTATCAGGGTTAATTCCAGCAGCGACAGCAGCATCAATTTGCTTTTTAAGAAACTGGAAAATCTCACCAATTAAATCTTGATAATCTGTAAGTTTTTGCATAGTTTGCGGTGTTCCCCGGATGTGCATTAACACAATTGGTACACCTAATTCAGCCACAATTGGCAACATTTCCGAGTCAAAAGTAGCCCCAGAAATATCATTAACAATATCTGCACCAGCGAGAATAGCTGCTTTAGCAACTTCTGATTTTGTCGTATCTACAGAAATTGGAATATTTAACTCTTTACGAATCGCTTTAATCACAGGTAAAACGCGATTTAGTTCCTCTGACAAAGAGACTTCTTCCGAATTTGGACGAGTTGATTCGCCGCCAATATCGAGAATATCTGCACCAGATTCTACTAAATATTTTGCCTGAGAAAGAGCCGCTGCTAAATTACTAAATTCTCCGCCATCACTAAAACTATCTGGAGTTACATTCAAAACACCCATTAAATAGGTGCGTTTTTTCCAGGTGAAAGAGCGATCGCGAATAATTAACTCATCATTAGTCATTGGTAATTGGTGATTGCTAATTAGTCATTGGTCATTATTTCTTAATAACAAATGACCAATGACAACGAGGGTTACTGATAATTTACAATTCGGGCAAAACTGTCAGGTTCGAGGCTAGCACCTCCTACCAGTGCGCCATCAATTTCTGGTTGAGCCATAATTTCATCGATATTATTAGCCTTCACAGAACCGCCGTACTGAATGGGAACATTAGCATTAGTTAATTGAGAGCGAATTAACCCAATCACTCGGTTAGCTTCGATCGATTCACAAGTATCACCAGTACCGATCGCCCAAATCGGTTCATAAGCGATAATCAAATTATTTTGATCGACATCAACTAAACCTTTTGCTAACTGACTAATAATCAAAGATTCAGTTTCAAGAGCATCTCTTTGTTGCTTACTTTCGCCAACACAAAGAATCGGAGTTAGTCCATAAAGTTGCGCTGCTTTCAGTCGCAAATTCACAGTTTCATCAGTTTCATTGAAATACTGACGGCGTTCGCTGTGACCGATAATCACATATCGTACCCCAATCTCCGTGAGCATAGGGCCAGAAATTTCGCCAGTATAAGCGCCTTGTTCTTCCCAGTGAACATTTTGGGCACCCAGTTGCACGCGACTACCATGCAAACTCTTGGATAAAATACCCAAGTCAGTAAAAGGAACACACAGAACAATTTCCCGATCGTCCGGGGTTTCTTCTAAGCTGTGTAAGAACTTCTGCAAAAACTCCGACGCTTCCGCCTGAGTTTTGTACATTTTCCAGTTGCCAGCGATAACTTTTTTTCGCACAGTTACTTTGTAGGGAGAAACACTATAAGGGTAAACTCCAGTTTAAGGCTTCTGGGTCAATTTTGCTAACTAGTTGGGTAGTGGGTAGTTGGTAGTGAGGAGTGAATTGATTTTCCAGCTGCGATTATTGCTGATTTGGATCAGATTCTAGTTGTTCACCTGGGAAAAACTCAGCATTTAATATTTCTTCTAAACTGTAAGGACATTCTTGGGGAAAAATTTCCTCTTTTAAAGATGTTTCTCGTAAAGCTAAATCTAAAGCATCGGGATAAATTTCTGCTAAAGCTTTAGGTAAGTAAGATTGTAAACTAGGATTTCTTTGGATAAGTCTAATAATTTTGCGTCTTTGTTCCCGAATAGTGAAAAACCAGCTTTTAGAACGTTTATTAGCTTGAAATTCCCACTTTAATAAATGCCCGATTAAAACTTCCAAACGACTGTCTAACTGACTTTGTTCCTGTCTGCCCAAAGACTCAATCTCCTCAGCCAAATTAGGAATATCTAAATTACTCCAATCCTCATTTCGCAAAAACCTTGCTTGTTCCACAGTCCAAGCATAAAAATCCCTTTCGTACAATTCGCCAGTTTTATATTCAACTTCTGATAAATTTTGATTCATAATAAAAAGCCTATTTAATATTATCTCTTCTCCCCTGCCCCCCTGCCCCTCTGCCCCAAATGGGGGTAAATGTTGCGGATATTTTAGATGATGATATCCGCAAATTGCGAAGCGATCGCCAAATCTAGCAACCGCCTTTCTATCTTACATTGACCAGTTAACGATTCGCTGCCGATCGAGCCGCAGCCGCTTCATCTGGGTGAATGCCCAAGCGAGTTAAATTGATCCGACCTTTATTATCAATTTCCCGCACTTTGACAATCACTTCATCGCCAACTCCCACTTCATCTTCTACCTTACCAACTCGGTAATCTGCCAATTGGGAAATGTGAATCATGCCTTCTTTTCCGGGCAAAAATTCCACAAAAGCACCAATGGGAATAATTCTTGTCACCCGACCAACGTAAACATCACCTTCATTTAACTTGCGAGTTAAACCTTGAACAATTCCCTTAGCACGTTCCGCTTTTTCCACATCAATTGCCGAAATTGTCACTGTACCATCATCATCAATATCGATTTTGGCACCAGTTTCTTCGGTAATTCCCTTGATAGTTTTACCACCAGGCCCAATGACTAAACCAATCAATTCTGGTTCAATCTTGATCATTAGTAAACGCGGCGCAAAAGGTGACATTTCGCTGCGTGGTTCATCAATGACAGCCAGCATTTTTTCTAGAATATGTAATCTGGCTGGACGTGCTTGGTGAACAGCTTTAGCAATGGTTTCTATCGGCAAACCATTGATTTTCATATCCATTTGCAGAGCGGTAATTCCTGTATCTGTCCCTGCTACTTTGAAGTCCATATCACCTAAGAAATCTTCAATTCCTTGAATATCTGTTAAGATGCGGACTTCTTCGCCTTCTTTAATTAATCCCATTGCGGCACCGCTAACTGGTTTAATCAGCGGAACTCCAGCATCCATTAAAGCTAAAGTAGAACCACAAACGGAACCCATTGAAGTTGAACCATTAGAAGAAAGTACTTCCGAAACTACGCGAATCACATAAGGAAATTGGTCTTTTGGTGGTAAAACTGGGACAATTGCCCGTTCTGCTAAAGCACCGTGACCAATTTCTCTTCTGCCAGGGGCACGCATTGGTTTAGTTTCGCCAACGGAGAAGGGAGGGAAATTGTAATGATGCAGGTAGCGTTTTTCGTCTTCTGGGTGCAAGTCGTCGGCGAGTTCTTGCGCGTCTCCGGGTGTTCCCAAGGTGGCAATAGACATGACTTGGGTGAGTCCGCGATTAAATAAACCGCTACCATGAACTCGGCGCGGTAGGACTCCGACGCGACAAGAAACTGGTCGAACTTCATCAAGTTTCCGACCATCGACACGCACGCCTTCTTCGACAATCTGACGGCGCATGAGTTTCTTGGTAGTATCTTTGAAGATGTTGCCCAATGCTTTAGAATTCTCGGCAGTTGCGACTCGGATGGGGTCTTCTTCTGGCAGTTCGGCTATTGTGGCTTCAATGCCAGCTTTAATTTCGTCTAATGCCTCATCCCGTTGGTTTTTGTCGTACTCAAACCGCTTGAGGATTTCTTTGATTGGGTCGGTGGCGCGATCGCGGATATACTTTTCCAAGTCACTATCTGTAACTGGTTTTTCTTCCTGAACTACCTCAATTTCCAGTTCTTTGAGCAGGTCTCTTTGTGCCGCAATTAAATCGAGTACTGCTTCGTAACCGAAATCGATCGCTTCAATGATATCAGCTTCCGGCAATTGGTTTGCCCCAGCTTCCACCATAATCACGCCTTCTGGGGAACCCGCAACCACTAAATCTAAATCCCCAGCTTCAATTTCCGCGTAGGTAGGATTGATGATAAAATCATCTCCCACCAGACCAACTCTGACTGCTGCCATTGGCCCATTAAACGGGATTTTTGCTAACATCACCGCAATGGAAGCGCCAGTCACCGCTAAAACATCAGGCGGGACTTGCTCATCCATTGACAGGGTAGTAGCAACAATTTGAATGTCATCTCGTAACCAGCTGGGGAACAAGGGACGCAGCGGACGGTCTATCAACCGACCTGTCAAAGTTACTTTTTCTGGAGGACGACCTTCCCTCCGCAAAAACCCACCAGGAATTCTTCCAGCTGCATAAAGTCTTTCTTCGTAGTCCACCAACAAGGGGAGAAAATCGATACCTTCTCTACTTGCCGCCCGCGTCGCAGTCACTAATACACAAGTATCACCAGATTGAATAAGAACGGAACCACCAGCCTGTGGAGCAAGGAGGCCAACCTTTAATCTAATATCCCTCCCGTCAAAGGATATCGATTTGTCTAACTCTACCATTCGATCCTTCACTATCACAATTCTTTATCTGTCGCAATCGTAGCACTGTTACAGTCTCTCAGGGGAAAGTTGGGGAGATGGGGAGGTGGGGAGGTGGGGAGATTTTTAGCGGATTTTGGGGAATCGATCGTTATAATCTAGGAAAATACTGAGAGGAGGATTGCTAAAAGTTTTTGTAATTTACGCAATAATTCTGATGTACTTACGTCTCGACTAAAGCAGAATAATAGATATCTGAAGTTAATATCTTTAAAGACTATACAGAAACGTAACCCTCCTGAAGAACTCTGAAGGAGGGTTTATATTTTTTTAATTATTCAGCAGTTTTCCTGAAGGCGAAACTTGACCGCCGCAATTAATATCCTGAAATTAGCATTAAGTACGGTAGGGCATACCGGATCTAAAGCTTGGGGAGATTTGCCCTCTAGTCTGGTTGGAGCAATCCTGCTAGGTTATGGTGAGTCTGTGAACCAAGAATCCTCGCACTTATAGGGCGAGGAGTGTCAAGATAGAACGATACAACATTAAGGCATTTACTTTGCCTGTTGTATATATTTACAACTGGGACGATTACTCTGGCTTTAAGAGGGATTGCACTTTTTTTACAGGAAGATTAAAATTATTTAACTTTTGTCCTCCGTAACAGTACAGAGAAGTTCAGTGTACCTAATAAAGTTTGTTTTATTATCATGAAGTTCTCGGAAATAGACCTAGTTTTTGCTGAATAGAGACAAAGGGCCGTTAGAAAGATATGTTTTCCTGGCTTCTAATGACCCTAAAGATAGTGATATGGAGATTAAATTTTTGGTTGTGGTTACGAGTGAAGAAATTAAATTAACTATTCACTTCAGCCATTTCAATTGTGCGGTCTTGCCAATCTTTTACTAAGAAGTTTAATGGTTTTTCTGTACGGAGTTTAAAGCGCAATCCTCGAACTTGAATTCGCATTAAGACTTGTTCTAAACATTCGCGATCGAAACAAACATGACGTTGACGATTTTTCAAGCCTAAACTAGCACCAGAAATGATGTGCAATTGAGTATTTTTTTTCAGTTGATACCACAATCCATCGGATTCATGTAATCCTTTGTTAGCAGTAAGACTGGGACTTGCTGACATATAAAGCGGGTCCATTCCAGCAGCGCCAATGGTTTGCTCGTAGTTGTAATAATAATGTAAAGGTACGTCAGCTGCGGGCAAATCTAATACGCCTTCATAAAATTGACGGGCAATTTCCAGATCTGACACCATTATTGTGTGTACTTTGGGGGCGCTGGTGAGGAACATCCACATCGCGCCTGCGTAAGCTACCAGCAGCATTACCATGATTCCTTGAGTGGAAAACAAGGCATCGAAAGGTAAGGAAAGTAAAAAAGTGCTATCAGTAATGGATGAAACCATAGAATTAATTAGGTTGACTGCTAGAACCATGAATTTCCCAAGGGTGTAATGATAAGTAATTCTAGTCTATCAAGCTGGGAAGAGTGCGATCGGGTTTGGGGAGATGGGGAGGTTGATTAACGTAAAACTATGTAAAGGCGGGTTTTGTTGTTAAATTTTCTGCTAGGATTACAAACTTTTCTAATAAACCCGCCCCTACATTCTCAAAATTTGCGCTTCAGCAGTATATTATTTGGTAAAATCTGATGATTTGATTGATTAGTCAAAGGGTAAAGTTGTGCAAATTCCTTATTTTAGTGAAACCGATCATCCACAGGTGAAGTCTTTGTCGCATTATAGCGATGGGGAACTTTTGACTTTGTTTCAACGCTATCCCGAACAAGGAAAATATTTTACGGCTATTTTTTGTCGATATAGTCCGATCGTCTATACTTTAATTGCCCACTCTGGACGTTCTCCGGTACAAGTTGATTATTTGTTTGCTCTGACTTGGCGACATATCTATTATGCAATCATGGAATTAGATTTGCGGGGTTCAACTGCGCCAGGAATGGAAAATTTTAATTTGCAAAATTGGTTAATTAATATTACGGCGCTTTGTATTAACCAAGCTGATGTTCCACCTGTAGAGTCAATTCATTATTCTTTAGAAGCTGCTTCTCCACCTTTGTGGTGTTATACCCATCAAGCGTTAGATTTTTTACCGCCTTTGCAACGGTTAATTGTGTTAATGTCACAAACTTTCCATTGGAGTGAGGCGCGAATTTCTGCTTATTTGCAAACGGAAGGAGAAACAGTTTCACCGCATCAGGTAAGATCTTTGTTGGTATCTGGTCTGCAAGAATTACAAAAATCTTTACCTGCTGATATTCGGGAAATTTATTTAGGTGAAGATGGGGCGGTAGAAAAGCAGGAATCTTTATTATGAAAGGTACTGATGAATGGCGAGTTGGTAAGAGAAATGGGGTAAACGTTTTACCTCGTTCTCTGATTTCGGCATCTAAAAAATTAGCAGTAGTTCATAAGGTACGGGCGGGAGTTAAGGGTAAGAAAATTTTTTTTCTCTGTTTAATTTTGCCTGTTTACTTTCTGCTTTTAGGTGCGGCTGATTTAAATGAACAATTGGATATTCGGATTAATAATGGAACGCAAGGAGAGAGTCGGGACGAGGCCGATCGCTTAGTGCGTTTAGGAGGTCAAGCACAACAAAAAGGTTTATTAGCTAAGGCAATTCCCTATTGGTTAAAAGCCCTAAATATTTATGCAGAAATTGGTGATTTAGAAGCAATAGGTCGAACTTATGATTATTTAGGTTTGGCTTATGCGGATTTGGGTTTATTTCGACAAGCGGAAGATGCACTGCGAAAAAGATTAGGGGTAGCTAAGGCAAATAATGATTTACAAGGTCAAATTGTGGGCTTGAATAATGTTGGTTCACTTTTGCTGAAAAGACGCAATATTTCAGGAGCAAAAACAAGTTTTAATCGAGCACTTTCTCTGGCTCGTGCTACTAATAGTCCGACGGGTATTGGGTTATCTTTAAATAATTTAGGTTTAGCGGCAGCGAGTCAAGGAGATTATAATCAAGCGATTAAAAGATATGAAGAAGCTTTGATTTATCGGAGTCGTGCTAGTGACCCGGTGGGAGAGGCAAATACTTATAATAATTTGGGTGATGCTTACCGGGCTACTGATAATTTTTGGGATACAATTAGGGCTTATGGTGCGGCTTTGCGGGTGGCGCGTTTTGCGATCGATCGTCCAAATCAATTCCGTGCTATTGATGGCTTAGTTGATACCTACAATTGTGCCAAAAATTACACTAGAACTTTAGATTTGTTGGAGGAACGGTTAAAAATTGCTCGTGCTTCCGAAAATCCTTACCAAGAGTTGAAATCATTAAGATTATTAAGTCAATTTTACCGACAACAAGGTAAGAATATGGAAGCACTAATGGTACAACAACAGGCAATTTGCTTGGCTCAAGAATTGAGTGAAACTCAATTAGTTGCCGAATTGTTAGGAGAATTAATTGAAATTCCCGTCAATGATTAATTTAAGAAAACTGCACCTGAAGGTTGTATTCTTAGGGCAGATTTGTCCAAACTAAAACTGCTGGTGGGTTCAAATCTCACTTCTAAAACTCCTGGAGAAACCGGACGAGGATTAACAGCTAAAAAGCCTCCATCTGGACGGTAAAAAGTGAGAGTTGTCGGTGTATCTACTGAGCGTAAATTAATATCATTGTTACCCTGTAAATAACGAGGTTGAGTTTCACCAATTACTTGATAAGCAATATCGGCACCAGAGTTATTAACTAGCCTCAAATTCACTAATCCATTAACAGTTCTAACGCTAGTAGTTGCAGCTTGTCTTTGTTCTGGTGTGGGAGGAATGATGGTACGATTACGGTATTGTCCATACCTGTAATTTTGCGAAATCATCGTGTTATTACTATTTCCCCGGTTAAATCCACGGCGATTTCTTCGCATTATTTGATTGGCGCAAATGCGTTCCATTTCGGCTTCTGAGGGAGTAGCAAAACGACCATCACGAACTACAGGTGGTTCACTGACTCTACCGGAAGGTAAAGTTTGGGTAATTGAAGCTGGTTGATCTGTATTTTGTCCGGGAAAATCTTGTTCTTCGCGCATGGTACTATTCATGTATTGAGCGCAAAGGCGACTGCGTTCTGCTGGAGATAATCCTTCCATTTGAGGTATTTCATTTCCTGGCATTTGATTCATATTTCCCGGCATTCTAGGATTCATTTGAGCAACTGCTGGAACCGCAAAAATCAAGCTGCTAAAAATAGCTCCTACTAATCCAATTTGTTTTGTAATTTGTTGATTTGGTAAATTCATTTTATCCTCCAATTTTTTATTAAAAAAGTGATGAGTAATGGAAAAAGGATTGAAGAAAAGGTTAAGGAATCAAACATTTTCCTATCCTTAATCCCCAATCCCTAATCCCTTTTTAGGCTTCTTCCCACAGTTGGCGAACTTTTCCAGGTAGCCAACTAGCTATTTCGTCAATTCTTTCTTTGGAAAGTTCATCTTTGGTTGCTGAAAATACTGCTTTTACTACTTGTTCCCGATCGACATTCGGCGGCATTCCACCTTCATTAGCGACGCGGAATAAAAAGCGATCGTCGTCAATTTTAAAGATTCCTGGACCTTGCCAAGGTGGACGAACCCGACTTAAAAATCCGACAATTGGATTGGTATCTTTCCACAGATCGGTAATTTCCATTTGCAATGCTTTATCATCTGTTGGCATTGCTTTTTCATGGAGTTCTGCGGCGACGCGATCGGCTGCTTCTGTTGTCATTAAATCGCGCATTACTCGATAGACAACTTCTGTTAAATCTCTGGCATCATAGGGTTCCGATAAGCCAGCTTTTAGCATAACTTTATGCAAGAAAGGCATATCTTTGTCAGCAATTGGTACTGCTGGCCCTTTCTTTAAAGATTCAGGAAGATTTGCCTCCATGTCTGCTAAAGCTTGGCGACCTTTGTCGGTTAATTCTGCTTTTTTAAAAGTAATTAAATGAGGCAAAGGCCCATCGGAAGCACCATAAGTATTGGCAATTCTGACATCAACTTCTTTCGGGTTAATTGCATCAGGAACATCTTCCTGATTACCGTAAGCATTGCCGCTAAATTCAGCGTTGATATATTGCTTTTGGTTTAAATAATCTAAGTGTCCTAGAAATTCTGCGGGAGTAATTTCTCGACCAGCAAAATCTGTTTGGCTGAAGTTAACTGTGTGCATACCTTTGCTGCTATCAGTTTCGCTGATTTTCTTCAGCATTATGTATGCAACATCCTCTCTTATTCCAATTGTCATATTGCTATTATTAGTCTCCAAATCACACGACTATATGTTTGAAGCCTAATATAGGAACTGTATCCTTTACCTCTGTCACAGGAAACATTCCTTTGTTAATTTTTTGGTTTGATTATATTTTTGAAGTTTTGGATTAATCCCTAACTTAAGATAGATGAAACGATCAGATAAATTCAGCATGGATTACCAATATTTAATCAAGAATTAAAGGTTTCTAAACGTTGTTGAGGTAAGGTGACAGTAATAGTTGTTCCTTGATTAATAATACTATCAATGCGAATGCTGCCATCGTGATTTTGAGCAATTGCAGCTGCGATCGCTAACCCTAAACCCGAACCTGTAACCGTTCCTCGACTGCGTGCAGGATCGACGCGATAAAAGCGATCGAATAGATGAGGTAAAGCATCTTCAGGAATACCTATTCCGGTATCAATAATTTTTACTTGTAACTGAGGAAAACTACCCCGACGAAAAATTCGCTGTAATTCTATATTTACTGTACCTTTAGTTGGCGTATATTGCAGCGCATTACCAATCAAGTTTGTAAATAATCTTGCTAATTGATCCCAGTCTCCTAAAAGGCTAAAGAAGTCTTCTTCTGCTTCTTCTAAATACTTTTTCCCCATTCCCGATCCACCAATCTCTGTTTTTAAATCTAAGGAAAGTTCAATATTTTTTTCCTGTGCTACTAACTGTTGTTCTTCCACTACTTCCATAAGCAAAGCGTCTAATGGACAAGTAGCAAATCGAGGTTGGACAATTCCACTATCTTGCCTTGCTAAAAATAGTAAATCATCTACCAAATGTCCTAACCTTTTGGTTAATCTTTCAATTACTTTTAACTGTTGCTGATGGGTTCCTAACTCTAATTCTGGATCGGCTAACGCTACTTGGACGTTAGTTTGAATCATGGCGATCGGACTTCGCAATTCATGAGAAGCATCGGAGGTAAATTGCTTTAAACTTTGGTAAGATTCCCTCACTGGTTCCATTGCTAAACCGGAAAGAAACCAACCAATTGCTGCAACACAAATCACCATAAAACTTGTGCCTAAACTCAAGTCTAGGATTAACTGACGACTAGGTTTAGTAACTTCAAACCAAGGATGACTAACGCGCAAATATCCGATGACTTGTCTACCAATTTCTACTCTTTCTGTGATTTGGCGCAAAAGTATAATATTAGGAGTATTGGTATCAGTTTTTTTCTCAATTCTGACTGTTTCTCCGGTACGGTTAGCATGAATGGGAATATTCAAAGGTTCGGAAAAAGTTGACCAAAGTAATTCGCCATTAGGACTAAACCATTCTAAGTCAATGCGATCGTCGTCTACAGTATCAGCGTTATCTCGAAAACTCGCTTCTAAGTTAATACGAAATTTCTTTTCTGTGGTGTTTGATTCGATGACTAGCGATCGCTCTACCACTTCCACAACATGATTTAATGTATCATCAACTCTTTCAATTAATGTGCTGCGAACGTAAAGATAAACCCCAGTGGCAAATAATAGTAATAACACAGCAGTAACAGCAGCGTACCAAATAGCTAAACGGCGGCGAGTTGTTTGAAACATAATAATAATTTTGCTGAGTATTCTAATAATTTTCTAAATTTACATTAATATAGTGTAACAGGCTAATTTAGCCAATCGCAGAAATCCCCAAATTAAGAAAAAGGTGCGATCGCTATTGGTGAAAATCGGGTTATCAAGAAGAAATTATTCTTACTGGAGATGCAGCGATCGCACCCTTAGCTTTCCCCGATATTGAAATACTATTTTCTGAACTGTTTTTGCCTTAAATTTGTCTTTAAATAAGAATGTAAAATTTGCGATCGTTAAATCTATTTCACAGAGGGTTGTTATGAGCAAAACATTAGAGGTATATCTGAGTTTAGGTAGTCCTTTTTCCTACCTTGCTAGTACTCAACTTCCGAGATTAGTAGAAAGAACAAAATGTAACATTGTCTATCAAGTAATTGATATGTACAAAGTTTTTGAGTTATCTGGTAATCCTGGCCCTAATGATATCCCAGCTAAACGCAATTACGTAGTTAAAGATGTTTTTGATTGGTGTAAATATTACAACGTTCCCTTAAATGTACCATCTCGTCTTTTTATTAACAATGGTGCAGCAGCAGCGGCAGCTATTGCAGTAGAAAAGTCGGGAAAGTTACCTGAATTTATTGTTAGGGGTTTTCGCGCTTATATGGTTGAGGATTTAGATATTCAAGATCCGCAAGTGTTAGGAAAAATTGCTGCGGAAGTTGGCGCAGATGGAGATGCTGTTGCTGCTGCTGTTATCGATCCGGTGGTGCTTCAAGAAGTAGAAAATCGGAACAAAGCGGCGGTAGAAAGAGGGGTTTTTGGTGTACCTACCTTCTTTATTGGTGATGATATGTATTGGGGGAACGATCGCTTAGTTTTAGTAGAAAAAGCGTTACTAAGTTGAAATCAATTCAGGGAATAAGGAGTAAAATGTTGCCATAATCAGATTGATGAAATAATAATGTTGCTTATGGCAAATTCTGTATCAGTTGTAAATCATTCTGTTCCGAATAGCGAGAAAATAATTCGCTCAGTGCTTCTTCTCCCCCAATTTCCCCATTACTAACAAACTTTTCTACTTCTACCGAGCCATCATTCAAAAATTCAACTTCCCATCTTTCACCAGGTACAGCCACTGTCACCATAATTGCTTCATCTCGATGATGTGCTAAAGTGTAGCTGAGTTTTTCTTGTTCCAGTTTGTTTAAGAGTTTAAGTAATTTTTCAAAGATAGGGTTAGTCATTTATCAAATCTCCGATCGCTTAATAATTTACGCACAACCTTGAAACCAGGAAGATTTTCCTGTACACCCCTTTCAATTTCCTCCCAAATCATTTCGCTAAATTCTTCCCAACTGGGAGAACCTTCTGGTAGTTCGGCTTGTTTAATACTACCTTTTTTAGCTTTAAGAATGTCAGAAAACTTATGTGCGATTTTTTCCTCCTTCTTGACCAATGATTTGTCGCCACTCACGAGTTAACATAATATCTTATTCGCAAAAAATCATAACTGTTGTGTTAGCTGACAAAAGTTTTTGGGCATACTGAGCTAAGAGCATCAGTATCCTTTGGTTTGGAGTTGAAGAAGAGGAACAATATGCAAAATTAAAACTTAGCGATAAATTCCGTTCTAGGATTGTTCAGACTCTAGAATCATACGCCAAAATCTTACAAAAGGAAGAACTTTTGTAAGTAACTTAAGCAAGCTAAATTAGAAAAGTTTAGTCTAGATTGGGTATAATTCAAAACCTTGTAGAGTTATATATAACGTCTCTACATTATGCACATGATATTTAAGTGCGATCGCTCACTCCGGCAAAAATTCACTACTCAAAACTTCCTCAGAACTATAAGGACAAATTTCGGGAAACACCTCCACAGAAAGTCCAGTTTCTGCGATCGCTTGTTCCACAGCATCCTCATAACATTCGGCAAAAATTTCTGCTAAAAAAGGTTTAAGACTAGGCGAATCTTTCAAAGCTTTACGAATGCGTCTACGATGTTCATTAATACTACCTCTCCAGCTACCACTGCGGAATTCTGGCTGATATTGCCATTTCAGTAAGTGAGTCATAATTACTGTTAGATTACTTTCTAAACTCCTGCGTTCACTTTTTCCCATGTCCTCAATTTCTTCAATCAAATTTTCCCAATCAATGTGAGAATAATCACCCAGTCGCAACTTCGCTACGGTGGTTTCAATCCATTTCAAATAATCTGTTTCGTACAAAGTTTTACTCATGCTGCACTCGCTTTGCCAAACTGAGTTAAGAACCGGAACGCTTTCACTACAAAAGTAGCACAGGTATAAGGAGAAGTTTCATAAAACGATCGCCAAGCAGCTGCTTTATACTCATCATAACGATCGGCTTTATCAGGAAACTTATCCAAAAATGCTAACCTGACAGCATGACCAATTAACACATCTAAAACGATGTAATCTTCAATTTTCAAATCCGGGTTACGTTCTGCAATTGCCGATAATTCCATTAAGGCTTCAATGTTAGTTTGGCGGTACTCTGGCGCAACAATTTTATTCAATAAATGCTCAATTTGCAAAGCAAAGTTCTTTTCTCCGGGAGTCATTTCCGCAAGCAACAATTCACTATCTAAACGGTTGCGTCTTTCCAATTTATCGCCAATTACTAAACCTTTGCAATGTTTCAATAGTTGCCAAACGCGAGGATAAAAATCTTTCGGGACTCGGTTTAAAGCGCCATCTCTTTGACGTTTTTGCAACCATTTGCCAGTTTGTGATTCTTCTTCTTTTTCTGGAAGTACAACCCATTCAATATCTGTTTCTGATTGTTTGACGCGCAAAGATTCTTGTTGACGTAACAACTGATTCATATCTTGATAACCAGCAATTACTTGACGCACACGGGTTTTTACTTCAAAGGGGCTTAATGTCATTAAATGTTCGTGTGCTTCATCTTGGGTAATTTTTAATTCCTGTGCTAATTCGCTGGTAATTAACAGAATTAAATACCCAACTCTTAAGGTTAGCAAACCATTAAATAAGTCTGGTTCTGACTTGATTAGTAAACCAATATAGATTAAAATTTCTTGGGTGAGGACGCGATCGCGAATATCTTCCCCACAAAACTCTTCAATTTTATCATTAATTTCATGGTGCGACATTGGGCGAGTAATTAACGAAGCTTCACTATAAGCTTTACCCACAGAAATCTGCTTTTGTCTCACTAAAATATCCGTCACCGCATCCGATAACCCAATATCCACCATTCCCCTTAAACCTGCGGTGCGACGAATTACCGTCCAATGAATTGATGCCTGGTTAAATGTTTGATCTGCTACACCTCTAACTGCTTTTTCGTAAATTTCCTTGAGTAAATCTGCTACTGTAACCGGATCTTTTGACCCTCCAAAACCCGTGTCAAAATTTACACCTTTTAACCTAGATAAAGCTTGTAATAACTCTATTTGTTCATAAATGTTTTGCGACTGTCGTAAACAATTAATCAAGAATTTAGTATCAGTTTCGTACTCTAATCTGCATTCTTGAGTATGTCCCAAAGGCCAATTTTTTTCCGATTGATAAGTCAAATAATACTTAACTGGCGCAGTATTTTGCACTGGAGATTGGCTAAATTCAAACTCATGGATAAAATCAATTCTTTCTTTAGCCGATGTTTGGACAAATTGCCGTAAATTACCTAATTTTACCTGCACGCCATTGCAATAACCAGAGTTGAGTTCTTGCATTAATGCTAACAATGCTTTACTTCCAGTTTCTAGCATGGAATGAGTTAACAGTAAAGTCATTGTTGGTCGTCCTAATTCCGTCCAATTTCGTTGAATATAAGCTAGTTCACTTCTGATTTGATCTAGCAAAAAATGGTAATCCAAGGTTAAATAAAACTGTTGTTTGTCCAAAAATGCAGGTAAGAAAACAATTGTTTCTCCGCGAACTCGGAAAATTCTCGAAGTAGTTAAACTGCGTAATCTTCGCACTGGACGACCTGTTAAACTTAATTTATCATTGCGACCAATTTGGGTGTAAACTGTTGATAATTCACTGGCTTGACGGACTTGAATTGGTTCTACTTGTCGGGGTGTTTGGGTGGGTATTCCGTAATCTGCTAATTTGATTTGTAAGTCTTCATCTTCGGCTAAAAGAGAAATTTGTACTAAAGGTTTAGATTCTTTTCCTGTACATAAATGTCTGCCTAAAGGGTCAATATCTCCGATCGCAATTAACCCTTCACTTAATAACTGTCCTAAATAATACAGACTTTGTGCCCAAACTAAGGGAACATTTTCGTTAGGTAAGCGAGTTTGGCTTTGCGGATGCGATCGCTCAAATTCTATCCTATCCTTCGGCACATAATAAAGTTCTGGTAATAACCGCAAACCATCCCTTTCTACCAACAAACTTTCTAACTTTTGTTGATAATCTTCCGCCTGTTCCTTATCCCGGCGAAACAAACCATCTAAAAATAAATAAGTGAAAAACAAAGGCCATTCGCATTCTATATTTTCAAACTGCTTTAATTCCCAAGGTTCATAATGCAAACGGCTATGATCTTCTATAGTTGTTTGATGTCCATCTCTTAAAAAACGTTTACAACCGTAACGACCTGCTAATTTGTCGATAATTTTCTTTTTAGTGCGTTCCACTAACTGTTCATTTTCCACAGCAAACGCTGGAAAACTAATTACACTCAACAAAGCAGCATCCACTTCCTTAGAGCTAGATTCCCTTGGTAAAATTGACTTTAAAGTAATTCTCGCTCTAGCAATCTCATCAGGTAAAACATGAATTACCGAAGCTTGACTTCCCCTAATCCCAAACAAATCTAACCCATTAATTGCTTCTAAAGCTGCTTTCGCCATTCCCACCGAACTAGCATTTAATTCGGGATTTCCTCGATTAATCTTATTACCTCTTTCCCATAAACCGTAATCTGGTGTTCGATAAGCTCGCCCGATATAATAAACTAAATTCTGGACAAAATTCACCTCATCCAACGTATAAATAATGTGTAATCCTGAAGCAGTCATTTGTGCCAACATCAGGAGAAACAGCGAAGTTGCATCTAACTGCAAATGTCCCCACTGATCGTCACCAACCACAATATCACCACTGTTAGTATTGTATTTGGCGTGTAAAGCATCTAAAGGTGATTGAGTTTCTTTAAAACGTTCGACTTTGTGAGACTGACGCATCATGCAAAACAACAGTCCTCGCATCAATTTAACGACGCTTTTTTCTAACTCAAAACCGCGTCCAAAGTCATCATTTAATTTGCGATATCCTAATGCTAATCCCCAAACCGCCAAAATACTATAAACATTGTCTCTCACCCAAGCATCTGTATAATCTCCATGAGCATTTATAGCTGTAGAGGCTGGTAGTAAACCTGTAATCGCATTTTGCCGATTCAGAATTACTGTTTGAATTTGCTGATAGTAATAATCTAAGCGAGTTTGCAGTTCAGAAAGCTTGTTTGACATCATAATTTTGGCGATCTTGGCGGATTAATTACCCGACGGCTTGAAGTTAATTAAAGAAATAGAACCACACCAGATTTCAGCGGTGTAGCTTAATATTTAGTAACTTTGCCTTTAGCTAGTGTATCTGTTTCGGCTAACTAGTAAGGATTTTCACGGTAATTTTAAATCTCTTTTGTAAATTTTTGCACAATCTTTAGAAAAAATCAACCGATCTTTCCGTTAACTTCAAGGATAATTTTGTAGAACATAAGTAGGAAACATAAACAATTCAATTTTGCCCCATAAATTGTGAAATTCTTCAATTCAGAATAAAAAGTAGGTGACGGATATGTGTACTAAATACAATAGAAATAATTCGCCTTTTGTTCGCATTGTTTACTCTAAAGTAAAAGTTAACGGTAAAGTAGAATTAGTTCCCCTGGAACTTTATGCTGATGGTTCTGTGAAAAAAGCGGTTTGAAGACAGTTGATAACTGGTACATTAAAAAAGTACGTTGTTGCGCTTGGACGCGAGATTTGGTGTCCAAGCGCAACAACGTACATAGAACAAAACCAGAGAAGAAACAACCGAAATAGGCTTGAATTTTTTTGTGGAACTACACAGCAATGCAGCGTCAAGGTAAACTATCCTGCATAGAGACTGTGAGGAGAGTTTGTGCAAGAACAAATCATTACTAAGACGCTTAGCTTTTCCGTACTAGGATTACCCATACACTTGTTAGATAATTACCCAGGTTGGCTAATCGCGCAGTTGCACCAGCAATTAGGCGGGCACGTCATTACTCTAAATGCAGAAATGACCATGCAAGCAGAAAAAAACGCCAAATTAGCTGAAATTATTCAGCAAGCGGATTTAGTCATCCCTGATGGTTCTGGAGTCGTCCTTTACCTTTGGTTGAAAGGTAAAAAAGTGAGGCGTTGTCCGGGAATTGAGTTGGCAGAAACTCTTCTGTTGTATGCAGGTCAATTAAGTAAACCAATGCCTGTATTTTTCTTTGGTGGTGCGCCAGAGGTAGCGGCTAAAGCAGCCGAAATGTGGCAGCAACGTTGTCCGAAATTGGCGATCGCAGGTACTCAACACGGCTATCTCTCAACCGAAGAAGAATTAACCTTGCACCAAACTTTAAAAGAACAACAACCCGCTGTAATTCTTGTTGGTTTGGGGGTACCACGTCAAGAATTATGGATCGCCGAAAATCGTCACCTTTGTCCGAAAGCAATTTGGATTGGTGTAGGTGGTAGTTTAGATATTTGGGCTGGGACAAAATCTCGTGCTCCTGCTTGGTTCCGAGAAAATCATCTAGAATGGCTATATCGGCTTTACCAAGAACCTTGGCGCTGGCGGCGAATGTTAGCTTTACCCCAGTTTGCTTGGAAGGCTTTACTAAGCAATTTTTCCCCTAAATAGAGACGTTGTAAAATGGCACATCTCGATCAACGTCGTTCTGAAAATGTTAACGGCGATTTTTATGTCGATCGCACCTGCATCGACTGCGATACTTGTCGGTGGATGGCACCGTCCGTTTTTCATCAAGCTGGCGAACAATCAGCAGTTTATCATCAACCTGCCAAACTTAGCGAAAGACGGAAAGCGATGCAAGCTTTATTGTCCTGTCCTACCGCTTCCATTGGAACAGTTGAAAAACCAAAAGATATTAAAGAAATTCAGGAAACTTTTCCGATTTTAGTGGCGGAAAATGTTTACCATTGCGGCTACCATTCTGAAAAATCCTTTGCTGCTGCTAGTTATTTCATCACTCGCCCAGAAGGGAATATTTTGATAGATTCTCCCCGTTTTGCCCCGCCCCTTGTCAAACGTTTAGAAGCAATGGGTGGGATTCGTTATCTGTATTTAACTCACAAAGATGATATAGCAGATCATCAAAAGTTTCAGGAACATTTTGGTTGCGATCGCATTTTACACCAAGATGAAATTACTGCTGGAACTCGTGATATAGAAATTCAACTTTCTGGTACAGATCCCATTGAATTTGCACCAGATTTGTTAATTATTCCGGTTCCCGGACATACCAAAGGTCACACAGTTTTACTTTACAAAAACAGCTTTTTATTTACTGGCGATCACTTAGCTTGGTCTGATAGATTACAGCAATTGTATGCTTTCCGAGAGCATTGTTGGTACTCTTGGTCAGAACTAATTCAGTCAATGGAAAAACTAGCAAATTATCAGTTTGAATGGGTATTGCCCGGGCATGGCAGACGCTATCATGCTGATAAAGAAACTATGAAAATGCAGATGGAAAAATGTATTAGTTGGATGAAACATCGCTAGGGGGGAAAGGGGAAAAGGGGGAAAGGGGGAAAGGGGAAAAGGGGAAAAGGGGAAAAGGGGAAAAGGGGAAAAGGGGAAAAGGGGGAAAAAGGGAAAATTTTTAACTATATCTAAAACTCCTCCTACCTGCCCATCTCCCTAGTTCCCAGTCCCTAGTCCCTAGTCCCCAGTCCCCAGTCCCCAGTCCCCAGCTTTTACATGGCAATTCGCTGTTGTTGCCGCTGTTTAATTCTGGCTAAACTACCTGTGGGAATCGAGTTAATTAACTGGCGAGTGTAGTCTTTTTTCGGTTCGCGGTAAATGATATCGGCAAGACCAATTTCTTCAATTTTGCCGCTATTCATTACCATTATGCGATCGCTCATAAACTTAACCACACTTAAATCATGGGAAATAAAAATGTAAGTTAAGCCAAACTCTTCTTGAATTTCCTTTAACAAATTCAACACTTGAGCTTGTACAGAAACATCTAAAGCGGAAACAGATTCATCACAAATAATAAACTTTGGGTTTAAAGCTAAAGCACGAGCAATACAAACCCTTTGCCTTTGTCCCCCGGAAAATTCGTGAGGATAACGCTTCATAAAGTCGGGATTTAAACCGACTCTTTCTAACAGATAAGCGGCGCGATCGCGTCTTTCCCGATCGTTTTTCCCGATTTTATGAATTCGCAAAGGTTCCATTACCGCATCGCCTATTTTCATTCTTGGATCGAGAGAACTAAACGGATTTTGGAAGACAATTTGCATCTCTCGGCGCAACTTTTGTAAAGGCGCACCACTCAAATTTGTAATATCCCGACCTTCAAAGAAAACTTGACCGCCAACTGGTTCAATTAAGCGCAATAAAGTCCGAGCTAAAGTAGTTTTACCACAACCCGATTCGCCCACCAAACCCAAAGTTTCACTCTTATAAACATCAAACGAAATACCATTTACCGCCATAATATAACGTTTCGTTTTGCCAAACATTCCCCGCACCGGAAAACCGACTTGCAGATTTTTGATTGACAAAATTGGTGCGTCAGAAGTATGCACTGGTGAGTGAGGACGAGAAACTGGGAATCCAGTTGGTGAAACTTCTATTTGTTGCTCTAAATCTTGGATTTTTTCTTCAATTTTCCATTCCCCAGAATCAGTTTCTACCACTTCCATATAATCAGAAACCGTGGGTAGATAGCGCATATTGCGTTCTAAACTGGGGCGACAAGCTAATAAACCTTTGGTGTATGGATGGCGAGGAGCCGAAAAAATTTGCCAAACTGGGCCGGATTCAACGATTTTTCCGCGATACATGACAGCTACAGTATCAGCAATTTCGGCAATTACGCCTAAGTCGTGAGTAATAAAAATCATCGACATTCCCCGACCTTGGCACAATTCGCGCAACAGTTCTAAGATAGTTGCTTGAACGGTAACATCTAAAGCGGTAGTCGGTTCATCAGCAATCAACAATTTGGGATTACAAGAAATCGCCATTGCAATCATGACTCGCTGCATTTGTCCCCCGGAAAGTTCGTGGGGATAGCGATCGAGCATTGCCAATTTCTGCTGATTAATATATTGATTAATTTCCCTTTCGCTAATATTAGCTGTTCGATCGCTACCAGGAGAATTTGGCGATTCTTCCTGTCTGTGATTTGCTAAAAAACTTTCCTGCAACTGTTCATCACTCGGCAGCAATTTCACTTCTTGTAACAAAGAAACTGCTAACCTTCTAGCTTGCGCTTGAGAAACATTTTGATGTAGTCGAATTGCTTCGGTAATTTGAAAACCAATAGTATAAACTGGGTTCAAAGAACTCATCGGTTCTTGAAAGATCATGGCAATTTTACCACCCCGATACTGCTGCTTACTTCTTTCTGGTAATTGCAGCAGATTCACAGCTTCGGTATCTGCAACTGAATCTTGAAACCAAATTTCTCCCGACACCCTGCTTGGACTCGGTACCAAACCCATGACAGCTAAGGAAGTGACTGATTTGCCAGAACCCGACTCACCGACTATTCCCAGAGTTTGCCCCGGTTTGACTTGAAAGGAAACATCGTCAACAGCTGTTGTAACTACAGGTGTTTTACCTGTGCCTTTGGCGAGGAATTGAACTTGTAAGTTGCGAACGTCAAGAACGGTGTCAGTCATGGAAGTCAAGCATCAAAATTAACCACATCTTAACAGTGCAGAGGCTTTATTTGTAGGGTGTGTTTAATGCTGTCGGGTTGGGCGATCGCTCCATCAAAGCACGCTTCCAAAAGTAAAACGGTGCGTTACGTTACTACTAACGCACCCTACAAATAATCCAAATAACTGTTACTCCCCTATTTTCTGGCAATTTAGGTCAAAATCAGGATTTTTTTGCCATTATCTCGGCATGACGTTATTTGGGTTATTGGTTTGTCTAAGTTGGGCATTGGGAGGCAAATTAGTGTTATTAGAAACTTTATTAAACACCATAGCTCCTTTACCAAAAGTACCTGGTCTAGGTTTTCCGGCTTCAATGCCTTGTAACTCCATTCGCAGTTGACCGTTAGGAGTAAACTCAAAAATTGTTTGGGCGGTTTTATTGTTACTGGTGGTCAAGTCTAAGTGCATTGGTTTGGTACTTGTGGAAGCAACTCGGTAGCGCAGTTGTAAAGCTTGAGCTTTTTCTGAGCTTGACGGCAAGACGATAAATAATTTACCATCTGGCCCAAAAATAAAAGTGAGATTCTGAGTAGAAGAAACTCGGCTTTGCCAACTTCCCACCAATTTCTTGTTGATGGGATTTGCAGCTTGCTTAGTTTGGGCGGTTGGTTGGGCTACGGATGGCAATATTTCAAGGTTAGTGCTGACTGTAGCAATTAAGCCCAGAATTAAGCTAGAAACCAGGAGTTTCCCGAAAATTGGTACTGCGCCTGAAGAATGAAGATTGAGGATAGGGTTACGCATGGTGTTTCCGCAGAGATATCAACTAGAGATTACTGGCACATCTATTGCTAATTTGGTCAATAGAAGGCTAGTCTTTGTCAAAGACGCAGTAGTTACCTCATTTGTGCCAGAGGTGAATTGCGTCTCTAAATATGCTTGGGGGTCATCTTAGCAAACCCATCGTCAATTAATAATAACAGCAGGAGATTTTTTCGGTATAGTTGAGTTTCAGACAAAATAAAAAAATCTAAACTTTAATCAAAGCGTTTTTATTCGGTTAGACAGTTTGTGGGGAGTAACTCTCATGGTTGCGGAAGTACAAAAGCCTAATATGCAAAGCTTGCAAACAAATGCGATCGACTTGTTAGGACAAGTTGGTTCGTTGTTACATCGTGTTAGTACGGCGCTGAGTTCTGATACGGCTAGTGAAAAGTATGCCAAGTTTCAAAGAGAAGTTACAGATGCTACTCGTAATGTTTCAGATTTAGAATTGAGAATGGCAATAGTTGCGCCGATGAAAGCGGGTAAATCTACGATTATTAACGCGATTGTTGGTCAGGAATTATTGCCGAGTCGTAATGCAGCAATGACAACTTTGCCTACGGAGATCATTTTTGATCCGCAATTAGCTGAGCCAGTTTTAACTTTAACTCCGCAAATTCAAGATGTTTTTCGTGACACTTTTACGGCTTTACAACGCAAAATTGCTGAGTTAGGTTTAGACCGAGTGCAGGAAAGAATGGCGCAGTATCCGCACTTGGCAAAGTTACCAGAAAAAATTCAAGGGATGACGGGAATTTCTATTGAAAATAAAATTTCTGGTCGGTTGTCGATTATTAATAGTTTACGGGCTTTGAATGATATTATTCGCCTTTGTAGTGTTTTAGATCCGCTTTCCGATCCTTTACAATCGCTGATTGATGTACCAAGAATTTATTCTCCTTTTTATCGATCGGGAATTACAGATCGAGCCGATATTGCGGGTAAATTAGTAATTGTGGATACTCCGGGACCGAATGAAGCGGGGGAAAATTTAAAGCTAGTAAATGTAGTTGGGGAACAGTTACAGGCGAGTTCGGTAATTTTAATTGTTTTGAATTTTACGGAGTTGAATACTAAGGCGGAAGAGGAAATTAAAAAGGATGTGGAACGGGTAATTCAACTGCGGGGAAAGGATAATTTATATGTTTTAGTGAATAAGGTCGATCAGCGGAAAGAGGGAGATATGACTCCCGAACAAGTACGTCAATTTGTCGCCGCGGAGTTTGGAATTGGGGAGGGATCGCAGAACGATCGCGTATTTGAAATTTCGGCAAGATGGGCGTTTTCGGCGGCGAATTTTTTGGGAGAGGTGCAGCAACGTCCGGGTGCGGAAGTGGCACAATTGAAGACGGCGCGATCGCTCGCTCAAGATGTTTTTCCGTTAGATTGGGAAGAAGAATTAGAAGATACTACTGTCGCTCAATTACAAAAGAAAGCCGAAAAACTGTGGAATAAATCTGGCTTTGATGCCTTTTTAACTAATGCGGTTAATGCTTTAATGACTGAAGCAGCACCCCGTTGTATTACTTCTTCTTTAAACATTGCTAAAGGTCGCTTGTTAGAACTTTTAGAAGATACCCAATTACGCAGTCGAGCTATTAATGAAGATGGGGATAAACT
Organism: Floridaenema fluviatile BLCC-F154; assembly: GCF_041929135.1. Lineage (NCBI taxonomy): Bacteria > Bacillati > Cyanobacteriota > Cyanophyceae > Aerosakkonematales > Aerosakkonemataceae > Floridanema > Floridanema fluviatile. Next base: position 123,288 of record NZ_JBHFNS010000073.1, on the reverse strand, counting down.
GCGGTGGGAAGTTGCGGCATTGGATGAAGATATTAATAGCATTGAAAACTGCCGTCACAGCTTACAGGAAATTGAACAACTCAAAATTGATTTGCAGGAAGAATTGAATAAAATTTTAGAAAGTCTGCAACAAGAAGGTAAATTAAGCGTCGAAACATATTTGCTACAAGACGATCGACAAGTGGCAGATTTTGTGGAAAAAGGTGGGACAACTGGCAGAATTTTTGCTAATTGGATCTCGCAACAAAAGCAAGAAGTAGCAACTGAGTCTAAGCGACTAAGTTCAATGGAATTTACTACTTTAAGGGAAGCAGAAGAATTTGCCGCTTTAGCTGTAGCTTATGCCAAACGCCGAGTAGATTTGTTATTGGAAAAAGTGCAAGAAAATACTGGTCAAGTAATTGATGAAGCTCGGCAAAAAATGATGAATTTCTTAGATGAGCAAACTAGACCAATTATCGATCGAGCTAGAGAAAGATTAAATGAAAATTTCCATTTGAATCTGTCTTTACCTAATCTGAGATTTCAGTCGGATTACTATATTGATTTGAATAAACCTTTAGTAATTCGCCATACTCGGAAAATTGACCAAGGTTATAGTGAAGTTGTCAGGACAAAGCGATCGTTTTTTCACTTTATGTGGTTAGTGCCTTTTGAAATTACCGAAAAAGTGAAAAGACCGCATAAAACCGAGAATTTTTACACGGTTTCTTTGCAAGGAATAATTTACGAAATTAACAAGTTGATTGACCAAAGAATTAGTGACATTAAAAATGGCATCAGTCAATATTTAGATGAAGATTTTCAGCAAAGAATTGATGACTTTTTTAATGATTTGGATGGTTACTTAAATAACTATCGTAATAGTTTAAAACAGGCGCAAGTAGACCAACAGCTTTCTATTGAAGCTAAAACTAAGTTAATTGAGGCGCTTAATTTCTTAGTTCCAGAAGTTAAAGAACAGGTGAAGAAAGCTGATAGTTATCTCCAATATATGCAAGAATTAGTTGCTAATGAATAGCACAATTCTTGATGAAAAATGAGAATTTTACTCGTAGAGGACGATCCGGAACAATTAGAACCTCTAGCAGTCGCACTAACTCAAGTGGGACATTTAGTTGATGGAGTAGAAGATGGTGAAACTGCGAAGTGGTTAATTTCGGAAAAAGATTATGATTTGCTAATTTTAGACTGGATGTTACCTGTAATTAGCGGGATAGAACTTTGTGGCTATTATCGTAAAATGGGGAAAACTGCGCCAGTGTTAATGTTAACCGCAAAAGATACGATCGCAGATAAAGTAACAGGTTTAGACGCTGGCGCTGATGATTATTTGGTAAAACCTGTAGATGTGATTGAGTTGTTAGCAAGGGTGCGGGCGTTGGGGAGGCGATCGCCTTTGTGGACAGGTGATACACTAAAATTAGCCGATTTACAATTAAATTTAAGTAATTTGACAGTCGAACGTGAAGGAGAAACTGTACAACTTTCGGTGCGAGAATTTCAAATGTTAGAGTACTTAATGCGCCATCCAAATCAGATTTTAACCCGCAATCAAATAGAACAAAATATTTGGCAATGGGGAGAAGAACCGGAAAGTAATGCTGTGACAACTTTGATCCGAAGACTGCGACAAAGATTGCAAATTATTGGTGCGTCAGAATGGGTAGAAACGGTTTATGGAATGGGTTATCGTTTCCAAGCAAATCAATGATGATTAAATATTATCATCTTTGGCAAAAGATACCAGTTAAGCAACGAGGACTGTTAATTATTTCTATTCCTTTTACTTGTTTAATTGCGACTTTGGTAACTTTTGGTTGGTTAAAACTTAGCTTGGTGGAAGATGAAGCTTGGGTAAAACATACGCAAAGAGTGCGTTTAGAAACTAAGCGTTTAGTCACAGGTTTAATCGATGCAGAAACGGGAATGCGCGGTTATGCAATGACCGGAAGACCAGATTTTTTAGCTCCTTATAGTCAGGCGATCGCTAAAATTCCCAAAAACTTAAAAATGCTGCAATTCCTAGTTTCTGATAATCCCCATCAATCTAAAAAAATTAAAGAAATTAAAGTTTTAGTCCAGCAAAATTTGACGCTAATGGAAAGAAAGCTAGCGCAAATGGATGCGAAAGTTACCCCCGGAGGATGGATAAGTAGAGAACAAAATCAACGCGCAGAAATTGATGAGGATGTATATTATCAATCTCCCTTGCAAGGGCGTTTTTCTTACAGCGAATTGTATGATTGGTTAGCAGAATGTAAAGTATTAATGGATGCAGCAAGACAGAAAATTGCTTTGTTTCAAGCGGAAGAAGAACGATTATTACAAGTCAGAAAACAACATTTAGCTTTTTATCAAACTCTGGGTTGGTTAATTTTATTTAGTTTAACATTAATTGGGATTATTGGCGGTTTTTTAACAGTTCATTTATTCTCGCGTTTAGAAAAAGAACTGGCTTGGGAAAGAGGCAATTTACAAGCAAGTAATGTGAAGCTAGAAGCAGCTTTAGAAGCTCAGTTAGAAGCTGAACACAAGTTACAAAATGCTTATGAGCAATTACAACGTTTTACGGCTAATGCTTCTCATGAACTCCGTGCCCCGATCGCAGCAATTTTAAGTAATGCTCAAGTTGGTTTATTAGCACCTCATGAAGACTCAGTTCAGCCGAGAAAAAGATTAGAAAAAATTGTCGATTTAACGAAATCAATTAGTAATTTAATTGCTAATTTATTATTTTTAGCTCGCTACGAACAGTTACCGGAAACAGTGACGGAGATTAATTTAAATGAGTTGCTTTGGCAAATTGTCGATCGCTGTCATGAAGAAGTAACCGCCAAAAACTTAAAGATTATTTGGGATTTACCAAAAATTCCTGTGTTGATTAAAGCCGCACCGGATTTATTAGAACAAGCAATATTTAACTTGGTGCAGAATGCTTGTAAATATACTCCCGAACAAGGCAATATTACCATTAGCTTATTTACAGATTTATCGGAAGTTTGCTTACAAATAAAAGATAGTGGAATGGGAATACCGTCAGCAGATTTACCGCATATTTTTGAGCGTTTTTATCGAGTCGATCGAGTGCGACAAAAGACGACGGGTGGTTTTGGTTTAGGATTAGCGATCGCTCAACAAATCGTACAACTTCACGGAGGTAAAATCAGCGCCACAAGCAATTTAGGAACAGGATCGACCTTCACAATGAGACTATCGCTGTAAAAAAGGTACGTAGTTGCGTTTCAGCGCCTTTCTTTAGCACTGAAGTGCAACTACGTACAATGTTTTTGAGTGCGTCATTTTTTTGTCACATTTCCTTTGTAACTTGATAATTAACGACAGTTTACCAACAAGGAAAGGTAAGGTAACTATGAACTCAAAAACATTACTTAGTTTGCTACTAGCTGCAAATTCTAACTTGTTAATTCCCGTATTTACTAACGCCGCCACATTAGAAAGTATTTCGGAAAATAATTCTCAAGTTGAAAGAGCAACAATGCAGATGGAAATTAGAGAGATTAACCAAAGAAATCCCAGAGAAATTATTTTATCTAATCGTGATAATCAAGATTTTAACAATGATTACGATCGCGATCAAGGTCGTGGTCGTCGTCGCCGCTAACTGAATCAAATTTATCATGAGATGGGCAATTTGTCCATCTCAAAAGTTTAAATTACAAAATGCGATCGCCATCCCCATGCAAACTCTATCTTCCCTACTTTATCCTTACCCAACACAGAAATTTTTTGCAGAAAATTGGCAAAAACAAGGCATTGTAATCTCCCAGCAAAATCAGGAAAAATTCCAGCATTTATTTTCCTGGAAACAACTTAATTACCTGCTCAATTTTCACAAACTAACCTATCCTAACATTCGTTTCTCATTGGACGGAAAAACCTTACCCGAAACCACCGGGGAAACTTGGTTAAAAAACTTCCAAAAAGGAGCGACAATGATTATCGATGAAGTACATGAATTAGTACCAAAACTCGCCGAATTTACCACCGCTATTCATGCAGAAATTGGTCACAAAACCCAGATTAATTTATATTGTTCTCCCCCAGAACAACAAGGTTTTGATTGCCACTATGACACCCACGAAGTTTTCATTTTACAAATTGATGGTGCAAAAGAATGGTATCTTTTTTCCGATACAATCAAGTATCCTTTATCAGAAAATCGTTCTGATGGAAAACTACCACCTGATGAACCACCATATTTAAAAACTGTACTTACTCCCGGTGATTTACTTTATATTCCTCGCGGACATTGGCATTATGCTTTAAGTTTAGATCGACCTTCTTTACATTTAACTTTAGGCATTGATTGTCACACAGGGATTGATTTTTTAAACTGGGTAGTTGATGAATTATTAAATGAGTCCGAATGGCGGGAAAATTTGCCAATTATTCAGGAGAGAAACACCGTTGAATTGCAGGAGAAATTAGAAGATTTAATTACTAATTTAATCGGTTATTTGCAAGATCGGGAAGCGAGCAAAAAATATGCTGATTACTTAAATACGTTAACTCCTCCAGTAGCAAAATATTCATTGCCATTTCAAGCAGGTTTTGGGATTTTCGATCGCGGTTTCGACACCCAATTTACTCGCCCCAAATATCAGCAAGTTAGAGTTGTAGAAATTAGCGATCGAGAATACAACATCACCGTTGACAATCAATTAATCTCCTTAAAAGGAGTCCCTTTACAACTAATTGCTAACATCTTCAATCATTACAAATTCAGCCTTTTTGACTTAGCAACATGGGCACCCGACTTAGATTTAGAAACAGAAGCTATCCCCCTACTCTCTCAGTTAGTCATAGCAGGAATCATCTTTGTAGAAACAGATAGTTAATATTTGTAGGGTGCGTCAGACACAAATCTAAGTCACAGCATCAGTGTGAAACTTTCTGACGCACCCTACCCTTTCAACTTCCCTAACCAACCAACTGCCAAATTCCCTTAAAAATATCAACAAACCAGCCAGATTATCAGAAGGATTAATTGCTAGTTCTAAAGCTTTTTTCATATATCTTTCTTGGGTTGGATAATGTTTATAAAATAACAAATAGCTAGGATATAAATCTCTAGTATAAACCTGTTCTCTTAACATTACTAATTCTAAACCCGTCCTCACAATCCGCTTCATAATCCAAGCACAACGATCTTTAATAAACTTAAAATAAAAAATATCGTTATTTCCCAAGCACTGCAACTCATCTTGTAAAATTTCTAAGTCTTCTCCTAACTCAAAAGCATGGCTTACCATCTCAATTCCTGGTTTATAATTCGGTAAACTCAGAGTTAGATCGTCACCGAAAATACATAAACTTTGAGTTTTAATTAACATTTTTAAAGTAGATTCTGATTCCATAATTTCTTGGTAGCTCACACAGAGAAAATCAACATTTTTACAAAAAGGATATTGATGTTTAATTTTTCTGCAAGCTAGCCGAATTTTTGCTAATTGACATTCTTCTAAGTTTCCCGAAATTACAGCTAAACTGTCCAGATCCGAAACTTTAGGAATTGCCTTTCCTCTGGGAACAGAACCGCGAATATATATGCTGTGTAATTGGTTGGCGAAAATTTCTAGATAAGCAATTTTTAGATCGGCAATAATTGCTGTCCAAGGTGGTGAAATTTTCTCAAAGCTACAGGGATTGATGATAAATCCTTGGGCATCGGTTGTCAATAATTCACCAGTTTTTAGAATAGCATTCATATTGATTCAGACTATCTCTAGTTAATGATACATCGATAATCATCTCATTGGATAAGCATAAATATTAATTTATTCACTTGTCACTTTTCTGAAACATTCTCCTTTTATCTTAGTAAATGAAAGCTATGGAACAATTTTAGTAGATGGTTCACCGGATGGAGATAACCCTGTTAATGTTAACCCTGGTGAGCAACTTACCTTAGTTGGAAATATGGATGATGATGATTTTGATGCTTTTACTATTACTAAAGCTGAGGTTCAGTAACTCAAGTCGGTGTTTTAGGACAAGATTAAAAGAATTAAGAGTTAAGCCCCATCACCTAAAAAACCTGGTTTTTCGATCGGAGAATTAGGTTAAGAAACTAGGTTTTTCCCTCTAAGTTGTTCAGTTCCCTGTTGATGTAAAAAATGAGAAAATTCTTAATTTTGGCTGTTAATGGTTTTGGCTTGAGCTTGCTTACAGGCTGTTTACAACTACCACCAAATCCATCGGAAATGGAGGAAATTTCATCTTCACCTTCTGAGTTATCAGGTGCGACTTCTCCAGTTACTCCTGCACCGAGAAAAACTGAGAGTATGGCATTTGTGGGAAATACTCAAACACCAGTTTCGATCGCCACTTTACAGCAAAATTCCCAAACAATTACTATTTCCGGCACAGTTAAAAGTGTGGTTGGTAATGAGTTTACTGTCAATGATGGCACGGGTGAATTGATTGTCGATCCTGGCCCTCGTTGGTGGAAGAAAATCAACGTTTCTCCAGGGGAAAAGCTGACAGTTATCGGTGAATTTGATGACGATGAACTCGACGCTTTTAAAATTATTCGATCGAACGGCGAACAAATCAAAATTCGCGATCGATCTGGCCCACCTCCTTGGGAAAGTCGAGATGATTAGTCAATTGATTTTAGGCGAAAGCACTGTCATAAACTACTTTGCCATAGTCGAGTTTGATAATGCGATCGCCTAAATCAAAATACTGATCGTCGTGACTAATTACTAACACCAATTTACCTTTATCTCGGAGTCTAGGCAAAAATTCTGTGTAAAACAACTCTTTAAAAACTGGGTCTTGATCTGAGGCCCATTCATCAAACAGGTAAATTGGTCTATTTTCTAAATAAGCAGTCAACAATGCTAATCTTTTCCGCTGTCCTTGAGAAAGTGCTGTGGTGGAAAGTTTTCCATTTTCTACTGTTACTTTGTGGTCAAGTTGCAGTTGGCGTAAATATGTTTCCGCGACGGAATCAAGATCGTAGTGAGCAAAACCTAACAGTCTTTCAAATAAGTAAAAGTCAGAAAAAACGACGGAAAAATGCTGACGATACCATTCCCGATTTTGTTTATTAATTTGTCGATCGTCTAAACAAATTTTGCCAGATTCGGGAATATAAAGTCCGGTAATCAGTTTAGCTAAAGTAGATTTACCGCTACCATTTCCGCCAATTAAAAAGACAACTTCTCCCGGTTTAAATTTTAAGTCAATTGGGCCAAGGATAAATTCTAGGTCTTCGCGATCGCTTCCATAAGCATGAGTCACTCCCTGCAATTCTAAACTATGCCAACTTGGTTGTAAACTTTGATTACCAGACTCCACAACTGCTGGGATAACTGCTTCTCCTTCAGCAGAACTAGCCAAAGCTAAACCTAACACCTCAATTTTTTTGAAAGCGACATCTGCTTTAGTTAATAAAGGTAATTTATTCACAATCAGTTCCATTGGCGAAATCATATAAGTGAATGTCAAGACATAAGCGGTGATTATTTTTGGGTTAATAGTAATTAGATTAGGCAATAAAAATAAAACCGCACCAATGGCAAAGAAAAAGATTAATTTACCCCAAATATTATGAATTGCAAACAGCGATAAACCCCGAAAACTATGTCGGCGAAAATTCGCCGCTGTCACTGTTAAATCTTCCTCTAAAAAATCTTGACGGCGCTGGTAATTTAACTTTAATTCCTTGACTCCTTCGGAAATTGTGCGAAAATTACTAAAGAGTATATCTTGTTCTTCACGGGCTAGTGCTAGTATTTCTCTGCCTTTTTTGAAGAACCAGTTGGTACTGGAAATAGCGATCGCTAACAACACCAAAATCATCAGCAAAACTTGCGGCGACAGCCAAGTAATATAAAGTAAACAGCCACCGACGATCGCTAAATTAATACAAATCAAAGGTAAAACAAAAACCGCCTGAGAAATCGCTTGCACATCCTCCGTTAAAGTCGCCAACAATCTTGGTGTCCCTAATTTTTCCAACTGACTTAACTCCGAAGCGAGAATTTGCCGACTTAACTGCAACTGCATTTGGAAAACAGCATCCTGAGCTAACTTAATTAACACCACTTGAGAGAAAATACTCGTTAGCAACACCACCACTACCAAGCCGATAAAACCCCAAGCCAGCACTGCCAATGAAAAGTGACTATTGTTACTGACTGCATTCCCGATCAGAGCGATCAAACCAGCCGTACTGCCACCACTTAAAAAACCTGTGACAATAGCCAGAGTGACCATTTTCCAAGAAGATTGCAACAGAAAATAAATTATATTCATAATAAATTGCTAATTAGGTGTGATGGAGAATTTTTCTGATGGAGCAATTACAAACACAATTGATACATAAGTTACCTAGTTTTTCGATAGTGATCGAAACGGAAAATTTGGCTAATGCTAATCCCAAAGATTTAGCGAAATCTCTGAACTCACTCGCCAATCAGGAGGTATCCCCCAATTTAGCTAACGAGGTCTTGTTACTTGAAAGTGGCGATACACCTCCTGAGTTACTCAAACAGCTTTGTCAACAGTATCCTTGGATCAAAGTTCACTACACCAACGCTAAGATTAGCTATTACGGAGCCAAAATGCTGGGGGCGGAACTAGTGACAGGGGAAATAGTAGTTTACTGCGATTCTGACTGCATCTACCAAAAAGATTGGCTCAAAAATATCTTGACTTCCTTTACTCAGGGGGATGACATCGCAATCGTAGCTGGAGAAACAGTAACTAGAGGTAGCGGCCCTTATGGTACAGCAATGGCTTTGAGTTACATTTTTCCCCAATATTCCGAGAAAAAAAGTTTAACTAAAACATCCCAATACTTTTTGAATAATGTCGCTTTTCGCAAAGATTTTTTTCTCAAACATCCTATTCCTTTAGATCTTCCCTTGTATCGTGGCAATTGCGTGATTCATGCTTATAATTTACTTGAGCAAGGTTACACAATTTGGCAACAACCGCAAGCTAAGGCAAATCATGCACCTCCATCGGGGCTTTCGCATTTTTTCTGGCGTTTTTTACTGATGGGACATGATTATTTCTGGCAAAAATCTCTGTTAAAAACCGCTATTTCTACTTCGGGTAAATCTTACTCAACTTTAATGTTGGACACGAAAAGTAAACTGCAAGCTTTCTGGGAAAGACTCAGCGGTATGTTAATTCAACAACCGCTGCATTTAGTTTACTTGCCTTTTGCTATCCCAATTATAATTAGTTCGATCGCACTAATTGTAATCGGTTATCTGATCACCGTTTTTCAGCCCAATTACTTACTGAATACTTATCAAGTAGGGGAAGAAAAAGACTTAATTTTATCAAGTTAAGGTGAGATAAGGGAAGTGGGAACCGGGAACCGGGAACATCAATAAATAAAGTGCTGGCGACTTCAAAATTACCCAGTCCCCAGTCCCCAGTCCCCAGTCCCCAGTCCCTTAACTATCCACCTGAGTAATTAAACCGTCTTTTTCAATTGTTAACCATCTGCCACGCCAATATATTTGTTGCCCAAAAGCGCCGAGTGTCCAAACAATTAGGCTAATAATATCGCGGAAGGGAAGTAACCAAAGCCACAGTAAAAGTTTAGGACAATTCATGCTAAAAATGGCAATTAAAGCTTGAATGTAGCGGATGATAAAAGTTGCTAGGCAAAGAGCGATCGTCCAACTTTGTCCTCCCGATATCAACAGTAGCAAAATACTATGTACAGTGCCATAGCAAAACACCATTCCATAGTATTGTGAACCGCGATTAAAGCGAATTGTCCTCGCCCAACGTACCTCTCTTTGAAAGAATGACCGAAAACTTTCGCCAGTTGTATCTGACTCTAAAATATGTTGAGAAAATTCAATTTTATACCCAGCTTCTACGGCTCTTTTAGCTAAATTATAATCTGAGCCAATCCGGTTTAAATGTAATCCACCAAACTCTGCTAAAGTTGTTTTACGAGTTACCATTGTTGGACCTACAGCGAACCGAAATCCGCCATCAATAGCCGCAGAAATCAACGCCGAGGGAATAAAATCAAAACACCGCCCAAAGGAGGCTAAAGCTGCTACTATTGTCCCAGGATTTTTGCCGACATATCCACAAGTTACCATGCCAACTTTGGGATCTTCTAAGGGAGCAGTGACAATGCTAATATAATCAGGAATTACCCGAATGTCACTATCAGCAAAGATGATTATTTCATTTTGAGCAGCTTCCAAAAGATAACTTAAATTGCTATCTTTGTAATTGATACCTCTTGGTTTTAGTCCAATTAAGAGACGGACGCGATCGGGATATTTCGCCCCTAAGTCTTTTAACAAAGGAATCGCTTCATCTTCGGGATCTAACACTCCAAAAATTACTTCATAATTCGGATAATTTTGCTGGCAAAATGATGACCAATTTTCCCAAGCTCCCTCATCAATACCACAAACTGGTATTAGCAGCGAAACTCCCTCTTCCGAAGGTTTTATCACTGGTTTTTTCGGAGTGAAAAATTGCAGGGTGCAGAGAGCACAGGTGATGTAAAAGGCGATCGATCCACTAATTAAGATTAGCAAAACAATTTGGAAAAACAGCATCACTGATAACTTTCGCTAACTATGGTAGAGTTTATATTATAAATATTAGCTGAAAAGGCGATCGTCAGTTACCTTATAAACTTTATCAGCCCCAATCATCTGCAATAGACATCTCTAAAAATTAAAGGTGCGTTACCTGGAAAAATTGGAGAGGTCTAATAAACATTCAACTTGGGTAATAAATCTGTTTACCCATTCACATAATAATTTCTCGTTCCTTTAGTATTAATTGCTTCTTCCAATCTATTTAATCCATGAATATAAGCAGCAGTTCGTAGGGAAACACCAAACTCTTGAGAAATTTGCCAAATATTCTCCGTCTCGGTCATCATTTTCTCTTTCAATCTTTGATTTACTTCTTGCAGCGTCCAATACAAACCATTGCGATTTTGTACCCATTCAAAATAACTGACTGTGACTCCACCCGCATTCACTAAAATATCAGGAAATACATAAACTCCCATTTTTTCTAAAATTCGATCGGCTGCCGTAGTAATCGGACCATTTGCCACTTCAAAGATAAACTTAGCTTTTACTTTGTCAGCGTTTTCAGCAGTAATTTGATTTTCTAAAGCAGCGGGAATTAAGACATCTACATCTAAAGTCAAAAGCTCAGTATTTGTCAAGGTTTTATGTTCAATAATGCTGCAAACTGTATCTTGACAATAGACAGCTTGCATTCCTTTAGTGAACTGTTTACAACGGCGAATACTGGGAATATCTAAGCCTTGTTTGGCATAAATTCCGCCTTGAGAGTCGCTAACTGCTACTACTTTATAATCAAATTTCGCCAATAATTCTGCTAACTCTGCACCTGCATTACCAAATCCTTGAATCGCTACCGTTGTTTCTCTGGGTAAGCGATCGAACTTCGACATAATATTTTCAATTACATAAAAAGCTCCGGTTGCCGTCGCCGTATTTCGCCCTAAACTTCCGCCAATAGTAACAGGTTTTCCGGTAACAACTCCGGGGGTAATTTGACGTTGAATGGTGCTATATTGATCCATCATCCAACCCATAATTATTTCGTTAGTGTAAACATCTGGTGCTAAAACGTCTACATTAGGGCCGATAAAATTGGCGATCGCATCCACATAACCCCGACTCAACCTTTCTAATTCCCATTTCGATAACTGCTTCGGATTCAAAGTTATTCCACCCTTAGCACCACCAAAAGGTAAATTTAACACCGCACATTTAAAAGTCATCCAAAATGCTAAAGATGTTACCTCATCTAATGATACATTGGGATGATAACGCACCCCTCCCTTGGTTGGCCCTCTACTATCATCGTAACGCACTCGGTAACCAGAAAAAATCTTTAAAGATCCATCATCCATTCTGACAGGAATTGATACTTGTAAACTAGCTTTGGGATATTTTAAATGTTCGATCGCATCCTCAGAAATAGAAACATAACTCAAAGCCTTTTCTAATCTTTGACTAGCATCGGTAAATAAAGCTTTATCCATGATGCACTGTTAAATTGTAATAGCTATATTGAAGCACGAAAATTTATACTTTTGTCGCAAGATTTAAAAGCCAAAAACCTAACTCAGCATTTTTTAGGTCAAAAAGCTAGTAGCATTTCGTTTTAGCTTGGGAAACAAATTTTACTCTTCTGCGGCTTTTTACAGACAATTAGTAACATATTTATCTTTGAGCCTACATAAGAACCTATCAACAGAAAAGGTTTACAATAAGAAACATTAAGTCAAAAACTTATGTTTCCCCTTTTTGTTTAAGAGAACAGTCAATATGATTGCACTCCTTGCTGCGCTTTCAGCTGCTGCTGCGGTAGGGGTAGGGAGAATCGCCCTACCATTATTATTAATTGGACTTTTGCAAGGGGACAATCTTTGGTCTCGCGTACCGCTACTTTCGCTGATTCATCCACAGGTAGTAGTGGGAATACTCACCAGCTGGTCATTATTTGAATTATTTGCTTCTAAAAAACTAATTGGACAACGCATTTTGCAAATTATTCACTTGCTATTTAGCCCTTTGGTAGGTGGAATGGTAGGCGCTTTTGTGGCTGAAACCGCTAACCTGGATAAATGGCTGATTTTATTGATTGGTGCGATCGGTGGATTACTAGCTTTGGTGTTGCAACTTGTACAAATAGGTTGGTTTTTTCGCCTTCGCGGTTTACCCCTGTGGGTAGTCTTTATTCAAGATGCTTTATGCGTGGTTTTAGTTTTATTAGCCTTTGACGCACCGAGTCAGGGGGGATTAATTGCGATGCTGTTACTTTGGCTAGCAATTCGCAGTTCTGGAGAATGGTATCGCTGGTATAGAAAACAAAAGCATTCTCCTAAGTATCACCCGGATTAGGGTATGGGGAGACTGGAGAATAGCGGCTTGATTTACATTAATAACTATCTCCACCTCTATCGATCGCCCAAATCACACTTCTAACATTGCTTTTTCTGCTTCTTCCACCTGCTCCGAAACCTCACTTTTCCGCTTTAAAACTAGTAAACTCAGGTCATCAAAAACTTTTTGATTGCCAATATATTTTCGCACATCTTCAATAATTACCTGCTTAATTTCTTCAGCCGATCGCCACCAATTTTGTCCAATTATTTCACACAATCGCTCTAATCCATATTGCTGTTTGTGAATATCCATTGCTTCCGTAACTCCATCAGTATAGAGAACAATTCCATCACCAGGATGTAACTCAACAATTGTATCGCTGATAAAATCGGAAATTTCATCAGTCAACCCGATGGGAAACCCTAGATCGATCGTATCAATCCGTTCAATTTTTCCCCCATTTCTCACTACAATAGTTTCCTCATGTTGACCGCTAATACTAACTTTTCCCTCAGCATAATTCAACACAACTAAAGTCAAATTTTTATCAGAATTCATCCGTTGCACATTTTTATAAATAGTGCGGTTCAAAGTAGCTAAAAATCTCACCGTATCCTGTTCTCGAATTTCTTTCAAAGTTCGCACAGCCGTTTGAGTCATTAACATCAAAATGCCACTTTCTAACCCATGTCCAGTAACATCTCCCATGCCGACTGTCAACACACCATCAATTTGCAACACATCATAATAATCCCCGCCCACCTCATCCGCAGGTTCCATAAATCCGGCAATATCTAATCCTTCAATTTGCAATTCTTCCAACGTAGGTAGAATCATTTGCTGCATTTGTTTGAGAATGTCGAGTTCCGCACCCATTCGCAGATTTTCGGCTTTGAGGCGATCGTTAAGTGCGGCAATTTCTGCACTTGCAGTTGCTAGTTCAGCGGTGCGTTCTTGTACCTTCTCTTCCAAAGAATGAAAGGATTCTTTCAGCTGTTTTGCCATAATATTGAAAGAGTTACTGAGGCGATCGACTTCCAAAATCCGACTAGGTGGAAGGTGCTGACTTAGTTTACCGTCTGTCATAGCTTCAGCTGCTTGGGTAATGCGTTCTATAGGGCGAGTAATCCAGCGGGCGGTGAGGATACCAAGAGCGATCGCTAAACCCAAAGCCGCCAAACAAAGCAAAAATGTATTGCGAGTATTAGCATTGATTTGTTCCATGAAATCAGATTCAGGTACAACCACCACAATTAACCAGTGAAGACCGTATTCATCGATCAGCGGAGACACTTCCAAAAACTGCTTTTCACCTTCTAAATTAAAACTCAACCGGGTAGTTTTTTGGATTTGCTGCAAATCCGAGAAGCGTGTTTTCAGATACTCCATACTCTGACGCATAATTAAATTACTACTTTCCTGAGCTTTTAGTCGCTTCTGTGCTTCACCTGTACCGACTGTCAAGGGTTGATTCTCCAGGGAAGTAGCAATTAATTCACCAGATGGCTCAATCAGGAAAACCTGACCAGACTTACCGATCTTGAGAGTTTGCAAAAAGTTGCGAATTTGATCGAGTCCAATCTGAGAAGTAAACACGCCAATAAAGTTTCCTTGCTGGTCATAGTAGGGAGAACTGGCATTAATTTGCAAAGAACCATAGCCAAAATTAATATAAACTTCACTCCAAGCAGCACGATTGTTCTTCAGCACAGAGGTATAAAGGGGACGCTGACGCACATCATAATTGGCAACAGTCTTGGCTACTTCAATAGGATTCCCGTCTTTGTCAAGTTTGTAATAAATTAAATCTCCAATTCCTAGTTTAAGTTGGGCTGCAAGTTGCGGTTGCTCCGAACCAACGGAACGATTCACCCATCCCACCCGCAAATATTGACCTTTCTCGTTAGCAAATCCAACATGACCAATGGATTTAAAGCGAAGAACCTGTTTCCAAAAATACTTCCTTCCACTCTCCAGGTCATTGAAATCCAATAATCCCAACCGCGTTGCATCTTCGTTAATCTGATTGACTAAGTGCGGGGGTTCCATGTAGTCCTGAACTCGTTCCTGAATTCTAGAACTAATTTCATGCTGTAGCTGACCTGCAAGGTCATTCACCACCTGTTGACCATTGCGAAAAGAGAGATAGCCGACTAAGCTAACTGTACCGACAATTTGCAACACAAAGGGTACTACTAGGGTAGTACGGAGCCGAAATTTATGATTAAAGATGGATTTAGAGTAGGTCATTGTTAATTAAACTTTTCCATAAAGCTGTTTGCGATCGAAGTAGCGACTAAAAAAATAAAGTTCACCTTCGCACAGTCAAGTATAAAAAGTGCGCTAGCCGCTACTAAGCTCGATTTTAGTGTGAGCGATCGTCTTTATAGCTAAAACTAAAAAGTATTTAATCTTATCTTTGCTGCAAAATTTGTAAGCTGGGGAGATCGAGAGCGCCAAACAGAGGAAAAGCGATCGCAAGATCTCCTTGATACACCTGTTCCTCGTACAAACCTTCCACCCACTCTAGCACTGTAACCTTTTCCTGCATTGGTTGACCATTTTTGGTTTTACTTTACCTAAAATCAAAGATTTGATAAAGATACAAAAAGAATTTATAAAGATTTAAATTACGAGGGGCAACTTATACGCAACAAATTGGAGAGCTAAATCCTCTAGAAAGCCAAAAGTCAAAAGTAAATATATTTACTTTTGACTTTTGGCTTTCTACGGTTAAGTTTTTGTTTTACAGCAATCCGACTAAATGCAATGGGCCATGACCGCTGATTAACTCTATTAATAAAGCAATCAAACCAAGCATTGCTAATCGTCCATTCCAAACTTCCGCAGAAGTAGTCATTCCCCATTCCCAACGTTCTTGGGGGTACATCTTCACTTGCTTCTTCATTTGGGTGACTTGGGGAAGCTGTACTTTGGGAGAGTTGAGTGCATTAAGTACCAAATCTGCTAAAGCTTCAATAAATACTGGGTGAGTATTTAAAGCGGGAACTCGACGGAAGTTATGAATCCCTGCTTCTTCGGCTATTTCTCGATATTCAATGTCGATTTCTTGCAGAGTTTCGATATGTTCGGAAACAAAGCTGATGGGTACTACTAATAAATTTTGTACGCCTTCGTTAGCTAGTTCTTGAATGGCATCTTCCGTGTAAGGTTTGAGCCATTCCACGGGGCCAACCCGACTTTGATATGCTAAAACGTGAGGATTTGGGCGATTTAAGGTTTGCATGATTAAATCTGTGCATTCCTCAATTTCTTTCTGATAAGGATCGCCTGCTTCTTCGACGTAACTAACGGGAACACCGTGAGCACTAAAGAAAATTGTAACTTCGTCAGGATGAGCAAATTTGTCAAGTTCCTGAGCGATCAACTGTGCCATTGCTTGTAAATAACCGGGTTGCTCATACCAGGAACGAATTACAGTGTAATTAATTCGGTTTAATGAAGGGTCTTCTTGCCAAAGTTTTTCTAACAGACGGAAGCTGGAACCACTGGTGCTGATGGAAAATTGGGGATAAAGCGGTAGGATTACTAATTCGTCGATGCGATCGCGCTTAATCTTCGCCACCGCTTCTTCGGTAAAAGGATGCCAATAACGCATCCCAATATAAATACCTACAGGTTCCCCTTTTTCCTTTAAGTTTGTTTCTAAAGCTGTAGCTTGAGCTTCTGTAACTTGACGTAAAGGAGAACCACCTCCGATCGCCAAGTAGTTTTCTTGCGATCTTTTGGAGCGTAAACTAGAAATTAGCCATGCCAGTGGTTTCTGCATCCAGGGAAAAGGCAAGCGAATAATTTCCGGGTCAGAAAATAGGTTAAAAAGAAACGGTCGGACATCCTCGATTTGCTCTGGCCCGCCTAAATTAAGTAGTAATACCCCAGTACGCCCCATAATGATTACAGTTTTCTTTCTAATGTTTTCATATTTGTTACCGATTTTAACAATATAACGCTTTAATTGTTTCAATTAGCAACTATAAATACACAATTTTGTAGGAGTAAGGGTTTGGCGACTATTTTACGTAGCTGGAGTTACCAGTATCAATGGCTTTACGATGCGATTTCCCGAATCGCCGCTTTAAGTGTGGGTGGCGAAGGGCGATTTCGTCAACTAGCTTTACAAGGACTAAGTATTAACTCACAGAGTAAAATTTTGGATCTCTGTTGTGGTAGTGGTCAAGCTACTCAAGTTTTATTGCAATATTCTCAGAATGTCACTGGGTTGGATGCTTCTCCTTTATCTTTGCAACGGGCAAAGAATAATGTACCGGAAGCTGACTATGTGCAAGCTTTTGCGGAAGATATGCCTTTGGCAGATAATACTTTTGATTTAGTACATACTAGTGTTGCCATGCACGAAATGAAACCCGAACAGCTAAGGCTAATTTTCTCACAAGTTTATCGAGTTTTAAAACCGGGAGGAGTTTTTACTTTAGTTGATTTTCATGCTCCGACAAATCCGCTATTTTGGCCTGGGATATCTGTATTTATGTGGTTGTTTGAAACGGAAACTGCTTGGCAATTAATTAATACTGATTTGCTGGGTTTGTTGCAAGAGTTTGGTTTTCAGGAGTTGCAGCATCATTTGTATGCTGGGGGAAGTTTGCAGGTAATTCAAGTTAGGAAATGAATCAATACTAAAATATCAACTGATTTTTGCTTCTAATGCTTGAATTCTTTCCTTTAATTCGATTACTAAAGTAGCTAATCTTTGAAACATGGGATCGGAAGATAAAGCAGATGTGCTACCCCGATAAGGAACTGTTGGGGAAGTAGGGGGACGAACGGGAGTGCTTAAATTAGGTCTGGATGGACTTCTCCCTTGGAGTTGATTTATTTGTGATTCTAGGCGACTAATTTGCGATTGTAACTGGAAATTCGCCGCTTCTAATCTAGCAATACGAGACTCTAGTCCTGCTGGTACTTGAGCTTTTACTTGAATGGGTATAATTACCAATGCTACAATCAGAATTAAGCAAAGTAAGCGAAATTTCTTTATTATCATTATTGGCTCCTAACTATTAAATCATCCTGGTTCTATTCTAAGAAAAAACATGAATTGGAAAGCAGGAAGGAGATAATTAAACAATGGGAAATTTTGAGACTTACACAAAAATTCGGTAAACTAAGTTTTTGTACTTTTTAAGGGTTAATAATTCTGTGCATATCCAAAACTGGCGGCGCAATTTCTGTTTGAGTTAGCATATCGTGAATTTGTCCGCGATGATGAGTTTGATGATTAAAAAAGTGAGTAATTAATAACTCAACCGGATCTTCATAAAACTTTCCCTGACTATTTATATATTTCATCGTCCCTTTGATAAACTCTTCCGTTAACTCAGCAGCAAACTCTTCAATACGCCGATCTTCTAATATTCTCACTGCATTTAATTCGGCAAAGTCTTCATATAAAATTGTGTCCAGCTTGATAAAAGGAGTTTCTTTTCCAGTAAGGCGACTTAACCAAATGCGATCGCCCACCATAATATGATTCAGCGTACCATGAATACTTTTGAAAAATGCAGGTCTAACTCGCTTCCGTTCCTCATCCGCAAGCAACGCACAAGTATCATAAACGCGACGATTCGCCAAAGTATTGTAACGCGCCAGCATTTGAAAGTGCTTCTGTAACATATTGTTGTTTAGTAAAAAACTACACAGGATTTATTTCCCAAGTTTATTAAAATTTCAGAAAATTAATAAACAACCATTGACTGTTAAAATGCTTTCCTTGTATTCTATGTAAAAATACTGTGTGTTCTAGACTACTAGAAAGATTAAGCTGTAATTAGCTAAGCGGTTTACAAACATATCAACCGCCTTAGAAGGATGTTTGACAATGATACCTTGGTTGACAACGTTATCTGTCTGCACTGTTTTTCTGTATAATATTTTACTCGGAAGTAACTACTTGGCATTAACCCAAGGCGTAAATTTTTACTTGCAACAACTCAACACACTACCAATCATCGAAAACTTAAGTAGTGCAGAGAATATTTTTAAAGAGAGTAAATTTAACGACTTGCAGCGATTTTCCGAAGTTATCAGAGAGACAGATAAATTAGAAGGATTATTTACAATTTATCGCAGTTTAGAGGACGATCGAATTTACTTAGAAATTGCCTCAGAACAGTTAAACAAAAACTACTTAGGTACAGTAACCTTAGACTCAGGAATTGGCGAAAGTGGAATTTACAGCGGACTTGCTTTACAAGACTTTCTCTTCTACTTCCGTCGCGTCAACAATCGCATCCATTTTGTAATTCGTAACGTCAACTTTCGCGCCACTTCCGAAACACCAGAACACAAAGCATTAACTCGTTCATTTAGCGACTCAGTTCTCTATTCCGTTCCCATCGTCAGTGTTTCTTCCCAAAGAAAATCACTGTTGATTAATTTAAATGACTTGTTAATCCAAGATTTTGCTGGATTAACTCCCTTATTAAAAAGCTCCTTATTTGCTGATTATGAATTAGCTGAAAATAAATCATATTTTGGCGAAGTTAACAGCTTTCCTGAAAACATCGAAATCAACTCAATTTACAATTTTTCTGCTAATCAAGGCGCAAATTTAATTACTGTACCTGATAGCAGAGCATTGACTTTAAAAGTACACTATAGTTTTTCCCAATTACCCGAAAATAACGGTTATATTCCTCGACTTGCTGATGAGAGAGTGGGATATTTTATTACAGCATATCAAGATTTATCAAATTATAATACCACGGAATCTTTTGTCCGTTATATTAATCGTTGGCATTTGGAACCATCGGTTAATGATGCACCTTTATCACCGCCGAAAAAACCGATCGTATTTTGGATTGAAAATGCCGTACCTTTGGAATATCGAGATGCTATTCGTGAAGGTGTTTTAATGTGGAATAAAGCATTTGAAAAAGCAGGTTTTCTTAATGCGATTCAAGTGCGCCAAATGCCAGAAAATGCTGATTGGCATCCCGCAGATGTGCGTTACAATACGATTCGCTGGTTTAATTCGATCGATGCTTTTTTCGCAAAAGCACCAACCAGAGTTAACCCTTTAACTGGGGAAATATTAGATGCAGATATTATTGTAGATGCGAATATGGTGCGTTCTTTACAACCAGAATATCGCAGTTTAATTGCAGCAAATTCAAACCAAATCAATCAATTATTATCTTCAAATCATCAAGGATTCTGTAAAGTGCCTAATCCTAAAACTTCAGACGATCGCTGTTATGGAATAGAATCTTCTTTACAAGCTGCGATCGGCGCAACAGCAATTTCCATGATGCCAAATTCCGCCTTAGATGATGAGAAAATGCAGGAATATGTACATCAATATTTGCGTTCTTTAATTGCTCATGAAGTAGGACACGCTTTAGGTTTGCGACACAACTTTCATGGTAGCACAATGTTAGCACCAGCAGAATTAAATAATCCTGAAATTACTCATTCTAAAGGTTTAGTTAGTTCAGTAATGGATTATTTACCTGTGAATTTAGCACCACAGGGAACAGCGCAAGGTGATTACTTTCCCGCAACAATTGGCCCTTATGATGAATGGGCGATTATGTATGGTTATAAACCGAGTAATTTTGAATCAATTGGGGAAATTATTCCTGAAGCTGAGAAACCATTTTTAGAGCAAATTGTTGGTAGTTCAAAACAACCGGAATTAGCTTATGCTACTGATGAAGATATCTGGGATATTAATCCTAATGCTAATGTTTGGGATATGAGTAATGATGTTTTGGTTTATTCTCAATGGCAGATGGATAATGCTCGTTTGATGTGGCAGAAACTTGATAAACATTATCCGGTAAAAGGCGAAAGTTACAGTCAGTTACGCACAGTTTTTGATAAGATATTAATCTATTATTTTCGCAATGCTAATTTAATTGCAGATTACATTGGTGGGCAAAGTTTTAGACGCAACTATGCTTTAGATGTGAATAACTGGGCATTTGTACCGACAGATTTAGCAAAACAACGGGAAGCTTTAGCTAGTTTAAATGAGTATATATTTGCTGAAGATGCGTTTAATTTTTCGCCGCAGTTACTAAATCAATTAGCACCTTCGCGTTGGAATCATTGGGGAAATCCTGTACCGATATCTCGCCTTGATTATCCGATTCACGATCGCATTTACCGCCTGCAAAGTACAATTTTGCGATCGCTCTTAGAAGGCGATCGTCTACATCGTTTATTAGACATTGAACTAAAAACCTTACTAGGGGAAGCATTAACAATTCCCGAATTATTTGACACTCTGCAAAACAGCATTTGGACAGAAGTTTTAGGGAAAGAAGAACTGAAATCAATTTCTAGTATTCGCCGTTCCTTGCAAAGAGAACACTTAGAGATTTTGTTAGAAATGGTGTTAAGAAAAACCGACGTTCCCGAAGATGGGCGAACTCTCGCTTGGTACGAATTAAAACAATTACAAAAAGCGATTTCTGCCAAGTTGAAAAAATCAGGGGAACAGCTGGATATTTATACAACTGCTCATTTGGAGGAAATTAGCGATCGAATTACCAAAACCTTAAATGCTTCTTTGTTGTCTCGATAAAGGCGATCGCCTTGAGCTTTTCCCGATAAATTTATGGTATTTCCTCAGTTTGCTCTGGTTCCCAAGGATTAATAATTGTAATACCGCACCCTTCAAAATCAGAAACATTACGAGTAGCTATAGTAGCTTGACGAGTGTAACAAATACTCGCTATCTGAGCATCAGATTGTGAGATAGGGTTTCCTCTCTGTCTTCTTTGGCTGACAATTTTAGCAAAGGCTACTGCGGCTGTTTCATCAAAAGGTAAAATACGCCCAGCAAAATCTTCAGCAAACATCAATTGAGCCGCTTCGTTAAGTTCATTTTGACGTTTTCCAGAGGGTAATAAAGCTATTCCATAGAGAATTTCAGCTTGAGTAATCGTAGTTATAAAAAGATTCATCATCGGTTGTACCGCCACCCATTTACGAACAACTGACGATCCTTTTGGCTTCATTAGTTCTGACAATACGTTGGTATCAAGTACAATCATGTAAATCCTCAAAATTAGGAGGTTCGCGCAGAGGTTCTCTGGTGATAATCGGGAGTTCAAAATCTCCAAAATTGGCAAAGCGCCGTTCAATAGCTGAAGCAAGATTTAATGGTTTTTCGTTGTTTTCTGTCAACACAGCGCGGAGGATTTCTTTTGCTTCTTCTTCCAGGGAACGTCCATGATATTCGGCTTGCTTTCGCAGAAGATTCTTTAAATCGTCATCAAAGTTTTCAATCGTGATACTGTTCATATTGTTATCTATCTCCTATTCAAATTTGTAGCTGAGTTCATTAAAATCCGACTTCTCTTATGAGGGTAGTTTATAATTTCTTCCTTTGGCAAGTGTTTAAGGTAGGAGAGAGAAAGTTAGTGAAATTGGGTAGGGTGGTGATGGTGCGATCGCCATTTCCAGAAATGCTATTTTAGTCATCTGCGATCGTCGAGATTTTGAAAAAATTCCCGATTTAGTTTTTGAAGATTGGACAGTAGGTTATACTTAATAAAATCATAAAAATTATGGCAGAGGTTTCAAATCATGAAAACTAATTTATTAAAAGATTCCGGGGAAAATTTATCTGAATTGACTTACTCAGTAATAATTGAACAGGAAAAAGAAGGAAACTATAAAGCTACTGTCTGGGGTTTAGCCGATTGTCAAACAACCGGAAATACAAAGGAAGCGGCGCTAACAAATATTAACCAGCTTTTAACAGCAAGGTTACAAAATGCTGAAATTGTTGTCCAAGAAATAGCTTTACCTAAATCAGAAAATCCTTGGATAAAGTTTGCGGGAATGTATAAAGATAATCCTCTTTTTAATGATATGCTTTCGGAAATGGAAGCTTATCGACGCGAAGTTGACGAAGAATTAGAGGAATATTACCGGAAAATGGATGCGGAGGATAACAACAAGTGAGTATGATAGTAGTTGTTATCTAAAAATTACTCTAAATGCCTATTCCTCCAGAAATTGAAGTAATTATTAATCGTCTCAACCAGGAACTAAATAGTATTGAACAAAAAGCAAGAGAGGGAAGCAACTTAGTCAGGTCAATTTTATCTATTTTTTCAGATAATGCTATAATTATTCAATATTTTGCTTATCTAAATGCGGGTCTACTCTTTGTCGAAACTTCTAGAAGACAAATTCAGATTACGATTGAGCTAATATCCCCTGATGATGTAACAGCATTAGAAATTCAAGAAGCTGGGGAAGATTTGGGAAATATATTGGGACGGGCGCTGGAAACTAAAATAAGGGTAGAAAGAATTATTCATAACTTGGAGGAATTACAATGAACCAATTACCAGATGAAAAGAAACTTCTTGAACTGCTTGAACTTGCCAAAGATTTTGAGCAGCAAGCAAGAGAAATGAGTGATTTATCTACAGAAATAGCTTATAAGTGGCAACGTCGTCTGGAATCAAGGAGAGCCACAAAGCAGCAAGTGAGTGAGGTTAAGTAGTGGGAAAAAAGAGCGATCACAAATCCCATTAAATTTCTGAGCGATCACATTAAAATATCAAAAGCGAATGCGAGAAATTAGGGAAGGTAGGAGAGAGAAAGTTAGTGAAATTGGGTAGCCTAGATTAGGTGCAAAATTCGGCACTGCTATTTTGAAGCCTAGATATGGAAGCGCAACCAAAAGAAATTCGGATTTACTTGACTTCAGATAATAAAAGCCCTTTTTCAGAATGGCGTGATGCGTTACGAGATAGTAAAGCAGAAGCTAAAATACGGGCAAGACTCAACCGAGTTAGACTCGGAAATTTAGGAGATTATCATTCAGTTGGAGAAGGAGTTTGTGAGTTAAGAATTGATTATGGGCCGGGATATCGGATATACTTTGGACAAATAGGAACAACGATAGTACTGCTACTATGTGGCGGGGACAAAAGTACTCAGGAGCAAGATATTCGTAAGGCGCAGGAATACTGGGTAGATTATAGGAGTAGAGACGATGGCTAGAAGCATAAGTTATCAGGAAGAATTAATTGAATCGATTAAAGATCCTCTAAAAGCTGCTGCCTATATCGAGGCTTGTTTGGAAGAGACAGATCCAGAAGTTTTACGATTGGCACTCAAAGATATAGTTGAGGCACATCAGAGAATGAATCAACTATCAGAAAAAGCTAAACTTCTCTATGGTAAACTTGACAGAATGCTGTCGGAAAATAAAGGGGAAGAAATTTATTGTTTTAATGCTTTACTGGATACTTTAGGCTTTCAGTTGACAGTCACAGTTAAGTCAAATAATAAAGAAAGAGTTACCCAGAAAAAGCCTATGAATATTGAATCTTCGCTTAACAAATCCGAAGCTCTGAACCAGCTAAATTACTCAGTAATAATTGAAGAAATAAAAGCTGGTTTATATAGTGCGACAGTGTGGGGTTTACCAGATTGCAAAGCTACTGGTGCTACCCGCGAAGAAGCGATAAAAAATGCCCGTGAACTTTTAATAGCACGTTTAGAAAAAGCCGAAATAGTTTCTTTAGAAGTGGAACTACCAAAACCCGAACATCCTTGGATGAAATTTGCGGGAATGTTCAAAGATGATCCTGACTTTGATGAAGTATCGGCAGATATTGAAGCCTATCGCCGAGAACGAGACGCGGCTTATTACCAACAACTAGATGCTGAGGAGAAACAAAGTGAGCTTGTGGATGCAGATACAAACCTCCTCAGAGGTAGGATGAAGGGAATAGTTTGGGATTGAACCCCGTCAACTAAATACCGAGGAAAAACAAAGTGAGTTTGTGGATACTTGATACAGATTGTGTCTCGCTCTTTCAACGGGGACATTCATTGGTTAGCGAGCGTGTCAATGCAGCTAATCCTCAAGAACTTGCTGTAACAATTATAACCCTTGAAGAACAATTGTATGGACGACTGAATCCAATCAGAAGGGCTAATTCAAGAGATACCTTAATATCAACTTACGCAAAGCTACGAGCTACAATTAATTACTTCAAAACAGTTAATCTGCTTGATTTTGACCAAGAAGCATACAGTTGTTATGCAGAACTGCTTCGTCAAAGAACTGGTGTTGGTACACAAGATTTAAAAATTGCTGCAATCGCCATTTCCAGAAACGCAATTTTAGTCAGCCGCAATAGTCGAGATTTTGAAAAAGTTCCGGGTTTAGTTTTTGAAGATTGGACAATAGAATGAATAATGCTTTTTTGCGGCATGAAGATACACAGAGGTAACAAAGAGTTCAAAACCTAAATAGGGCTTGCTAAAATTGAAAATTACCTCTATGCTTATATTGAGAGCAATTATCTTTTAGTATTTACCACAGCTTACTAATCTCTGCATAAGAGCAATGTGTCGCTGTTTCCAATCCGACTCCCGATGTGTCCAGGCTACAGGAAATTGACCAAGAGGTGCTGTTAGAGAAAAATCAAGTTGCTCATAGAAAAACCAACCTCCTCCCCATTCACCTCGAACACTGCCATCTCGCCAGCCTACAAGATCGCCAAAGTTTCGCCATGTATCTCGTTGAGCATAAAAACTTCCACCAAGACTATCCCAAATACGTTTTTGGACGCTAAATCCGAAGCGATTGTTACTGTAATGCGTCCAAAGTTTATCAATAGTATGTAGATCAGTACATGGAAAATTATTTATACAATCCATGTCTAGATAGTTCAATTGCAAATTTGGATTTATACTTTGCTTTTTTGTACCTGCCACTAGGAGCATGAAAATCTTAGTTAGCTCATCGGCATTTTTCCAATCTTGTTCTGCCAAATGATCTCGTAATTTACTGTAATTTATACCTACAGTTGATGTTAATTCTATTTCAGACATACAGATACAGTCCTTACTAGGGTTCAAACTTGTAAAAATGATTAGAAGTGAAAGTTAACTATTTTTTACAAATCACAAGATTCCAGGCGAGTATATAAGTTTATTCGATTCCATCTCAAAGAACTTGCCATAGAAGGAATTCTCCAAAAATTTTCCGTCTCCTGTAATATTCCATGTACTGCTGGAAGATGTCCTGGAGGACTATCCAAACTAAAATTAATTTGGTTATAACGTAACCATAGATCTTCTTCCATCTTAATGGTTTCTGTAATAGGTGTTTGCAAAGTAACTTTTGGTTGTTTTTCTGCTAAACGAGCATCTCGCCATCCTACGGCATTGGCAAATTCGTTAAAATACTTCAAAGCGTCTAATGAATCGTCAAGTCTATTTCCTTTAAGTAGATAAATAGATTTTTGAATACTAAAACCAAAATGACCTTTGGAATAATCAATCCAAAACTTGTCAATAGTGCGTAATTCATCACATGGAAAATTCTTTAATGCAATTGAATCTAAATAATATTTTTTTCCAGCAATTTCTAGCATCAGTCTAGCGGTTTCTATATCCGCATCTTTCCATTTTTTAAAGGCGAGTAAATCATTTAGTGTCGTGTAGTCTACCATAAATTTTCCTCCTTGATTTACAAAGAATTTAATTGTTTCGCCATCTGTTCAGCCGCATCTACAGAATTACACCAGCAAACAAGAACAGGAGGAAATCCTGCTTTTGAATTATCCGCATCAAGAAGCGCTACTGGGTAAGATTCAAAATACAATCCACAAGAACCATTTGGATTAGGTTCTTGGGCTCTCTTAAAACTTCCTGCCCATTTGTATCTGTATATATCACTCATTTGAAAAGCCTCTCAAGAGTATGTATCGTATTTTACTTATCATAAGCTAACATAATTGAGTTTTTTACTAGTAAACGTCAGTATTTATGTTAGGATTACATAAGTAATTTTTTTATACTTCCTAGTTATGGCATTTACTGACGAACAATTTGCTGATGCAGCAAATCACTGGGACTTGGAAACACTTTATACCGATCTGGCATCTGTAAAAGGAAAGCGGCTGACCCCCGTCGAGAAGTTACATCTACGGGGGTTACTTTGTGGTTATAGTCCTGCGGAAATAGCTGAAAAACTGCAAAAAAATCATAAGGGCGTGGAGACTGATCTTTGTAGCACTATATATAGATACGTTAAAAATCTTTTAGATAAATGTAATGAAAAAATAGAAAATTGGCGAAATATTAGTGAATGGCTTGCAGATGCAGGATATAAAACCCAAACTCGATCGTCTACTAAGTTGCCATTTCTCGATCGTTTACCTGAAAATAGCGTAGTTAATATAACTAATATCACTTGTGAAAATAATCAAATAACTATAGATGCTTGCTTAAAAATAACTGTACCGTTACCTTCAGAAATATCAATTGAGAAGTTAGATATTGAAGATAATAATAATAATTAGGTTTTTGCTTCAATTCAACTAAGTAAATCAATACCTAGCCTCACTGCGTAGAGTTTGCAAAGTTTCTAAGCTGCTAGTTGTA
Source organism: Floridaenema fluviatile BLCC-F154 (assembly GCF_041929135.1). Taxonomy (NCBI): domain Bacteria; kingdom Bacillati; phylum Cyanobacteriota; class Cyanophyceae; order Aerosakkonematales; family Aerosakkonemataceae; genus Floridanema; species Floridanema fluviatile. Next base: position 95,974 of record NZ_JBHFNS010000073.1, on the reverse strand, counting down.
GCTATTGGTTGAGTATTTCTAAGCTGAGATCTAGATTTCAGTTTTCCCTTAGTCTTTCCCCGAACAGTTGAACAATCTATTAATTCTTGATCGATAGTAGATAATTTAGCGATCGCCTTTCCTTCACGGTTAATAATTACCTCTTCTCCTTGTTCCACTTGACTGAGAATTTGGCTCAAGCTTGCCTCAAAATCAGCAACAGTTAACTTTATCATCAAATTATCTCCCTTTGCCTATCTCTTTTTATATTGTTCGATCGCATAGCGTACCGTAAGCATATCGCACTCTCTCCCCAATCCTTTAATCAAAGTGCGATCGCATATTACCATCTCCCATTACTTCCCACCGCCAACTCTTTCCAAATTAGTACTTTCAAAAGCTGCCAAAATTTCTGACTCCGTTGTTCCTTCCTGTAATTCAATGTAGTAATTGTATCCTTGGTCATAAAAAATTAACCTCTGACTTTTAGGAACTAAAGAACGAAACCAAATTGCAAATTTAGCACAATCTTCCAAATAACCGTCTAAACTTATTCCCTGTCCATCTCGGTGTAAAGCTCCATCAAATCTTAAGCTCTCTCCTGACACTTTTGTAAACCATTCCAGCTGATAATAATCATCTGAATTCCTAATTTCCTGAATGTGAATATCTGACCATTCTTTTAACATATTGTTAACAAAATCTTCATGATTTATTTTCCAATCTGTTTCTTCTGGCGGAGTTATTAAGTATTCCATTAGTATTTCTCCTTTTGCATTAAAACCTAACAACAACAAAACCAGGTATATTATATTTACTTAGCAAACTTTCAAAAAACGATACTGCTTCTTCAATATTAACAATTACCTGCAATTCCACTACTGGCGTATTAACATCATTAATTACTGCCGCATACCGCCGAAATTCATTTTCCACATCATTAACTGCCTTAGTACGTATAAAAGCTGGTACGTTTGAATCACTCACATAAGGGCTGTTTTTGGGATTTTCCACAAATTTTGCTTCTAGTAATTGCCCAGCTTGAGCATTTATCCCATCAGCCCATATTTGTTCTTCTCCATCCCTAACTTGTACTTCTTCGGAACCGCAATGTCTAATTTGAAATTGATAGCGTTAATTATAGCTGGGAGTTGCTCTTTTAGGAAAATCTTTCATCCAGTTTTCAACACTGGTTGTATAGTCATCCATTAGGGGTTTAGTCTAAATCTTTACCGTCAAGTTTACGATAATATTCTTCCATTTCTGCATCAAGTTCCCGACGATAGGCTTCTATGTGAACTAATACTTCATCAAAGTATGGATCGTCTTTAGCAGAACCAGCAAACCTTAACCAAGGGTTGTGTGCGTGGCGAGGTTCAACTTTCAAGGGAATAATTTCTGCTGTTTCTAAACGTGCTTTTACTATCTCGCGCAAGCGTAACATAACTGATTGTCGATCGCATCCCTCAGCTTGACAATCAGGTAAGCCAATTACCGTTCCAATAAGACTACCATCTGGTTTTTTTCCAGCAAAACATTGAGAGTGAAATTATAATCTCCAACCGATATGGAATAGTTATCCATCAATTTTTTACCCGAACGCCTTAATTTTTAATTGTAGCTGCTTTTATATTGTTCGATCGCCTAGCGTGCCGTAGGCATATCGCACTCCCTCCCCAATCCTTTAATTAATGTGCGATCGCATATTAGCATCTCGCATTACTTTGCACTGCCAACTTTTATTTTACTTGAATATACTCATCACCTGTTAAACTTTTCTGGCGGTCTTGAAATTCTTCAAATAATTCAAAAAAACTATCTAACGCATCTCGCTCATCTTGAGAAAAAAACAAAATTATATTAGCCCAAGATTGAGAAGATTCTATCCCAAATTTTTGCTGAATCCATTCTTGAAATCCATCCAGAGGGTTTTCTGCTGTTAAAGGTACGCCAAGCTGGTACTGTGCTACATTATATCCAGATAAAAAAGCCTGAAGACAAACGATCGATGGTCTACCTAAATAAGCAGCAGGTTTCTTTTTGATTTTTTCCAGAATATCACCTAGATAATCCATCGCTAATCTCCTTTTTTTAACTTATTAACTATTGTCAACTATCTAAATTATAAACTAGTTAAAATTCTGTTTCTATCACCGTAAATGTTCCATTGAAATCTTCTACCAAAGGCCCGCCAAAACTATTGAGCCATTCCTGCTTAGAAATTCCATCAGGATAGAGGTTATCAAAAACTATTTCAACTCTTCCTAGTTTAGTTTCAATCTGAACAACTACACCTTGATGAAACCCGTTGAGAGCAATTTGTCGATCGCTTCCTACCGGATTAGTTATAATTGCAAAAGGTAATCTATCAGTATTAGTACTAATTCTTAACAACTTACCCTTCAGCCCTTCTATTTGCAAGTACCTTTGGATATCTTGAGAGCATTCCACGCATTGAAAATTCCTATAGGTTCTAGCAATCTGCCTAATTTCTTCAATTTGCTCCTCAGTCATAGCGATAAGTACTTAAAATATATAAACTCATAAGCTGTTACGCATTTAAATCACTTATTAACGAGTAGGGTGCGTCAGACGGTAAAGCCTTATCATAGAAAGGAAAATATCTAAATCTGACGCACCCTACAATATGATTCCCTTTTCCCTTTTTATATTGTACGATCGCGTAGCGTGCCCTAAGCATATCGCACACTCTCCCCAATCCTTTAATCAAAGTGCGATCGCAGTTATCATAAAAATATCTCAGTCCCACCTTAATTAAGAAACCTCTAAACTTTACAAATGTTTCCCACAATCACTGACAAAGTACATTGGACAACAGCCGACTTGGAACTATTCCCCAATGATGGCAAACGCTATGAAATTATTGATGGAGAATTATTTGTGACTAGAGCACCTGACTGGAAACATCAAGAAGTCTGTGTAAAAATTGCTACTGAGTTAGAAATTTGGTCAAGTCAAACTAATAGCGGTAGAACAGCTTTCGCCCCTGGTATTATTTTCACAGATGCAGATAATGTGATTCCTGATGTAGTTTGGGCTAGTAAAGAAAGGTTAGCAGAAATATTAGATGAAGCCGGACATTTAACAGGTGCGCCAGAATTAATTATTGAAGTTCTCTCTTTCGGAGAATTGCAGGAAAGAAGAGATCGGGAATTAAAATTAAAACTGTATTCCTCTCAAGGAGTTCGAGAATATTGGATTTTCGATCGCAAACAAATCAAGATAGAAATTTATCGTCGGGAAAACGGCATTTTAAAATTAGCTGTTACATTATATCGAGAAGATAATTTAACCAGTCCTCTTTTACCAGGATTTAGTTGTCCTGTTGAACGGTTATTTAGCAGCGTGATTCAGGGTGGTTAGTGCGATCGCCTAAAATAAACACTAATACAACTATCAAATTAACTACCATGACTCAGCTAACAACTACAAACCCTCAATTCACACCCACCGACCACAAATATGTACACCTTGATGCTAACAACGTACCGATTATAGTTGGCAGCACAATGAAAGTAGTTGAATTAATCACCTCAGTTTACGCCTACGGTTGGAGTCCTGAAGAATTACACTTTCAATATCCACATTTAAGCATGAGCCAAATTCACTCCGCCTTAGCTTATTACTGGGAACATAAAGCAGAAATTGATGCTGATATGGAAAGGCGAGAAGAATATGCTGCAAAGATGCAAAAAGAAGCAGGTGAATCTCCTGTATCTAAAAGACTCAGAGCACAAGGATTAATCAAATGAGTCTAGCCCTTTACATGGATGAAAACGTAGCTCGGCAAATTACAACTGGATTACGACAGAGGGGTGTAGAGGTTCTGACAGTTCAAGAAGATGGACTTACCAGCTTTCCCGATCCGATCGTACTCGATCGAGCAACTGAACTTCAGCGCCTCTTATTTACCCAAGACCAAGATTTTTTAGCAGAAGCTAGTCGCCTTGACACTCCTCGCCCTATAAGTGCGAGGATTCTTGGTTCACAGACTCACCATAACCTAGCAGAATTGCTCCAACCAGGCTAGAGGGCAAATCTCCCCAAGCTTTAGATCCGGTATGCCCTACCGTACTTAATGCTAATTTCAGGATATTAATTGCGGCGTTGATATCTCGATCTTCGATGAACCCACAATGGGGACAAACATGGGTTCTAGTTGATAGAGATTTCTGCACTTTCTGTCCACAATTAGAACAATTTTGACTTGTATTGTAAGGAGGCACTGCAACAGTAACCTTTCCATACTTATAGCCAAAATATTCCAACCAACGTCGAAATAAATACCATCCGGCATCGCTAATTGATTTCGCTAAATGTCGATTTCTTACCAGCCCTTTGACATTTAAATCTTCATAAGCCACCAAATCGTTAGATTGGATTAAACGGAGTGCCACTCTCTTGACAAACTCTTCTCGCTGCCTACTTACTTTTAAATGTTTCCGAGCATATCGATTTCTAGCTTTCTGATAGTTTCTAGATTGGGGTTTCCCTTTCTTGAACTTCTTAGATTTCCGCCGATTCAAGCGTTTTAAGCTTTTCTCTCCCTTTCTATAAAACTGGGGATTAGCTTCAATGTTTCCTTGGCTATCTGCCAAGAAATATTTAATTCCTAAATCTATTCCTACAGCTTTCTGACTGGGAATTAAAGGCTTCACCCGCTCTCTGGGATCGGCTTTAATAGCAAATTGTACGTAATAGCCATCCGCACGACGCACAATTCTCACTCTTTTAATTTGCTCAATCTGGTAAAAGTTCAAATCTCTAGAACCTACTAGCTTGAAACTTCCAATACCTTTCTTGTCTATAAAATTAATGTATTTTCTGTTATCAGATAGTTTCCAACCAGAGACTTTGTATTCTACTGAACGAGTGTTTTTCTTGAATTTAGGATATCCTTTCTTGCCTTTAACTTGGTTTTTACAATTCTCATAAAAACGGTTAACTGCTTTGAGTGTTCTTTCTACCGCAGCTTGACAAGCGTGGGAGTTTAACTCTTCGACAAACTTAAACTCTTTTCTCAATAATGTGTTGTATCTAAACATTTCTGGCTGACCAATTCCACGATTATCCATCCAATAACGAAGTACTTTATTTCGGACAAATTGGGATGTCCTAATTGCTTCGTTAATGGCGGTTATTTGTTGTGGTTTAGGGTAGACCTTAAACTCGTAGACAAACACGACTGATACTGAATTAATGGATATCAACTATTATGATAACATGGAATTGAAAAATCGGTAAGAGAAAGCCGTCCTAGAAGGACGGGGCTTGTATCCCATTATTTTCGGTCATATACGCTCGTAAATCTATTGTTTTGATCGGTGTTTGTGTGCGAGATTTGGAAATAATTGCTAAAGCGTGCGAACTTGAAGAATTTGCCAACCGCGTTCAATATCTACCTTTATAATTTAACCGATCGCACACACCCCCCAAAAAAACGCGACTACCCGAAAAATCCGAGTAGCCACACCAATCTTTTGAAATCAAACTATTTAACTCTTTATCTAAAACCAACCGCAGCTTGCCAAACGAAAGCCAACAGTAAGAAAAACACGGGGATAATCGGGAGAACATCCACCAATGGATCGAACATCGAAAAAGCTTCAGGCAATTTTGCTAGTAAGAGTGCCGCTTCCATCAATTAACCTTCCTTTCCAACACAGTTTTAAGAATTGCCATATATCTTAACATGAGAGGGTTATAAAGATGATGGTGTTGGTGCAAGCCATTGGGCAAAATCTTCTGTAAAGCTATCACGGAAAATCGCCTCTCTAATTCTTTGGGTAAACCGCACCAACTCGGTAATATTGTGAATGGACAGCAGCGTGTAACCTAAAATCTCACGAGTTCGCACCAAATGGCAGAGATAAGCGCGAGTGAAGTTCTGGCAAGTATAACAATCGCAACTTTCATCCAAAGGCGTGAAATCTTCCCGAAATCGGGCGTTTTTCAAATTCCAACGTTCCCCGCCCACCACGACTGTACCATGACGCGCCCAACGAGTCGGAATCACGCAATCAAATAAGTCTACACCAGCTGCGATCGCTTGCACCATTTCCCGATAAGTTCCCACCCCCATCAAATAGCGGGGTTTTTCTGCGGGTAACATTGGCGCAGTCGCCCTCACAATCTTCTCAATTAATTCTGACGGTTCTCCCACACTTACGCCACCGATCGCATAACCTGGAAGATCCAACTCCCTTAAAGATACCGCAGCCTCCTGCCGCAAATCTAAGAATACTCCCCCTTGCACAATTCCAAACAACGCCTGATCTTCACGCTGATGGGCACTTATACAACGTTTCAACCAGCGATAAGTCCGTTCCGTCGCTAACTCTACCTCTTCTCTAGTTGCTGGATAAGGCGGACATTCATCAAATGCCATAATGATATCCGCCCCTAAAGCATTTTGAATATGAATCGACTTTTCCGGCGTTAACTCAATGATTCTGCCATCTCGCGGAGAACGGAAAGTTACACCATTTTCTGTAATTTTACGTAATTCGCTTAAACTAAAAACCTGAAATCCACCGGAATCAGTTAATATTGGCCCATTCCAAGCCATAAACTTGTGTAAACCGCCTGCACCAGCCACAATCTGTTCTCCTGGTTGCAAATGCAAATGATAAGTATTCGCTAGAATCATCTGCGCCCCTGTCGCTTGTAACTGTTGTGGTGTGACAGTTTTTACCGTTGCTAAAGTTCCCACAGGCATAAAGCGGGGGGTTTCTACCTTGCCATGAGGAGTCGAAAAAACTCCGGCTCTGGCTTGACTATCCGTACAGCAAGCTTGACAAGTAAACTGAAAACTGCTATTCAAAATGTATCTTCACCTTCATCGTCAATTTGGAGATCCCACTTCGCTGAAAGCACTTGATCTACTACCGCTTCCAGGTCAGCAGCATTTAGATTAGCACTAGAATGGTCTTGCAGCAGATTGGTGAGGGGAATCAGTCGTAAGCGGCGATGGTCTTGAACTAAATCGAAATAAGATTCACTGTCAGCAGACATTTTTAATTCTAGGTAATCAAAACTATCCACATTGAGATAAAGTGCGTGATTAGCTACCAGAGTCGAGCGTTGCGGATCGGAAAATACCTCTAGAACGTAGCCTTCGCCCTGACTTTGTAAATTATTTTCTAGGAGATGTAGGTAACGAACATGACGCAAATCCATTAATAGTCGCCGCATATCCAGTTTATTGACTACGATTCCGGTGTCTATAATGCAGGGGGCAGGTAGTCGTTTGGAAGATTGATCGTAACTCATAACCAAAAAGCCTCTTATCTAATTCCGCCTTTATCTTGGCAAGGAAGTTGTATAACTTACAACGGGGGTAAAGCCCTACAGTCTTACTGAACCTTTATAATATTAAGTTTGTCACATTTGAAATTTTAGTCTTGCCCTTGGGCATACTAACTATATAAAGCCAAGAAAATCCAGTTAAGTAACCCAACTAATTAGGTAACAATTGCCTACTACGATCGCTCCGTAGTAGGATTTTTCCTTACGGATTTCCCAGAAACCTCAATTAGGTGACGAGATCATCTTATCCTAGAATTTTTCCCCAACCCATCATCAAATTTACCGAAATTACCGATCGACTTTTCTCCGTAGTATAAAGGGGGCAGGGGAGGTGGGGAGGTGGGGAGGTGGGGGGAGAGTTTCACCTTTACCTTTTCCTCTTTCTTCCCTTCTGGCTTCTGCCTTTACTAAATGACAAATGACGAAAAACAAACATTGGAGTAAACAGGTGTTTCGGTTTTGGCAGCAGCAAACGGCGACGTTAGCGGCTGCGATCGCATTTTATACCTGTTTACCTGTACCGAGTAGTTGGACGCTAGCATTTCGGGGTATCGCCCGACTTGCGCCTGTGATTGGATTAATGATTGGCGGAATGCTGGGATTGTTAGATTCTGGCTTGCAGCTGTTGGGAATGCCAGTATTAACTCAGTCGGTATTGGTAATTTTAGCCGGAATTGCTTTGACTGGTGGGTTGCACCTAGATGGGGCTATGGATACCGCCGATGGGCTAGCTACCCCCGACCCCAAACGTCGCTTAGAGGTGATGTCAGATAGCCTGACAGGGGCATTTGGGGCGATGGCTGCGGTGGCGATTATTTTACTCAAAACTGCCGCACTGCATGACATCCAATCTCATCGTTGGTTAGCTTTAATGGCGGTTGCTGGTTGGGGACGTTGGGGACAATTAGTGGCGATTATCTGTTATCCTTACCTCAAGCCTACTGGGAAAGGGGCAATTCATAAGGAATCAAATCTTTCGGCTCGCGATTTGATTCCGGGACTTTTGTTACTTTTAGGTTTGAGTGGATTTTTGTTAATTTTAGATAGCGATCGCTGGTTGATGTCGGTAGGAATGGCTTTTGGTGGTGGTGCGATCGCAGTTTTAACAGGTGCCTGGTTTAATTACAAATTAGGTGGGCATACGGGCGATACTTATGGCGCAGTCGTAGAATGGACTGAAGCTTTATTACTCTGTCTTTTAGCGGGAATTTTTCCGAAGTGATTCTGATAAATTAGGTTTGTTGTGAGGACTTCAGTCCCTTGATTTTAGGGGTATACGACTGAAGTCGCTACTACGAACCTCAGATTAAATTGGTTTTAGGCGTGTTACTTTAAGTTTGAAAGTACCGCCTGATGTTTCGCCGAAAGCACGCACTCGGACAATATATTTTCCCGAATCTTTAATTCGAGTAAATAACAGTGAGTTAGTGGTACCGTCTGGACCATCATCGTTTTCGACTACAGTGACACCATTTCTCATCAGGGTGACAATAGTATCAAAATTGTCGGAACTGAGATCGATCGCGATATTATCTCCAGCATTCAAGTCAATAGTGTAGTCTCTGGCAAATCCGCCTTGTCCTGTCGGAATATCTCTTTCGGAAAGGGAGTCGGCAACTTCGCCATTGGCTGGGAGAGGAATCGGGTTGTATAGTCCTTCTTGAGCTTTGACAGTCGGGGCAGTATTTGCCAGAATCAGCAAAGTTGCAGGAAAGACGAGAAAGCGGCTAACACGAGCTAAAGAATTCTGCATCATGATGAAGCGGAGTAACCTCGCAAAAAAAAGCACAAACTTGTCAATTGTAATTGTTTTGGGCACTGAGGATTAGGAATTGGGGATTGGGGATTGAGAATGAGAATTCCCGATCCATGTTTAGTAGGAGAGAACCAAGACAGGGATTGCTTTATCACAGCATTTTCGCGATTTTATATTACTATATCTTGCTTTGTCTTTAGTAAATCCTCAGAATTTCCTCAACTTTTGTTCCTAAATTTAAATACTAAAGTCTTGCAAACTTAGTGTCTAGTTTCTGTTTTTACTAAAATGTTCCGATCGATTAACGATAGTTAGTATGGTAAATTTCAACAAGCCTGTTCATGAACTAAGCAGCTTACCAGAAGCTCAAATGGAACCTTTAACTACCAAAAGAATCCTAATAGTAGAAGATGAACCCAATTTGCGAAGATTAGTGCAAACTTGTCTGGAAACATTGGGAGAGTGGGAGGTAATCCAGGCGGCTTCTGGTTACGAGGGGTTACTTTTGGCAGAGAGGGAAAAACCTGATGCGGTTCTTCTTGATGCTATGATGCCGGAAATGGATGGGATTACCTTTTTGCAAACATTGTTGACAACCCCTGAAATTCAAACCATTCCGGTGGTTTTTCTCACTGCTAAAGAAGATTTGATTGAGCCAGAATCCTATTTACCCTTGGGAGCGAGAGGTGCGATCGCTAAACCTTTCAATCCTTTAACATTACATCATCAGGTAGCAGCTTTTCTCGGCTGGCATTCTGAGTAAAATTGAAAATTGCTAAAATTGTTAAGGCGGAAAAAGACAAAGCGATGATTTTTTTTCAGCAATTTTTGCCTGATATTGTGGCGATCGCCTCGACTACGATCGCCTTAGTATTAAAACTTTGGTTAGAACCATTTTTGCTCAAAAGTACTGTTAATGGAGTTTTCTATCTCGCTATTATTGTAACTAGCTGTTATAGTGGTTGGCGATTGGGACTTATTGCCGTTGTCCTTTCCACTTTAGCAATCAATTATTTCTTAACTTCTCCTCAATATCAATTGGGCATTGCAACACCGGAAACTTTATTTCAACTGACAATTTTCTTTTTAATTGCCTTTTTAATCAACCTATTAACTAGCCATTTGCGAGATAGCAAACAACAGATCGAGCAGCTGAACAAACAATTAGCCGAGGAAAAAATCAACTTACTGCGAACAGCACCATTAGCGGCGCAGATGGGGATGTGGAATTGGAATATCGAAACCGGAAAAATTGAGTGGTCAAGGGATCATGAAGAATTATTTGGCTTAACTCCAGGGACGTTTGATGGTAGATATGAAAGCTTTTTAGTTTGCTTGCATCCTGACGATAAAGAATCAATTAATCAAGCATTACAAGAGGCGATCGCAAACAAAAGTCTTTACCAAGTAGAATATCGTGTAGTTTGGCCCGATGGTAGTATTCATTGGATTGAAGCTAGGGGACACGCTTTTTATAACCAAGCGGGAGAGCCGATCCAAATGACTGGAACGGCGACAGCGATCGATCGACGCAAACAAGCACAAGGTTTGTTGCAAGAGAAATTTGAAGCACAACGCTTGAGTATGGAAATTACCCAACGTATTCGACAATCGCTCAATTTAGAAGAGATTTTTCAAACTACTGTAAATGAAATCCGACAATTACTTCAGACCGATCGGGTAATTATTTTCCAGTTCGATCCAAAATGGCGAGGAACTGTGGTTGCTGAATCTGTGGGCACTCAGTGGACAGCTATTTTATCAACCGAAATTTACGATCCTTGCTTTGGCGAACAATACGTTGAACCTTATAAACAAGGCTTAGTTACCGTAAAATCTGATATTTATAATGCCGGAATTGATATCTGTCACCTGCAACTATTAGCAAATTTCCAAGTGCGAGCAAATTTGGTAGTTCCTATTGTTAAAGGAGGTGAATTATGGGGATTGCTCATTGCTCATAACTGTGCTAGACCACGCCAATGGCAATCAACAGAAATCGATTTGATGCGACAGTTAGCTAATCAAGTAAGCATTGCAATTCAACAATCTGAACTTTTTGAACAGGTGCAGACTGAATTGACGGAACGCAAACAAGCAGAAATGGCTTTAAAACAACTAAATGCCGAACTAGAACAACGGGTAGCAAAGCGAACTTTAGAACTTTCTCAGCTAAACGATCGCCTGCTGGAAGTATTACTAGCTTTACAAGAAAGTGAAGAACGTCGCAGATTAGCTTTAGATTTAACCCATATCGGCTTTTGGGATTTTCACATACCCAGCGGAAAAGTTATCTGGAATGATAATCACTTCACGCTACTGGGTTTAAATCCCAATACCACCGATCCAAGTTTTGAGCTTTGGCGCAGTTGCGTTCATCCTGAAGATCTTAATTGGGTAGAAAAACAGTTTTTAGAGTCGATCGCCAACTGCACTGATTTTGCCGCTGAATATCGAATTGTTCATCCTGATGGTTCTGTTCATTGGTTGATGGGACGTGCTAAAGCGATCTCCGATGCAGAAGGAAAACCTGTGCGATCGCTTGGTGTTTTGTTGGATATTTGCGATCGTAAACAAATAGAAGAAGCACTCAGACAAAGCGAAGCTAAATTCCGTTCCCTCAGCGAATATTCACCTCTAGGCGTTTTTAAGACCAATATTCACGGAGATTATGTTTATATTAATCCCCGCTATCAAGCAATTTGTGGTTGCACTTTTGATGAAGCTTTGGGAAAAGGTTGGTTGCAGTTCATCCACCCAGAAGATCGAGAGAAATTTAAGGCAGCGTTTGCCAAAGTGCGAGCCCAAAAACAGGAATTTTTTGGCGAAATGCGTTTTGTCCGTAAAGATGGAACCATTCGTTTTGCTCGCGTGCGGTCAGCCCCCATTGTTTCTGCTACAAATAACTTGATTGGTTATGTTGGTATGGTAGAGGACATTACTGACAATCGAGCTATTGAAGTAATGAAAAAAGAGTTTATCTCGATCGTCAGTCACGAACTGCGAACTCCCCTAGCTGCGATTCGCGGTTCTTTGGGGTTACTCGCCTCTGGAGTCTTGAAAAACAAGCCGGAAACTGCTCAACAAATGTTAGATATCGCCGTTCACGATACCGAACGCTTAGTGCGTTTAGTTAATGACATTCTCGATTTAGAGCGACTAGAAGCACAAAAAGTCAAGCTAAATAAGCAGTGGTACGATGGGTTAATGCTGATGCAACAATCTGTGGAAACTGTGCAATCTTTAGCAATACAGAGCAACATTAGGCTAGTTGTTGAACCGACTTCTGTTCTTGTTTGGGGAGATTCCGATCGAATTATTCAAACTCTAGTTAATCTCATAAGTAATGCCATTAAATTTTCTCCCCCAGAAACTACAGTTACCCTCAGCGTTAAAGACCAAACTAACCAAGTTTTATTTGAAGTAAAAGACCAAGGACGTGGTATTCCTGCTGATAAATTAGAAACTATATTTGGAAGATTTCAACAAGTCGATGCTTCTGACTCCCGCGAAAAAGGAGGCACAGGTTTAGGCTTGGCAATCTGTAAAAGTATCGTCCAACAGCACAGAGGCAAAATCTGGGTAGAAAGCTATCTCGGAGAAGGTAGCAGTTTCTATTTCACCTTGCCAAAAAACCTCGATTAACTCTACGATAAATAATATTGAGTTAAATTTTATACTTATTATGCTACTAAAAAAACGTATTCTGGTAATTGATGATGAAATCAACCTCTCTACCGTGATTCAGGCTTGTTTAGAGAACTTAGGCGGTTGGGAAACTTTAACAGCTGTATCGGCAAAAGAAGGACTTACTATAGCCCAAACTCAACAGCTAGACGCAATTTTACTAGATGTAATGATGCCTGATATGGACGGATTGACGTTATTTCGGGAGTTGCAAAAAGATTCCGTAACTCAAAAAATTCCAGTAATTTTGTTTACCGCAAAAGTCCAGTCCACTGACTTAGACGAATTTGCCAAACTCGGTGTTGCAGGAATAATTGCTAAACCGTTCGATCCCATGACATTAGCAGATCAAGTTGCTTTTACACTAGGTTGGTAATATCTGCTTCTACTGCTAATCCTCAAAATTTCCTCATTTTTTTGTCTTAAATTACAAGTCAGATGAAAATACTACGCATAGTTTAATCCCACATTCTGCATTCTCTCGATGTGACGGCCCTAATTAAGGATGACAGATGTGGGTTTTGTCTAATAAATAAGATTGCTCTTTGGCTACCTCAAAATTTCCTCAATTTCTTGTTTTAACTTATGTCATAAGTGAAGTCGCTACGCTGATGTTGTCCCACATTCCATATTCTACAGTCCGGTTACAGTGTAGGATGTGAAATGTGGGTTTTGTTATTGATATTTTTGCCAAGGCTGAAATAAAAAATATTTTTCCTCAAAATTTCCTCAAATTTCTTTCTTAATCTCTTAAATATGGGAATACACCTCGTTTGTGTTGTTCATAAAGCAGAACAGGTAAATTGTTAATCACAAAGGTAAACTAATGATTGCTCGATCGCAATCATTGGTTTATCTCCTTGATTAAAGGCTGAGAAGTAAACTCCTTTAACATGGCAATTTAATAAAATCAGGAATAAAAAATGGAAAAACAACTTTTCAATCTTACCTTACCTATAGTTATTGAAGAAATTGAAAATATTTTGGCGACCTATCCTATATCTCCCTATCAAAAACTTTTTTCTGTTAATGGCTTACGCCAAGATTTAGTGGCTTATGTTTTAAGTCGGGTTCCCAACAAATACGCTGTATTAGAAGCAACCGAGACTTTTCCCCATCAAAGTTTATTTCCTCCTTATTCAAGCAAACAGTTATTATATATAGAGCATTATATCCATCTGGGAATTCGTGAGCTTTTCAATTTATACAGCAAAAATAATGTTGATAAATTCATAGCAACTAGTCTGAAACTCAACAATTATTTTCTAAGTTAAACTATGATAGCTCAATCTTTAGCCTAGTTCTACAAGCTGAAAAACGTCTATTAATTTAAGGCGAGACAGTTTTGAATTTTGTCCTTATTTAGGAGAAAAGGGAGGATATTTTTGATGTCTTTAGCAAAGGTTAGGAAGCAAGAAAAAATTGAATTTGGTTGGTGGGTAGAAATTATCACGTTTTTACCACCTTGTAGTTACTATTTTGGGCCTTTTGCTAGTATTCAAGAAGCTGCTTCTGCTCACCTTGGCTATTTGGAAGATTTAAAACAGGAAGGAGCTAAAGGAATTCGGCTGAGGATTAAGCAGTGTCAACCGGAAAAATTAACTAGTTTTTGCGATCGAGGATAAAACCAAAGTCAATACTGCTCAGTTAAAGGTAAAGTTAAGGAATGAGTTCCGATGAAAAGGAATGAGTTCCGATGAAAATTCTGCTTGTAGAAGATGATGAAACAGCAGCCAAGGTGCTAGCACAAGAACTCAGCACTCATCATTACACTGTCGAGATTACGGCAGATGGGCAATCGGGTTTGGAACTAGCTCAAGCTTTTCATTACGATCTATTGGTGCTAGATATTATTCTGCCGAAATTAGATGGGATTAGTCTTTGTCGCCAATTGCGATCGCAAGGCTTACAAATACCGATTTTATTATTAAGTGCGAAAAATAGTACTAGCGATCGAGTAAAAGGTTTAGAAGCGGGAGCCGATGATTATCTCGTCAAGCCTTACGAACTGTCAGAATTAATTGCTCGAATTCAAGCTTTACTCCGACGGAGCAAATCGATTTTACCTACCGTATTAACCTGGGAAAAACTTCAGCTACAATTGGATGCTTGTCAGGTTACTTATAGTGGCAAAGTTTTACACTTAACTCCAAAAGAGTACGGCATATTAGAGCTTTTTTTGCGAAATCCGCGGCGAATTTTTAGCCGAAGTGCCATATTAGACCAAATTTGGCCTAGTGGTGAATTTCCCCAAGAGGAAGCTGTTTCTACCCAAATTAAGGGTTTGCGGCAAAAGCTAAAAGCTGTGGGAATGATGGCAAATTTGATCGAAACAATATACGGATTAGGTTATCGGTTGAAAGAACTACCAGAAGATTCTGTTTGCCAACAAGTTTCTCCCGAAGTGACGCATTCAGCTAATCTTAATCGAGTAAATAAACCGGAAGGTGAGGCGAAAGTAAAGGCAATAATGCAGCAAATTTGGGGTAAATTTAAAGAGAGTTTGGCAGCGCAAATAGTGCTATTTGAGGAAGCGATCGCTCAACTTTCTAACGGAACTTTGGATAGCGAATTGCGATCGTCTATGCAAGCGGAAGCTCATCGCTTGATTGGCTCTTTGGGTTCATTTGGCTTACCGGAAGGATCGGAGGTAGCACGGGAAATCGAACAGTTGCTTTGCTTAGAGTCTTTGGGTGACAATCAGGCGAGGCAATTTGCGGATTTGGTGAAGCAGCTAAAGCAAGTTGTGCAAAATCAACCATTGACAACAAGGAAAACTCCTGATGTTAAGGTGGCATCGAGTTGTTTGTTAATTGTTGATGATGATGTGGTGTTAACGGAACAGATTGAACGGGAGGCGATCGCTTGGGGTTTTCAAGTAGAAATAGCAATAGATCCGACAGCTGCAAGAAAGTCTATTTCTTCCCATTTACCTGATGTGATTATTCTGGATCTCACTTTTCCTCACAGCACAGAGAATGGACTTTCTCTACTAGCTGAACTGGTGCAACAAAGTCCTCAAATTCCAGTTTTAGTACTTACAGCAAGGAATGAATTGAGCGATCGAGTAGAAGTAGCACGTTTGGGCGGAAATGTCTTTTTAGAAAAACCGATTAACCCAACAGAAATTCTCAAAATAGTAACTCAGGAACTCCACCGCACCCAGAAAGCAGAAGCGAAAATTCTCATTGTCGATGACGATCGCCATTTGCTAGCAGCTTTATCTACTTTGCTGACACCTTGGGGTTTTCAAATCAGAACTTTAGCAGATCCGCAGCAGTTTTGGCAAACACTTGCTGTTAGTTTACCGGATTTGCTGATTTTAGATATTGAAATGCCTGGTTTTAGTGGGATTGAACTTTGCAAGGTAGTTCGCAGCGATCCTCACTGGAGTGAGTTACCCGTGCTGTTTCTCTCCAGTCATAACGATCCTGAAATTATTCATCAAGTTTTTGCTGTTGGTGCAGATGATTATGTGCAGAAACCGATCGTCGCACCGGAACTAATTGCCCGGATTTTGAATCGGCTGGAACGCACGCGAATTCTCCGTAGATTTGCAGAAATTGAGCGAAATTGAGCAACTAAGGTATTGTTACTTGCTAGAACTTACGCACTCAGATCCCCCAACCCCCTTACCAAGGGGGCTTGAGAAATTCCCCCCTTTGGTAAGGGGGGCTAGGGGATTGCTTAAGCTTCCGAAAGGTGCGGCTGTCTACTCTGAGAAATTCCCCCCTTTGGTAAGGGGGGCTAGGGGGGATCTGGGTTTCAGGCTGAGAGTGCGTAAGTCCTACTTGCTAGGAATCGCGGGAAAATTTAGTCTCGCATCAGTTACTCGTATTTCGGAAGTAGCGATCGCCACAATTCCACAAACTTTAATATCAAATTTACGCAGAGTATCAGCTGCTTCTAGTGCTGTGGCTCCTGTAGTATAAATATCATCTAATAGCAAGACTTCCGCTTTCGGATGTCGTTGACGAAAAGATTTACCAATTTGAAAAGCTCCTCTTAAAGTTTCTCTTCTTTCAGTTGACAATTTACTGTGTAAAGCTTCGGTTTCTGATCTCCGTTCTAAGGCATCTTTTGCTAAATGTAAATTAGTTACTTGACAAAAACTTTCTGCTAATAATTCTGCTTGGTTAAAGCCTCGACTTCGCAATTTATTAGGATGCAAAGGAATGGGGACAACAAGCAAATTTTTCCCCGACTTTAACCGAGATTTTAACCAAGTTTCCCCTAACCAAAAGCCCAAAGGTTGAGCTATTTTTGGTTGTTTTTCATATTTTAAAGCCCACAAAGCTTTTTTCAGGGAACCACTGTAAGTTCCCCAAGGGAAAAGGGGGAAATCTTTTCCCCAAAATTTTTCCGGTTGAGTGATTTGACAGCGTTGTAATTGTTTTTGACAATAGGGACAAAAATCGGTGGAAGTAGGACGCTGACATAAGGGACATTGGGATTGTAGAAATAAATCTAGCAATCCTTGGTAACAGTTTTGGAAGAAATTCATTTGGTATTTAGTAATGCTCCAAAACGTTCATCTTGGCGAATTTTGTCAAAGTCTGGATCTTCTTGAGCTTTGATTTTATATTCATCAGGATTTAGCTCAATAGCGGCTAACAAATTTTCAATTGCTAGTTCTACTTTACCTTGTTGAGCATAACAGCAAGCTTTGTTATATAAAGCTTTGTGTTCGTCAGGTTTAAATTCTAGGACTTTGTTGTAAGCTGCGATCGCTTCTGACAATAAACCTGTCTGTGCTAAAGCCAAACCTCGATTAAACCAATTTCTGTAATCATCGAAATGATTCTCGAAGGTTTTATCAAAAGAAGCCATTGCTTCTTGATGATTGCCAATTCTCCAATAAGCAACACCGCGATTGTACCAAGCTGGGTTAGCATCCGGTTTAATTTGTAAAGCTTTATCAAAGCTGACGATCGCTTTTTCATGGTAGCCACAATTACTTAAAGTAACGCCGCGGTTATACCAAGAATTAAAGTCATCGGGTTTAAATTCCAATGCGCGATCGAAACTATTCAAAGCTTCTTCATAGCGACCAACTTTACCTAAAGCAATTCCTAAATTATACCAACCCCAATAAGCGTGAGGTTGTAATTGTACGCATTGCTCAAAACTAATAATCGCTTTTTCATAATTGCCCAAATCGCTCAAAGTAATCCCACGATTATGCCAACTATTAGCGGAATCTGGATTAAATTCTAAAGCTCTGTCGAAACTGTTCAAAGCTTCTTCATAACGCTGTAATTTTCCTAGAGCTATCCCCCGATTATGCCAGATCCAAGAGGTATCGGGTTTTAGGACTAAGGCATAGTTAAAACTGATCAGTGCTTCTTCATGGCGATCTAAGTTTCCCAAGGCAAATCCTCGTTGGCAAAGGGCGGTATGATAGTCAGGCTGAATGTTTAAGGCAGTATCGAAGCTACTGAGGGCTTCTTCGTAGTTCCTTGCCTCACTTAGACGTAATCCATGCTGGAAAAAGAATTGGGCTTCAAGTTTAGTTATTTGGCTCATAGAACCTGTCATCACTCTCCGGGCAGATTTACTTGTTTTTTTTAGAATGCCCAAAATTAGCGAAGGAATCAACAACCAAACCAGGAAAAACCTTAAGATACTGGCGAGAATTTTCCGGGTTTATGCTTGATTTTGCTTGATTATCTTACGGATGCTAGCGGGAGATGGGGAGATGGGGCGGGGGGAATAGTACGGGCGGGTTTTGTTGTTAATTTTTCTGCTGTGATTACTAGATTGTCTGCTAAACCCGCCCCTACAACTCAAAACTTTTCCCCTTCTGCCTTCTGCCTTTAGAATTGATTGAGCAGATTTACGGCGCAGGAAAGATGACAGGAATAGAAAATGCAGCTTATCGCATTGAGAAGGATTCGATGGGGGAAAGGGAGATTCCGGCAGATGCTTATTATGGGATTCAAACTTTGCGGGCGACGGAGAATTTTCCGATTAGTGGAATTAAGCCTTTAGCAACTTATGTGGATGCTGGTATTTTAATTAAGAAGGCGACGGCGATCGCAAATGGGGAACTTGGCTGCATATCTCAGGAAATTAGTCAAGCGATCGTGCAAGCTGCGGATGAAGTTTTAGCGGGAAAGTTGCGAGATCAGTTTGTGGTGGATGTTTATCAAGCTGGGGCGGGTACTTCCCATCACATGAATATTAATGAAGTTTTGGCAAATCGGGCGTTGGAACTTTTGGGCGAAAGAAAAGGGAATTACCAACGGATTAGTCCTAACGATCATGTAAATTATGGTCAGTCTACCAATGATGTGATTCCGACGGCAATTAGAATTGGGGGACTTTTGGCGTTGGAGAGAACATTGTATCCGGCTTTATCGGATGCGATCGCCGCTTTAGACACCAAAGCCGAACAATTCCAAAATATTGTAAAATCTGGCAGAACTCATTTACAAGATGCGGTTCCGGTACGTTTGGGGGAAAATTTCCGTGCTTGGGCACAAATTCTTACAGATCATTTAGTTCGCATTGAAACTGCTTCTTTGGATTTAACTTTACTCGGTTTAGGTGGAAGTGCAGCGGGTACGGGATTAAATACTCATCCCGAATATCGTTTTCGAGTTGCGGAAGTTCTTTCGGAGTTGATTGATATTCCCTTGCGGACTGCGCCACACTTAATGGCAGCAATGCAAAGTATGGCACCTTTTGTGAATGTTTCTGGATCTTTGCGAAATTTGGCGCAAGATGTGGTGAAAATCTCTCATGATTTAAGGTTAATGGATTCGGGGCCAAAAACAGGTTTTAAAGAAATTCAATTACCACCTGTACAACCTGGTTCTTCGATTATGCCGGGAAAATATAATCCGGTAATGGCGGAAATGATTTCGATGGTTTGTTTTCAGGTGATGGGTTATGATAGTGCGATCGCTTTTGCTGCCCAAGCTGGACAATTAGAATTAAATGTAATGATGCCGTTAATTGCTTACGATTTAATTCATAGCATCGAAATTTTGGGTAATGGGATTTCCGCTTTGACGCAACAATGTTTAGTGGGGATTTTGGCAAATAGCGATCGATGTCTCGCATTCGCTGAAGGCAGTTTAGCATTAGTCACCGCTTTAAATACTCACATTGGTTATCTCAACGCCGCTGCTGTCGCCAAAGAATCTTTAGAAACTGGTAAATCTTTACGTCAAATCGTCTTAGAACGAGGTTTAATGAGTGAAGAGGAGTTAGCGCAAGTATTAGATTTAGAGAAAATGAGTTCTATGCCTGCTAACAATTCTGATTAAGGGTTTTAGGTACTGGGGATTGGGGACTGGGGACTGGGATTTCTAGTATATCTAGCCTTTCAGAAATTAATTAAGTTGATCGTGTTCCTTGTTCCCTTCCTGCACCACAATGTCTCGCTTTAAACTTAGTAGGAGAGTTGACAAATGCACAGTCAGGATAGTTCTACACAAGTAAATTTTCTGTTTCGAGATGGGCACTCCGAATCTTTTAAATTGCCTTTATCTCCACAAGAATTTCAACAAAAATTAGAAGGTTTGTTAGCTAAACCTTGGTTAATTTTCCATCTCCGCGATCAAACAGTTGTGATTAGTACTTCCCAAATTATGAAAGTGGAAATTAAACCACCTCTGTCTGAACTGGAAGGAGAAGGTATTTTCCCGAATAGCGAAAGAGTGACTGCACTCACCAGAGGATCGCGTTAAAATGCAGGGATTGGGTACTGGGTACTGGGTACTGGGGACTAGGAGAAGACGATCGAGAAATCTGATAACTGGGTAGATTCTTTCCCAGTCCCCAGTCCCTAATCCCCAGTCCCCAGTCCCCACTACCTCGCCTTTTTTTGGAGTGACTATGCAACCAAGTGTGAGTTTAATTCGGGCTAATTCATACGATTTAAATAGTTTGCGGGAGTCGTTAGAAACGCTGTTAGAACCTTTCGGAGGAATGAAGGGTTTTGTGAAAAAGGGCGATCGGGTTTTACTCAAACCTAATTTACTCACAGGTTCGCGTCCGGGTAAAGAATGTGTGACTCGTCCCGAAGTTGTTTATTGTGTAATTCAAATGGTAAGAGAAGCTGGGGGCGATCCTTTTTTAGGTGATAGTCCGGCTTTTGGTAGTGCTTTGGGAGTGGCGAAAGCTAATGGTTATTTGCCATTAATTGAAGAACTAAATGTGCCGATTATTAATTTTAGTGGTCAGCGTTACCAAACTGTTAGCGAACAGTTTAATCACTTGTTACTTTCTCCTGAAGCAATGAATGCAGATGTGGTGATTAACTTGCCGAAGTTAAAGTCTCATGTGCAGCTAACTATGACTATGGGAGTGAAGAATTTATTCGGTTGTGTACCGGGAAAAATGAAGGCTTGGTGGCATACGGAAGCTGGCAAGGATAGTGCTAGATTTGGGCAAATGTTGGTGGAAACTGCCCGAACTATTAATCCTAATTTAACAATTTTAGATGGTATTATCGGTCATGAAGGTAATGGCCCTAGTGGTGGGGAACCTCGCGAGTTGGGGGTTTTAGCTGCTGCGTCTGATGTTTTTGCTTTGGATCGATCGATCGTGGAAATGTTGAATGTCGATCCTTTAAGTGTACCTACGGTTGCTGCTTCAATGCGCTTGGGTTTGTGTTCTAATTTAGCTGCGATCGATTTTCCGCTGCTACAACCGGAAGATTTAAAGGTGGTAGATTGGCAGTTGCCCGATCGACTGGTGCCGATCGATTTTGGCTTACCCCGTGTCATCAAGTCTACCTTTAAACATTTTTACATTCGATTCATTCAGGAACCTTTGGCTGCTTACTCAAGCCGCTAAAGTTTGCTGAGTAGAAACACTTAGCAAAAAAGTTTGTAGAGACGTTGTATGCAGCGTCTCTAAAGATTGAATGGCAAAAATTGGGCTGGAAGTCTTGCGTTACGGGGATCTTAGAAGGATCTAACCTATATCTTAAGAATGATTTAGGTGTAGATTGTTTTCTAAATGACAACCTGACTGTGAAGATTAGGTAAAATGTAAATGGGGAATAATATTCCTCTACTTTTTTCTTATTGTTTCAGCTGAATTGATCGACAAACTCAGTTCAATTACTACTTTATGAACTCTAGTGACCCTGCCCCTTCCCCTGAACGACCGCCTCAACGGTTGGCAGATCTTGTGGGAACAGTCATTGCTTTAGTAACCCTGACTTTACCTTTCTTTGTAATTGCACATTACTCTTCAGATAGTGTTGAGGTTTTGCAGCAAATTACATATCCACTACCTAACCAGAGGGAATGATATCAAAGATGCCCCCTTAAGTAAACCTATTTAACAATCAAATTTTTGGGGAATTTACCGAAGATGATATCTGGTGTCGGTATTCCCCTAAAATGCTACACGGGGGTAGTGAAATCTAGAATTTAGAAAAATTCACCTCGCCCCGCAATTGCTTTAGTTTAGAGGACTTTACACAGTGGATTTATCGCTCATTCCTGCCCAACCGAAATCTGGTTTAATTAATGTTTTGATTGAAATTCCGGCTGGAAGTAAGAATAAGTACGAGTTTGACAAGGATATGCAAGCTTTTGCTTTGGATCGGGTGTTGTATTCTTCAGTGCAGTATCCTTACGATTATGGTTTTGTGCCGAATACTTTGGCTGATGATGGCGATCCGCTTGATGGTATGGTAATCATGGATCAGCCGACTTTTCCGGGTTGTGTGATTGCGGCGCGACCAATTGGAATGCTAGAAATGATTGATGGTGGCGATCGCGATGAGAAAATTCTCTGTGTACCGGACAAAGATCCGCGTTACGCTAATGTGAAATCTCTGAAAGATATTCAACAACATCGCTTGGATGAGATTGCTGAGTTTTTCCAATCCTACAAAAATCTGGAAAAGAAAGAAGTTAAAATCTTGGGTTGGCAAGATATTGATAAGGTAATGCCTCTGGTTGAAGAGTGCATTAAAGCCTATAAGTAACTAAAATGGTCATTGGGGATTGAGGACAAGGAGACAAGGAGACAAGGGGACAAGGGGACTCTTTAACCCAAAACTCTGTAGGGGCGGGTTTTGTTGTTAATTTTTCTGTTGAGAGTACAAAATTATCTACTAAACCCGCCCCTACAACTCAAAACTTTTCCCCTTCTGCCTTCTGCCTTTCTTTCCCAATGACCAATGACCAATGACCAATGACTTATATTTAAATCGATGCAGCGATCGCTTCTTTGGGCCAAAATTCATAATTGCACTCTTACAGATGCAAATCTTAATTACATGGGTAGCATTAGTATCGATCAAACTTTATTAGATGCTGCGGGAATTTTGCCTTATGAACAGGTACAAGTAGTTAATATTGCGAATGGGGAAAGGTTTATTACTTATGCTATTAGTGCGCCAGCTAATTCTGGGGCAATTGAGTTAAATGGGGCAGCGGCTAGGTTGGGTGTGAAGGGCGATCGATTAATTATTATGACTTATGCCCAATTTAGTGAAGAAGAGTTGCAAAATTACTATCCGACTGTGGTAATTGTAGATCAAAATAACCACGTTTTGGAAGTGCGCCGTTATGTGAACGAATTGTTTAAAGATTCGGTGATAGTTTGAAACTAAAACTTAGTGGTTTTTTTCTAGATCGATCGGTGTGTTGCAATTCCACAGCATTTCCTGGCAAGTTTGACTAACTGGAAGAGATGCGACTTTTGTCTGTGCTAACCATTTTTGAAATGAGTTCCCTCCTTGTTGAATAAACTCCTGTAAATTTGGTAAAGCGGAACGGCGATAAAAGGCGCATAAAGGTTCCCATCTTGCTTGTTGGTGGGGGACTACCGCTAAAATTTCATCGGGAATTTGTGTTAAATTTTCAATCCAATTTTGCAGGATTTTAGATTGTAGTAAAGGTAAGTCACAACCTAAGAGTAATACCCATTCTGAAGAGATTTTTTCCAGTCCTTCAGCTAATCCTAATAATGGCCCTTGTCCGGGGTGAGTTTCAGTGATAAATTGGCATTTTTCTGGGACAATTTTCTGATATTTTTCCTCCCAAGGTGTGAGAATATAAACTTGCTGGCAGCATTGGGTTGCAACTTGGGAAACTCTGGTTAATAAGGGTATGCCATCCCAAGGTATGAGGGCTTTATCTTCACCCATTCTGGTACTGCGTCCGCCTGCTAAAATTAATGCTGAAATATCCAATGTAAAATACTCCCTGAAGCTGAATAATTTAATTTCTAAAAAGTAGAATTTTTGGGAAATTTTTCTGCCAAATGGTGGCGTTCCTGCAAAAATTCTGAGAATAAATCAAAAAACATTTCAAATCCATGAGTTTCATTGCTAGAGTAAAGCAGAATAATTTTAGCCCATGAAGCTGAGGTATTAACAGCAAATCTTTTCTGCAACCAAGGTTGAAATTCGTGGAATTCTTTTTCTTCTTCGCTGAGAGGAATGCCCAGATCTTGACAAGCACGTCTGTAACCACACAGAAACATAAATAGGTCGGAAACAGAGGGATAACCAATATACATTCCTGGTCTTTCTTTGATTTTTTTTAGCAGTTGATAAAGTGTTGTCATGGTAAGTTGTAGGTAAAATTCGGGTTAGCTAAAATTTTTCTATTTCTTCTATAGTAAACTCACCAATAGCACAGTAAAAGTCTGCAATCTATTCTTCCCTGGATAGTCCTGTTAATGAGAGATTATCGAAAACCTTACCTCTGACTTCAATCCCATAGTGTAAGCCATTTTGACTAATTGCACTCCGTCCACCATCCCATCGTTCGCTGAGAATGAAATCGGCTTTATCAAGAGGGCTAATTTTGAGCAGAGTACCGTTAATTCGGTTATATTTTAACCATTCTTTTATAGCTTCGGCGCACTCTGCACATTCCAAAACTTTAACCTGTTCGATAATATAGGATATTTGTCGAAAAATTTCATCGTCAGAAAATGGGGGTAGAGTTGACATTTATTGAAATAAAAATTTAATATTTTTTATGTTTTACAGGCTAGTTTTAAGGTGGCGATCGCACCCCGAACCTCTTCTAACTTTTGCGCCGCATTTTTATTAGTTAAAATCTCTTTAGTTACAGCAATTCCTGATTCCATTGTTGGGCAAATTCCGCAATGCCAAAGGTAAAAACCACCGTTCCAAATAGCAGATTGCATCATTTCTGATGGTTCACCATTTAATACTGATTCTATTTGATTAATTAATTCGTTGGTTGTGGAAGGAAGGGATGGATTAATGTTACTAAAACCGTAGTCGTTGTGTGATAGATGTAGTCGTTCTAATTCGGTGTTTGGTTTAATTATGCCGATAATTGCGGTACGATCGCGTGGTAAATCGCAGCTACCTTCTAAGCCTTTAATTGTGGTTAAATATTGGGGAAATCCTCTGGCTTCTAAAGCACTGCGAAACATATTTTCGGTGGGAGGATGAACAAAACCAGAGATTAAATGTGCATCTCCGTTGTAGGGACACCAGATTAATTCCATTGTGGCAAAAGGTGGACGTTTGCCGATTTGATCGCGGTAAGGAACTATTCCATCGGCGAGGGAAAAATGATTTGGGAGGTAAATAAATCCTAATCCGGTGCTTTCAAATATTTGCTGAGTTTCTGTTAGGGAAAGTTTCGTCCAATCTATTCCTAAACCTTGCCAAATTTCGATTAAAGGTATGCCTTCTTTGGTGGGCATTCGATCGCCTCCGTGCATAATCACTGGCACTCCGGCAGATGTTAAAATTAAGGCGGTGATTGGGTTGATTGGTGCGGTGCGCGATCGCCCATCATAAGGTATTCCCAGCACGATAACTTGGGAATCATTGCCTATTTTTGGTTGTAATTTTGGCCCTAATTCATCGTAAGCATCTAACATTCCCGCTAGTTCTTCCCCGGTGGGGCGTTTGATGCGGTGGGCGATCATGAATGCGCCGATTTGGGCGGGTGTTGCTTCGCCTAATAGCATCATTTTTGTGGCGGTTGCTGCTTCTTGGCGAGTTAAATTTTCCCCGGTATGATTACCGCTACCGATTTTTTTTAGCAGTTCTCTAAAGGCTTTACTCATAATTTTTACTGGTCATTGGTCATTGGTGATTGGTCATTAGTCATTTGTTTAATTTTTTGACTTATGAACCGGGGATTAACATTATATATTACTCCGAAGCTGAATTTTTTTCTTGTTGGTTGAAGTTAAATGGCGATCGCATGAGATAAAGCAGTTTTAGAGTTGGAGGAAGTTGCAGTTGCGATCGGATTAGCTGCGTCGATGCCGATTAATTTATGAACTAAACTGCGGAAATGAGCGATGGGGGGAATTTGTAATCGATCGCAAGTTGTGACTAAAACTACTTGACGATTTAATGTTGGTTCGCTGGTCGGTCTAACTGCTAATGTGGGATCGTAGTGAGCGTCAAAAAGGGCGGTTTTTGGTAATAGGGCGATCGCGTTTCCTTGGCGTACCATTCCCCGAAAAGCATCTAAGGTATTTAATTCTAAAACTGCATTTAAGTTGACTCCTAAACGCTGAAAGTGATCTTGAATTAAGCGTTGCATTCCATAGCCAATTTTAAAGACTATTTGCGGGTAATGAACTATTTCTGACCAAGGTATTTCTTGATATTGAGCTAAGGGATGATTTACTGCCATTAATACTTCTATTGGTTCAGTATAAAGCCCATCGACTATTAATTCTGGGCTGGCAGTTAAGAAGCGATTATTCATGACAATAGCCACATCTACTAAACCATCTTTGAGCACTTTTAACGCTCGATCGCTTCCCAAAGAAGTTACTCGCAATTGTACCGCTGGGTAGTCTTGGCAAAATTTTTGTAATACTGGGGGTAAGTTGTAAGCGCAAATTGAAGGAATAGCTGCGACACAAAGTTCTGGTTGCTTTCCTGTTAATAAGTCGGCTAATTCTTGGGTGGCGGTTTGCCATTCTTGGCAAATTTTTTTGGCGTGGGGTAATAGTCGTTCCCCGCCTAGTGTCAGTTTGGCTTGGGTGCTCCGATGAAACAAGGATAAACCTAAGTCTGCTTCTAAGGATTGGATCTGCCGACTGATGGTAGATTGGGTAACGTTACATTTTTTTGCTGCTTGCTGAAAACTACCCGTTTCTGCGATCGCCAAAAATGCTTGGATCTGCTCTAGGCGCATGATTAATGATGTAGCCTGAATCACATTATGTCATGAAATGACCATAACTCATTTACTACAGTTTTTTAGTAGATTCTGATACAGCTTTGAAGGGGAATGGTGAGCGATCGGGAAAATTTTTATTTTTTCCTTTAGCAATTTTTACCTTACTGTAGGTCAAACTACGACTAATTTCATCTTGATTTCATCTTTGGATGACTAATATCAAAGTTAGCCTTATCAAAAAAGGCTTTTCAACTAGGGGGTTACGTGAAAACAAAGATACAAGAATTTTTACTGAGCAAGTTCTTGTATCTTTGAGCAAAAATAAATAGCAAATTTTAAGATAATTTCAGGAGTTAGTTCTATGCAGTTTTACCCAAAAAGTTTGGTTATTTTAAGTAGTATATTTATGCTATCTTTGGCAGCTTGTAGTAATACTGTAGAAGCTACTAATCCCGCTGCTAATGTATCTGCGAATCCCACAAATTCGGCGACAGAAACGACGGCAAAAACGGGAGATAATCATGGACACGATCATGCAAAAGCTTCTAAGGGTGGTCAAGTGGTAGAAACTGGGAAGTATCATATAGAATTTGTTCCAATTAAAGAAGAAAATGGCACACATTTAGATTTATATTTACTGACAGGTGATAGTCATGAACCTGTGAGTGATGCCAAGGTAAAAGCACAAGTTCAATTGCCTAGTGGAGAACAAAAAACCTTAAATTTTTCCTATAAAGCTAAAGATAAACATTACGGTGTTTTATTACCAGAAAAAGCGGTGGGAGAATACAAAGTTGTGATTCTTTCGGAAGTTGGTGGTGAAAAAGTGAATAGTCGTTTTAGTTTTAAGCGTTAAGTAATATGCTTAGTGTTTGTACTGTAAATTGGTTGGGGAAACTATGAAGAATAAGCTGGCAATTTCTAGTTTGGTGGGTTTAGTTGGACTGGTTGCTGTAGGTAGTGCTGCGGCATTTATTGTTAATAGTAATAGCAAGGCGGAAAATAAAACGGCTTTAGAAGCTTCTGCTGCTGGAAATGTAGTAATTCAAGCTCATTCTCATGGGGATCATGGCAACGGTCATCATCATGGTTCAACAGTAACTAAGGCAAATATTCAAGCTAAATTGACGGTTGCTCAACCAATCGAGGCAAATAAACCTGTTAAATTAGTGATTGATGTTCAAGATAAATCTGGTAAAGCAATTAGTAAGTTTGATACTTTCCAAGAACAGTTAATGCACTTGATTATTGTCAGTGAGAATTTAGAGTTTTTTAATCATATTCATCCTGACTATAAACAAAATGGTAGATTTGAAGTGATGACGCAGTTTCCCAAGGCGGGGAAATATGCGTTGTTTAGTGATTACAAACCCGCGGGAGAGAAGGAACAAGTTTCTTTGTTGAAAACTGAGGTTGCGGGAAGTAATGGTTCTGTGGCAAAAGTTGACTTAAATCGCAATAAAACTTTTGGCAAAACTCAGGCTGATTTGGTAGTTTCTGAAACAATAAAGGCGGGAGAATCGGTTAATTTGGTATTTAGTTTAAAGGATGCTGCTACTAATCAACCTGTGAATGATTTGCAACCTTATTTGGGAGAACGGGGACATTTAGTAATTGTGAAACAATCATCTCCGTTAACGCAAGCTGATTATATTCATGCTCATGCTCATAGTATGCCGAATATACCATCAGGTGAGGTGCATTTTATGGCTCAATTTCCCCAACCAGGAAAGTATAAACTTTGGGGTCAGTTTAATCGTAATGGTGAAATTGTGACTACAGATTTTTGGGTAAATGTAAATTAATTTAGCTTTGCAAATTTTAACTCTGGGGAAGCAGGACTCTACTCACGTTTGGGGGTGGAGTCTTTTTTCTTTGTTTTGCTGAGTTGCCCTCTTGTTGAAATGCAGCAGTTGTAAGATAATCTCTTTCATCTACCGTAGGAAAGAAAGGTGTCAAAATATGGCAAATGATACAAATACGGATTTCGATCGGGGTTTAAATTCGGCTTTGGGTTTTGCGATCGCTCTAGGAATTGCTTTAATTATTCTGGGTGCAATTGCGATCGCTCGCCCATTCTTTGCTACTGTAGCGGCAACCCTTTTCCTGGGAATTATATTATTAGTTACCGGAATTGTCCAAATTGTTCATTCTTTTCAAACTAATATCCGGGGCAATTTTTGGCTGAAGTTTCTGGCGGGAATTGTCTATTCTCTTGGCGGTTTGTTAATTATGTTCAATCCCCTACCGAGTTTAATTGCTTTAACTTTAGTAGTCGGGATTACAATTTTAGTGTCGAGCATTTTCCAAGTAATTCTAGCTTTTGAATTGCGTCCGGCGAAGCACTGGGATTGGGTGCTGTTGAGTGGTATTTTCGGAATTATTTTGGGGATTTTAATTTGGCATCAATGGCCGGAAAATTCTCCTTGGGTAATTGGGTTATTATTAGGTATTAACCTGATGTTTGATGGGTTATGGATGATTTTATTCTCTTCCTCAGCCCGGAAAGCTTTGAGAACAATTTAAGTAGCTGGGGTGCTGGGGAAAAAACTGAAATTTTCCCTTTCTAAGTTAAAGATTTAAGTCTTTCCCCAGTCCCTAGTCCCTAGTCCCTAGTCCCCTGTTCCTAATTGCGAGGTGTTGGTGAGGTTTTAGCGCGAATGGGTGGGTGTTTTTTTCGGTGGGTGGTTTTTTTCGGCTGTGATTCTCTTTTGGTCAGGGTTTGAGTCTAGTTTGGGTGCTTAAGGCTTCCGCGCAATGTCGGAAATGCTCTCTCTGTCTGGGTTTGCTCTGTTTGGCGTTTTTTCGGCTTGACAACTGTTGGGCTAAAAAGGTATTTTAATAATGGATTCGCGCAAAAGTACCTTGAAAATTAAATACAGTAAGGTTTCTGGGAGTCTGCCATTGCAATTTCAACTAATCCCTTTCAGGGATTGAAACTTCTTAAGAATGGTCCTTGTGAGAAGTGTAATGAATTGCAATTTCAACTAATCCCTTTCAGGGATTGAAACAATTTAAGCAAATCAGTAAATATACTGATTGCTTATTGCAATTTCAACTAATCCCTTTCAGGGATTGAAACCCATAAGTTCCATTATGGCTCATGAGGCACTATCCAGGACAATTGCAATTTCAACTAATCCCTTTCAGGGATTGAAACCCACAGCAAAGCAGTGGTCATATCGGCGTGACCATTTCTAATTGCAATTTCAACTAATCCCTTTCAGGGATTGAAACAAGATTGCTCCACAGCTACCTAATTCTTTGTGCTTAAATCTGGCACATTGCAATTTCAACTAATCCCTTTCAGGGATTGAAACGCAAAGATCTTTTGGATCGTATTTATACTTTTTATTTAATCCCATTGCAATTTCAACTAATCCCTTTCAGGGATTGAAACCGATCGAAATAAGTAGAAATCATTTTAAAGAATTTTTATTGCAATTTCAACTAATCCCTTTCAGGGATTGAAACAGCTTCGGGATAGTACTTCTCAATCAGTTTTACTAGTGTTGGCATTGCAATTTCAACTAATCCCTTTCAGGGATTGAAACGAAGCTAACAGAAATACGGTTAGGTCTTGAAGCTTCTGGAATTGCAATTTCAACTAATCCCTTTCAGGGATTGAAACCGGGTGCTACTTCTGCATCGAATATTTCTTCTGAATTGCAATTTCAACTAATCCCTTTCAGGGATTGAAACATCGATCATAATTCTCTTTCGACTAACGAGTATGGGAATTGCAATTTCAACTAATCCCTTTCAGGGATTGAAACCCTCATCTTCAAAACCTAATATGTTTAAGATGACAGTTGAATTGCAATTTCAACTAATCCCTTTCAGGGATTGAAACATTCTATCCATACTCATTGTTTCCTCCAATAAAAACTAGGATTGCAATTTCAACTAATCCCTTTCAGGGATTGAAACTTATACCACTGGACAAAGCTACTCAAGCTGGAGTGGGATTGCAATTTCAACTAATCCCTTTCAGGGATTGAAACCAAGCGAAGAAACGCAGATAGAAACTAATTGAAGCGATTGCAATTTCAACTAATCCCTTTCAGGGATTGAAACCTGCCTTCGCGCCGCTCCGCGTAAATTGGGGGGGTTTGGGGATTGCAATTTCAACTAATCCCTTTCAGGGATTGAAACCCGAACGGAATTTTTATATCTTTCCTGGATTTCCTTATCATTGCAATTTCAACTAATCCCTTTCAGGGATTGAAACTGGATTGACTTTACCGTTGCCACCAAGGGCAAGATTGCAATTTCAACTAATCCCTTTCAGGGATTGAAACAATCCTATTAGGAAGAATAGAATGCCGTACTCTACCCTAATTGCAATTTCAACTAATCCCTTTCAGGGATTGAAACTGAACTGCTACGCACAGATACGATCGCGCCAACTCATTGCAATTTCAACTAATCCCTTTCAGGGATTGAAACAATATCCCACTCTAAAATCACCGTTTCAGTAGTTTTGTAATTGCAATTTCAACTAATCCCTTTCAGGGATTGAAACTAGGGATACGGGAAGTGCAATTCCCTATCCCTTAACATTGCAATTTCAACTAATCCCTTTCAGGGATTGAAACAACCGGAAACTTTCTGATCGTTCCGGTTTTGGTTTCATTGCAATTTCAACTAATCCCTTTCAGGGATTGAAACGGCTGATTCAAAGCATCAATCCAAAACGCCCCTACAGAGTTGAATTTGCTTAACCGAGCAGTATTGAGAGATATGCTATAGCTTAATCCCAATTTCATAAGGAAATTTTTTTAAAGCGGCGATCGCGTGTAATCGCACTACTTCATCTGAATCAGACAACAAAGATTGCAAAGAATCTATCCCTTGGGGATCTGCCAATAAACCTAAACTATTCGCTAACTTTTGGCGAATTTCGGCAAAGTTTATCGCTGGATGCCCAGAATTTAACAACTCAATTAAAACCTGAGTTGCCAAAGTAATTAAATTAACTGCTTGTACTTGTCCTAAAACTGTAATTACTTCCTGCCAAATTAACAATTGAGAATTCAGCTGTTGACTAGAAGCTACAAAATCTTGGAAAAAAACTTGCTTTAAATAGGCGATCGCCAAAGGAGTTTCCACCCAACTCAAAGCCCGAATTGCTTGTAATTGCAAAGGTACAGGAGTTACTGGAGATTCCCATAAAGAAAACAAAGCCGCCGCTGCCTCATCTGTTCCCAAACGTCCTAAAGCGATCGCAGTTTGTTGACAAACATCAAGATTAAAATCCCACAATAAAGGCTTTAAAACCTGAACCAAATTTACCTGATTCTTTAAGTCGCTGCGAACTCCCAAAGCAATTACTGCTTCCTTTCGCACAGTCGCCGCTACATCTTTTAAAGCAACTAAAAGCACAGGTAAAATTAGCGGATCGTGAAAACTACCCAAAGCTTCAATTGCTATTGCCCGAACTAATACCTGCGAATCATTCACCACAGATAATAAAGGAGTAATTGTTTCCTTAGTGCGAATATGGGCAAGTCCTCTTACTGCTAAAAGTCGCCATTCTTCTGGCTTTAACAAATCTGTTAAAGCCGCAATTGCGGTTTTTCCCTGATTAGCTAAAGCTGTCGTCGCCATAGCTGTTAATTCTTCACTTTCGGAAGTTTTCAATAAATCAACCAAAACCAAAATCACCGCTGAATCATGGAATTCTCCCAAAATTCTTGCCGCAAACCAGCGTAATTCTTCGTCGGCTTCTTCATCTTGTAAAATATTAATTAAAGGTCCGATCGCAGGTTTACCAATACTAGGAAAAATCTTCGCCACATCCCAGCGATCTTGAAAATCTCCCCAAGTTAAAATCTCGAAAGCCCAATTGAGAATTTGCTGCTGATTACTAGCGACTACACTTTTTGACTGTCGCAAATGTTGTAAGCATTGGTTTAGTAATGACCAATTTTCTTGTTCAGCTGCGATCGTTGCGGTGGCTAAAAAATCCAACTTGCCAAACTCCCTTTAAATCCTAACAACCAAGCCCCAAAATTCAGTTAATGACAATATTGAGAAACATCCTCGCCACACTCATCTGCCAAAAAAGATAAAGCCCGAAAACGCAATTCTATTAATTGAGTGTAAAAGGGATTCAACTTACATAATGCGGGAATATGAAATAAAGTTTTTCCCTTTAATTTTACATCTCGCTCAAATATACAATAGGCGGGAATTAGTCGGCATAAAATGTGGGCTATTTTAGCTTCTCTTACTTCTAAAGATTCTAGCCAATGTGAAACAGGCTGCAACAAATTTCCAGAAATAAAACCCGAATTCTCAAAAGTAGCAGAACGTAACATAAATTCCCTTTGTCTCTCTGTCCCTGAAGTCCCTGTGACCTCAAGGTAAGCCACCTGTTAGGGAAATTTTGTATAGGTTGTTACGTTAATTAGGGATCGATGCAATTATCGAATCACTTTTATTCAATAATTTGCACGGAGAGAGCGATCGCCAATTCAAAATGTAATAAAAGCATCCTATCAATGTAAAAGTTTCATTTTGTAAAAAAATTTGTAAAAACTGATACGAAAATTCATATTCAGCCCGGATAGCTTATTAGCAACGAACAGTCAATCCAACACAACATTGTTTAACAAACTTGTTGCCGAAAACCTCAAGCAACATGGGGACTAAAACCAAGGCAATCAACAAAAGGAAGAGAAAATGGTAGCCACAGCCACAGCGACGGCAAGTCTGAACAAATTTGAAAAAATCAAGTCCGAAAAAGACGGTCTAGCGGTCAAAGCGCAACTAGAAGACTTTGCCAAAATCGGCTGGGAAGCAATGGAAGAAGGCGATCGAGACTATCGGCTGAAATGGTTAGGAATTTTTTTCCGCCCAGTTACGCCCGGTAAATTTATGTTAAGATTGCGCTTGCCTCATGGCATCATTAATGCTGACCAAATGCGTGTTCTTGCGGAGATTGTGCAACGCTATGGTAGCGATGGTAACGCTGACATCACTACTCGGCAAAACCTGCAACTGCGCGGAATTCGCCTAGAAGACATCCCGGAAATTTTCCGACTACTCAAAGCTGTCGGTTTGACAAGCGTACAATCTGGGATGGATAATGTACGCAATATTACAGGTTCACCCGTAGCCGGAATCGATGCAGACGAACTGTTCGACACCAGAGAGTTAGTCCAGCAAGTGCAGGACATGATTACCAACAAAGGCGAAGGAAACCCCGAATTTACTAATTTACCTCGGAAGTTTAATATTGCGATCGCCGGATGTCGAGACAACTCCGTTCACGCCGAAATCAACGATATTGCCTTTATTCCCGCATTTTCGGGAGAAAGCTTTGGTTTTAACGTTATAGTCGGCGGTTTCTTCTCCGCCAAACGTTGCGACGCAGCCATTCCCTTAAATGCTTGGGTGACACCAGAAGAAGTAGTTCCCTTGTGTCGGGCAATTTTAGAAGTTTTCCGCGACAACGGACTTCGCGCCAACCGTCAAAAAGCCCGATTAATGTGGTTAATTGACGAATGGGGAATTGAA
This sequence comes from Floridaenema fluviatile BLCC-F154, assembly GCF_041929135.1. Classification (NCBI taxonomy): domain Bacteria; kingdom Bacillati; phylum Cyanobacteriota; class Cyanophyceae; order Aerosakkonematales; family Aerosakkonemataceae; genus Floridanema; species Floridanema fluviatile. Next base: position 61,588 of record NZ_JBHFNS010000073.1, on the reverse strand, counting down.
AAATTCCGCAGCGAAGTAGAAAAACAACTAGGAAAAACCCTAAAAGAAGCCGCAGCCAAAGACGAAATTATCTGGGAAAAATGCGATCGGATTGGAGTTTATCGCCAAAAACAACCCGGATTCAACTATGTCGGGTTACACATTCCCGTCGGGCGACTTTTTGCCCAAGATATGTTAGAAATCGCCCGAATTGCCGATGTTTATGGCAAAGGAGAAATCCGCCTCACCGTTGAACAAAACATCATCATTCCTCACATTAACGATGCTTGTTTAGCAGCATTTTTAAGCGAATCAATCATCAAAAAATTTGCCATTAACCCCACCCCATTAACCAGAGCATTAGTTTCCTGTACCGGGGCAGAATTCTGTAACTTCGCACTCATTGAAACCAAAAACCGCGCTGTTGAGTTAATGCAGGAATTAGAAACAGAATTAACTCTAAAAAAACCAGTGCGAATTCATTGGACAGGTTGCCCCAATTCCTGCGGACAACCCCAAGTAGCCGACATCGGTTTAATGGGTACAAAAGTTAGAAAAAATGGTCAAACTTTAGAAGGCGTAGATATTTACATGGGTGGCAAAGTCGGCAAAGATGCCCAGTTAGGAACTTGCATCAGAAAAAGCGTTCCTTGTGAAGACTTAAAACCCGTATTACGCGAGTTATTAATTAAACACTTTGATGCAGAAATCAACTCAGAATTTTCCAATTAAATTCTCATTTTGCATCTTAAATTACCAAACACCCTAGCAAGAAAGATTAAAATTCAGTTAAATTTTGCTAGCCGGGAGTTTGGCAGGAAAAATTTCTCTCACTATCACTCAAATCACCGCTGGAGTTAAAGCAAATGTCGAAATATTCCCGTCGCAAATTCTTATTCACTGCTGGAATTACCGCTGCCGGAACTTTATTAGTACATGGTTGTAGTTCTGGCACAAATACTGCCACAAACACCAGCAATACTAATACTCCTGCTCCAAGTGCAGTACCAGCAGTAAACGTAAATCCTGCTGATGCACCAGAAGTTACAACTGCTAAATTAGGATTTATTGCTTTAACAGATTCGGCACCTTTAATTATTGCTAAAGAAAAGGGATTTTTCGACAAATACGGCATGAAAGATGTAGAAGTTCTTAAACAAGCATCTTGGCCTGTAACTCGTGATAATTTAGAAACAGGTTCCGCAGGTGGTGGCATTGATGGGGCGCATATTTTAACTCCCATGCCTTACTTTATGACCTTGGGACAAACCAAAACTAAACAGCCAGTCCCAATGTATATTTTGGCGCGGTTAAATACTAACGGACAAGCGATTTCTGTTGCTAGTAACTACAAAGAATTTAAAGTTGGTTTAGATAGCAAAGGCTTAAAAGATGCCTTTAGCAAAGCCAAAGCTGCGGGTAAAAATCAGCAAACAGCAGCGATGACTTTCCCCGGTGGAACTCACGATCTTTGGATACGTTATTGGTTAGCTGCTGGTGGTATTAATCCCGATCAAGATATTTCGGTAATTCCTGTTCCGCCAGCCCAAATGGTAGCTAACATGAGAAGTGGCAGTATGGAAACTTTCTGTGTTGGCGAACCTTGGAACGCGCAGTTAATTAACCAAGGTTTAGGTTACACCGCATTAATAACAGGTGAATTGTGGGAAAATCACCCAGAAAAAGCTTTTGCGATGCGTCAAGATTGGGTAGATAAAAACCCGAAAGCAGCGAAAGCATTATTAATGGCTGTTTTGGAAGCCCAACAATGGTGTGACAAGGCAGAAAATAAAGAGGAAATGTGCCAAATTATTTCCCAGAAAAAGTGGACTGCTGTCCCTGCTAAAGATATTATTGAACGTTCCAAAGGTAACATTGATTATGGCGATGGTCGTCCTCCAGTTCAAGGTAGTCCATTGTTAATGAAATTCTGGGCAGATAACGCTTCTTATCCTTACAAGAGTCATGATTTGTGGTTTTTAACTGAGGATATTCGCTGGGGATATATTCCCGCTGATACTAACACCAAGGAACTAATTGATAAAGTGAACCGGGAAGATTTGTGGAAAGAAGCAGCAAAAGCGATCGGAGTTCCCGAAACCGAAATTCCTACTAGTACCTCAAGGGGAATTGAAACCTTCTTTGATGGGGTGAAGTTCGACCCAGAAAATCCTCAAGAATACTTAAAGAGTCTGGCAATTAAGAAAGCTTAATTCCTCAATAAATTTTGAGTTTTGAATTAATAAATTTTCAGTTGATTTATAAATCAAAACTCTGTAAGGGCGGGTTTTGTTTTTAACTCTTTTACTGTGAACATAGACTTATCTGCTAAACCCGCCCCTACAATTCTACCGACTACCAACTACACAATAGCCAATTCAAGGAAACAAAATGACAGCCAGAACAAACGGCAGAATTTATAGCCGCAAGCCCCAAACCAACTTTAGTAAATTTTGGCGCAAAAACTCAAATAAAGTTATTCGCCCAGTCTTCGCCATTATTGTTTTTCTAGTAATTTGGCAACTCCTTTGTCCTCCTGGTTCCAAAGGATTACCCGGCCCAATTCAAGTTTTTAACGACACATTCGATCCTTACATTATCAATCCTTTTTTTGATAATGGTGGGATTGACAAAGGGTTAGGATTACAAATAATTGAAAGTTTGAAACGGGTGGCGATCGGCTTTTCTTTATCTGCCATTGCTGGCATTTTTATCGGCATTGTTGTTGGCGCAAATAAATTCCTTTACGAAGCAGTAGACCCAATTTTTCAAGTTTTGCGGACTATTCCGCCTCTAGCTTGGTTGCCGATCGCTTTAGCTGCCATTAACCAAAACGAACCTTCCGCGATTTTCGTAATTTTTATTACTTCAATTTGGCCGATTATTATTAACACAATGGTCGGTGTTCAACAATTACCGCAAGATTACAGAAACGTTGCCAGAGTTCTGCAACTTTCCGGTAAAGATTATTTCTTAAACATTTTGTTTCCGGCAACAGTTCCTTACATTTTCACAGGTTTAAGAATTGGCATTGGTTTATCTTGGTTAGCAATTGTTGCCGCAGAAATGTTAGTCGGTGGCGTAGGAATTGGCTTTTTCATCTGGGATGCTTACAACAATTCCCAAATTAGTCAGTTAATTTTAGCCTTAATTTATGTGGGCATTGTTGGCTTATTACTAGATAGATTAGTTGCCTACATCGCCACAATTGTAGTACCAGCAGAACAGAAATAAAAAGGCAAAAGGGGAAAAGTTTTAAGTTGTAGGGGCGGGTTTAGTAAATAATTTTGTACTCTCACCAGAAAATTTAACAACAAAACCCGCCCCTACAGAGTTTTAAGCTAAAAATTCCCCTTGTCCCCTTGTCCCCAGTCCCTAGTACCCAGTCCCCAGTACCCAATCACTAATCACCATGTCAGTTTTCCTTGAAGTAGATCACGTCGATCGCATTTTTCCCCTAGCAAATGGCGGTAGCTACATAGCTTTAAAAAACATCGAATTAAAAATCAAACAGGGTGAATTTGTTTCCTTAATTGGACATTCTGGTTGTGGTAAATCTACCCTGTTAAATATGATGGCAGGTTTAGATCGTCCCAGCAAAGGCGGCATCATTTTAGAAGGGCGAGAAGTTACTAAACCGGGACCAGATCGCATGGTAGTATTTCAAAATTATTCCTTACTACCTTGGCTAACTGTGCGGCAAAATATTGCCCTTGCCGTTAACAAAGTTTTAAAAGATAAATCTGCGATCGAACGGAAAGAAATTGTTCAACATCACATTGATTTAGTAGGTTTAAGAAATGCCGCAGATAAACGTCCCGGTGAATTATCTGGAGGGATGAAACAACGAGTTGCGATCGGTCGTGCTTTAGCAATTCGCCCTAAGTTACTATTATTAGATGAACCTTTCGGCGCATTAGATGCTTTAACTAGAGGTGGCTTGCAAGAACAGTTAATGCAGATTTGTGAAGAAAGTCATGTTACCTGCGTAATGGTAACTCATGATGTGGATGAAGCTTTATTGTTGTCCGATCGCATTGTGATGTTAACTAATGGGCCAGAATCTCACATTGGACAAATTTTAGAAGTACCAATTCCTCGTCCTCGCCATCGTTTAGAAGTAGTAAATCATCCCAATTATTACTCAATGCGAAATGAAATGATTTACTTCTTAAATCAACAAAAAAGGGATAAAAGACGCAAAGCTAAACAGCCAGAAAAAACCGCAGTTCCCACTTCCGGCAAAGCCTTTATTTCTCGTAAAGGTTTAGAAAAAACTACTCTGGAAATTGGCTTTATTCCCTTAACAGATTGTGCGCCCTTAGTCGTTGCCCAAGAAAAAGGTTTCTTCAAAAAACATGGAATTGAAGAAGTTAAATTAGTTAGAGAACCTAGTTGGAAAGCGATCGCCGAAGGTGTGGCAACTCGCCGTTTAGATGCAGCCCAAATGGTTGCCGGAATGCCTTTAGCCATGACTTTAGGCATGAATTCCTCAGCGTTTTCTAGCACATCAGAAATTAGCCAAGCTGGAGTACCAATTGTTACTGCTTTAGTTTTAAGTCGCAATGGCAACGCGATTACTTTAAACAAAAGTTTCTATCGCCAAGGAGTCAGAAATTTAGCAGATTTAAAAGCATTAATTTCCGACAATCCGCAAAAAAGTCATGTTATGGGTATGGTGCATAATGCTTCCATGCACAACTTAATTCTGCGCTATTGGTTAGCTGCTGGTGGTATCGATCCTGACTTAGATATGACTTTAGCTGTCATTTCGCCACCGCAAATGGTTGCTAATTTAAAAGCCGGAAATATTGACGGTTATTGTGTTGGTGAACCTTGGAATTCTCGCGCCGTTCACGAAAATTTGGGTTATGTAATTGCCACTGATTTAGATATTTGGGCTGGACATCCAGAGAAAGTTTTGGGAATGCGCGAAGATTGGGTAAATCAAAATCCTAATACTCACATTGCTTTAGTTAAAGCTTTGTTAGAAGCTTGCGATTATTGTGACGATCGCCGCCACCGCGAAGAAATTTTAGGCTTAATTTGTCGTCCTCAATATGTTGGTTCTGCACTAGAATATACTCGCCCTGGTTTCTTAACTGCTTACAATAAAGGTACAGATGAAATACCGCAACTTTTGCCGAGATTCAATCAGTTTCACTTCGATAATACCAACTGTCCGGGAAGGGTTGAAGGTTTATGGATTCTCACTCAATTAGCACGTTGGGGGATTACTCCTTTCCCGAAAAATTGGGTGGAAATTTTAGAAAGAGTGCGTCGAGTTGATTTATATGGTGAAGCGGCGCGTCAGTTAGGATTTCCTGATATTGAACCCGATCGCCAATGTTTTGAATTATTCGATCGCATGGTGTTTAATCCTGACGATCCGCTTGGTTATTTACAACGTTTGACGATTCACCGAGAAATTCGGGTGCAAGAAATTATTATCGATGATTCTCGATCGGAAGCGGCTTAATTGTCGATCGGATTTGTGGGAAAAGTCCGAAAAGTTCAATTTTAAACCGCCGATGAACGCAGATGAACGCAGATGGGTTAATTGATTTTCGTCAGGCATTTCTGAACCCCGATTGACACTACTTACTATTCACTACGCACTACACAATGAGAACCATGCAGACTAGCAATAGCAGTAAAATTCAACTCAAAGAACCAATCACTCGCGAACCTTTTTTGGTGATCGATCGAGTTTCCAAAGTTTACCCAACTCCTAATGGTTTATATCCGGTTTTAGAAGATGTAAGCTTCACCGTTTATGAAGGAGAATTTGTCTGTGTTATCGGTCACTCCGGTTGCGGTAAATCAACTTTGTTGAATATGGTTTCTGGTTTTAATCAACCAAGTGACGGCGAAGTTAGGTTGCGGGGAAATGTAATTACCAAACCTGGGCCCGATCGGATGATGGTTTTCCAAAATTACGCCCTTTTGCCTTGGAAAACTGCTTACGAAAATGTTTATTTGGCAGTAAAAACTGCTTTTCCAAATAAATCCAAGGCGGAAAAACACGCAATTGTTGAAGAACATTTGGCAATGGTGGGATTAAGTGAAGCCGCCCACAAACGCCCGCATCAATTATCAGGTGGCATGAAGCAAAGAGTGGCGATCGCCCGTGCTTTAGCGATCCGTCCTGAAATCTTAATTTTAGACGAACCTTTTGGCGCTTTGGATGCAATTACTAAGGAAGAATTGCAAGAAGAATTATTAGCAATTTGGCGAGAACATAAAATTACAGTATTGATGATTACTCATGATATTGATGAGGCTTTGTTCCTTGCCGATCGCCTAGTCATGATGACAAATGGCCCCGCTGCCAACATTGGCGAAGTGATGAATATTCCTTTTTCTCGCCCAAGTGTTGGTGAAGCCACTCCTGCGGAATATCGCGCTCAAATTATGGAAGATCCGCAATATTATGAACTGCGAAACCACGCCTTAGACTTCCTCTTCCGCCGTTTTGCCCACGTTGAGTAGGGACTGGGGACTGGGTAAGTTTTGAGTTATGGGGGCGGTTTACTCCTAAGAAACACATTTGCTTAAACTCTTAATTTATTGTCCTCATTCCCATCAAAACTTACCCAGTCCCCAGTCCCCAGTCCCCAGTCCCCAACTTTATGTAAAAATAGCATTTTGTTCATGCAACATATTCATATTATTAAATATTTTGTTACTAAAGATACCGTTTACTTGAATTTATTCTCTAAACTTAAGTACATAAGGCTAGGAATTCAAGCAAATGTAGCGAGTTTTAAACAGAAGGAAAAGATTTACAAAATCAAATAAATCTTTCTTTAACCCAGCAATTTTCTGATCTTCATTCATGAAACATACTGTCACCAAAAAAAACGTTCTGTCTAAAGATAGATTTACCAGACAGAAGCTAGAGTCTTGTAACAAAATCTACAAATTCAGCCTGATTAGCCGACTAGCATGAAACGAAAAATAGCGTTTAGTAAGCAAAGTTTTAATTGACGGAATAATAACGTTAAGTCACCAGATTTCAAGCCAAATAAACGGGATTAACTGGAGGAATAACTGATGACAAGTACTCTCCCATCAGTAACAAAAGAAACTAAAAACAAGTTTGAAAAATTAAAAGCTGAAAAAGACGGTTTAGCAGTCAAAGCCCAATTAGAAGAATTCGCCCGAATTGGTTGGGAAGCGATGGAAGAAGGCGATCGCGAATATCGCTTAAAGTGGTTGGGAATCTTTTTCCGTCCCGTAACTCCCGGCAAATTCATGATGCGTTTGCGTTTACCAAACGGCATTATTAACAGCGAACAAATGCGGGTTTTAGGGGAAATTGTCCAACGTTACGGTAGTGATGGAAATGCTGATATTACTACTAGACAAAACCTGCAATTACGGGGAATTCGCATTGAAGATGTACCGGATATTTTCCGCAAAATGAAAGCCGTTGGTTTAACCAGCGTGCAGTCAGGAATGGATAACGTTCGGAACATTACAGGATCGCCTGTTGCAGGGATTGATGGTGATGAATTATTCGACACCAGAGAACTTTGCCAACAAGTGCAAGACACGATCACTAATCATGGTGAAGGTAACTCGGAATTCACTAATTTACCTCGGAAGTTTAATATTGCGATCGCTGGATGTCGCGACAATTCCGTTCACGCTGAAATTAACGACATTGCATTCATTCCAGCATTTTTAAACGAAACTTTTGGCTTTAATGTATTAGTTGGCGGCTTCTTTTCTGCGAAACGTTGCGATGCTGCGATTCCTTTAAATGCTTGGGTTCCTCCTAGTGATGTGGTAGGATTGTGCAGAGCAATTTTAGAAGTTTTTCGCGATCGAGGTTTACGCGCCAATCGACAAAAATCCCGGTTAATGTGGTTAATTGATGAAATTGGTTTAGAACAATTTCGCACAGAAGTAGAAAACCAACTCGGAAAACCTCTCGCAAAAGCAGCAGCAAAAGACGAAATTATTTGGGAAAAACGCGATCATATTGGCGTTTTCAAACAAAAACAACCAGGGTTAAATTTTGTCGGTTTACATATTCCCATTGGGCGTTTATTTGCGCCAGATATGTTTGAACTTGCCAGAATCGCAGATGTTTATGGCAATGGAGAAATTCGCCTAACAGTTGAAGAAAATCTGATTGTTCCCAATATTTCAGATGCCAAATTAGAGGCATTTTTAGCCGAACCAATTTTGGAAAAATTTAGCATTAATCCCACACCTCTAAATCGGGCGTTAGTTTCTTGTACAGGGGCACAATTCTGCGGTTTCGCCTTAATTGAAACTAAAAATCGCGCCTTGGCAATGATTCAGGAATTAGACTCAGAATTAACTCTTACTAAACCTGTAAGAATTCATTGGACTGGTTGCCCAAATTCTTGCGGACAACCCCAAGTTGCTGACATTGGTTTGATGGGAACTAAAGTTAGAAAAGATGGGAAAACTCTTGAAGGTGTTGACCTTTATATGGGCGGAAAAGTAGGGAAAGATGCCCATTTAGGAACTTGTGTGAAAAAAGGCATTGCTTGTGAAGATTTGAAACCTTTGTTGCGCCAAATTCTGATCGAACAGTTTGCCGCTAAACCAAAAGATAATGCTGCCCAAGTTGCGGGAGAAGAACCGAAAATTACACTTTCCTTTGCAGAAGAAGTTGATTCTAATGGTAAAGCACCAGAGGAAACTAAATCTCCTGAAACTGTGCAACCAACGGTGATTTCTTTCGCTAAATCAGGTAAGGAAGTTAGTTCTAATAGCGAACAATTTATCCTAGAGGTAGCTGAAGCAGAAGGTGTGGATATTCCTAGCAGTTGTCGATCGGGAAATTGCGGAACTTGCAAACAAAAATTGTTACTAGGTGGAGTCGAATATGAAGGTGAACCAAATGCTCTCAGTGATAGCGAAAAAGAGCAAGGTTTTATCTTAACCTGCATTTCTCACCCGGTTGGGCGAGTAGTAATTGATGCTTAATTAATTTTAGATTTGGAACTTTTGATTTTCGATCGCTTTTCTATAAAATCGAAAATCACTAAACCCTTCTGTTCGTTTTTTGTCGATGTTTTTTCAATTTTGAGGGATGTTAAATGTTAAGTGAATTGTGGTCATTTCGGGGAAGATATCGCATCTTGCACTTGACTTGGTTTGCCTTCTTTCTTTCTTTTGTGGTGTGGTTTAACTTTGCTCCTTTCGCCACAGCAGTTCAAGAATCTTTAGGTTTAAGTGTAGGTCAAATCAAAACTTTAGCGATTTGTAACGTAGCTTTGACAGTGCCAGCCCGAATTATTATCGGTATGGTATTAGATAAATATGGGCCGAGAATTACTTACTCTTTGTTGCTAATGTATGCAGCAATTCCCTGTTTAATGTTTGCCTTTGCTCAAGACTTCAATAGTTTAGTAATTAGCCGTTTATTACTAAGTATTGTTGGTGCAGGTTTTGTGATTGGAATTCGCATGGTAGCGGAATGGTTTCCTCCGAAAGAAATCGGTTTAGCTGAAGGAATTTATGGCGGTTGGGGAAACTTTGGTTCAGCAGCAGCGGCTTTTACTTTACCTTCAATTGCTACAGTTACTTCGGTAATGGCGGCAGGTCAAATTAACTGGAGATTTGCGATCGCACTAACCGGAATCATCGCTGCTGTTTACGGCGCAATTTACTACTTCAACGTTCAAGATACTCCCACTGGCAAAGTTTATCAGCGTCCGAAAAAACATGGCGGTATTGAAGTTACCACTAAAAAAGATTTCTGGTTTTTGATGGTAATGAATATTCCTCTCAGTGGGATTCTTGCTGTTCTCGCTTGGCGCTTAAACATAGTCGGTTTCTTCAACGAAACTCAACTCTACATTACTTGGTTTCTCCTATTTTGTTTGTACGCTTTCCAATCCTACAAATGCTGGGTTGTTAATAAAGAATTAGTTGCAGGTACAAAACGCTATCCCGCAGAAGATCGTTACGAATTTTCCCAAGTTGCCTTGTTAGAACTGACTTATTTTGTTAACTTCGGTTCGGAATTAGCAGTAGTTTCAATGCTACCTACATTCTTTGAAAATACCTTTACTTTAGATAAAGTAATGGCTGGCGCGATCGCCGCTTCTTATGCTTTCATGAACTTAGCAGCACGTCCGGGTGGTGGCTTAATTTCCGACAAACTTGGTAGCCGCAAATTAACTATGACTGTACTCACAGGCTGCATGGGAATTAGTTATCTATTATTCGGTGGAGTTAATGGTACTTGGTGGTTGCCATTTGCCATCTTGTTAGTAATGCTTTGTTCATTCTTTGTGCAAGCAGGAGAAGGTTCTACATTTGCGATCGTTCCCTTAGTAAAACGGCGCGTTACAGGACAAATTGCCGGAAACGTTGGTGCTTATGGAAACGTTGGTGCAGTTGCTTATTTAACTCTCTTCAGCTTGTTACCTGAAGGACAAGTAGGAAACACAATTTTCTTCCAAACATTGGGTGTTGGTTCGTTAATTGTTACCTTTATGTGTTGGTTTTTTCTCAAAGAACCCAAAGGTTCCTTCTCTGCACATCATGAAGGTGAAGCAGCAGAAACCGAAATGCAAAAACCTAGTCTTCCTCCCACATTAGCTTACGAACAAGAACCAAGGGAATAATATCGATTACCTAAATGATTGATACAAATAAAGTAGGGGCGGGTTTAGCCAAAAGCCTGGAATACCCAGCCATCAGATTAAAATCAAAACCCGCCCTTTCCCAAGCATTTGTAGCAAACATTTGGTAATCGATATAAATCACCTATAAAACTATCTATGGCAGAGGATACAAGGAGACAAGAAAAATCTCTAGGGGCGGGTTTTGCCTTCATATTGTCTGTGAGTTGCAAAAGTTTTCTACTAAACCCGCCCCTACAAATCAAAACTTTTCCTTAGTCACTAAAAATATTAACGATAAGGTTTAGATGAATTTATGACTGACTCCAAAAAAACACTTTGTCCATATTGCGGTGTAGGTTGTGGTTTAGAAGTTTCGCCTCCAGCGCAACCAGGAAAACCTGTAAATAGAGACAGTCAAGGATATCCAAGTTGGAAGGTACAAGGCGATCGCAACCACCCTTCAAGTCAAGGCATGGTATGTGTAAAAGGTGCAACAATTGCCGAATCTTTAAACAAAGATCGCCTACTTTATCCCATGATGCGAGAAACTTTAGATCAACCTTTTCGTCGGGTAACTTGGGATGAAGCACTGGACGCGATCGTTAACAGAATTCAAACTGTTCGTTACACTCAAGGTGCAGATTCTATCTGTATGTATGGTTCTGGACAATTCCAAACCGAAGATTATTATGTAGCTCAAAAACTCATCAAAGGTTGTCTCGGTACTAACAACTTTGATGCTAATTCTCGCCTTTGTATGTCCTCCGCAGTATCGGGATATATTCAAAGTTTTGGCGCAGATGGCCCACCCTGTTGTTATGATGATTTAGAATTAACCAATTGTGCTTTTTTAATTGGCACAAATACCGCAGAATGTCACCCAATTGTATTTAACAGATTGCGGAAATATCATAAAAAAAATAGCGGCAAAGTGAAAATGATTGTCGTCGATCCGCGTCGCACAACTACAGCAGAAGCGGCAGATTTACACTTAGCCATTAAACCCGGAACTGATATAGATTTAATGAATGGAATTGCCTATTTATTGTTACGTTGGGGTTACATTGACCACCAATTTATCGATGAATGTACGGCAAATTTCCCCGCTTATGCAGAAGTAATTAGCCAATATCCTCCCGATTATGTTGCTAAAAAATGCGGCATTGAATTGGCAGATTTAGAAACCGCTGCCCGTTATTGGGGACAATCAAAAAGCGTTTTGTCGATGTGGTCAATGGGGATTAATCAATCTTCCGAAGGAACTGCCAAAGTTCAAACGATTAATAACTTGCATTTGATGACCGGACAAATCGGAAAACCAGGGGCAGGGCCTTTTTCTTTGACTGGTCAACCTAATGCAATGGGAGGTAGAGAAGCTGGCGGTTTGTGTCATATTCTCCCAGGTTATCGCATGGTGAAAAATCCTCAGCATCGCGCTGAAATCGAGGAACTTTGGGGTTTACCAACTGGAAGAATTGCCGCTAAACCTGGTCTTTCTGTTTGGGAAATGATCGAAGGTTTAGAAACAGGAAAAGTGGGATTTTTGTGGGTTGCGGCAACAAATCCAGCGGTGAGTATGCCGGATTTAGAAAGGACGAAAAAGGCTTTGTTGCGATCGCCCTTCACCGTCTATCAAGATGCCTATTACCCAACAGAAACCGCTGCTTATGCCCATGTTTTATTACCCGCTGCCCAGTGGAGTGAAAAAACAGGAACCATGACCAATTCCGAACGGCGAGTTACACTTTGTTCGGCATTTCGCGATCGCCCAGGAGAAACCAAAGCCGACTGGGAAATCTTTGCCGAAGTTGGCAGACTTTTAGGTTTCACCGAACAATTTAAATTTACAAATTCCGCCGAAGTTTACGCCGAATTTGTTCGATTAACCAAAAATCGACCCTGCGACATGACAGGGTTAAGTCACGAAAAATTAAACACCCAAGGCCCGCAACAATGGCCCTGTCCCGCTGATGGCAATCTCGTAGAAGGCGCACCCGCCCGACTCTACACTGACAACCGTTTCCACACCCCCGACGGACGCGCCCGCTTTGCAGCATACCACTCCCGCGGACTAGCAGAACCACCAGACCCAGACTATCCCTTCGTCTTAACCGTAGGCAGACTGTACGGACATTGGCACACCCAAACCCGCACCGGAAGGATAGAGAAAATTACCCAGATGCACCCCCACCCCTTCATCGAAATTCATCCCCGCGATGCCGCAAAATTAAGCATTCAAGAGGAAGAACTAGTAGAAGTACGCAGTCGGCGCGGATTTGCCCGTTTCCCTGCAAAAATCACCAAAAACATCTCCCCTGGCACAGTTTTCGTCCCCATGCACTGGGGCGCACTTTGGGCAAAAGACGCAGAAGCCAACGTTTTAACCCATCCCGAAGCTTGTCCAGTTTCCTTAGAACCGGAACTCAAAGCTTGTGCCGTACAATTGGCAAAAGTTACAGCAGATAATCTTTCTGCTGATACTTTACTGATATCCCCAAAATCTAGTATGCTCTCTGCATCACCTTCTGTGTGAAGTAAACATAAAAAATGGGATTTTTCAGGGACTTATCCAGACAAGCAAAACGTATGACTAGTGATGAGGAGTTTCTAGGTTTTATTAAAGTTATAGAAAGCCTAGTCTCCAAAATCCTTTCTTTGGCAATGGTGGCGGTTATTTTAATTTCAGTTGTAGACTTAATTATTTCTTTAGGTCAAGACTTATTTTTACACCAACCAGTAGGTTTTTTTACGACAACTATTATTAAAATATTTGGCTTTTTTCTGAACATTTTAATTGCTTTAGAGCTACTAGAAAATATCACCGCTTACCTAAAAAATCATGCTGTTCAAGTTGAACTAGTTATTATCACTTCTTTAATTGCTGTTGCCAGGAAAATTATTATTTTAGATTTAAAGGAAGTAACTGGTTTACAACTAATTGGGTTGGCGATCGCTATTTTAGCTTTATCAATTAGTTTCTTAATTGTTCGCTTTATGAACAAGAGGACTCATAATGGACACTAAATTCTTTCAATTTGAGTCAGATTTTGTTAATAGCTTGCGCTGTATTCCTATGGTGGTTAGGTACAAGTTGGACACTTGCGGAGTCAAGTTAAAATTATCCCATTGGAATTATTTTAATTTAGCGGAAAGAGAAGCACTGGTAGACTTACCCTGTAGCACCCCAAATGAAATAAAAACCTATCGCGAATTTCTCCAAGAATTAGTAACTAAGCAAACTGGATCGCCTGCTTCCGAATTACCAACTGAAGAACATCCAGCTTGGATGGATGACAAAATTATTCCTGCTGATGTATTAGGAAAAGCTCAAGAAGAACGAGTAAATATTACCGTTGAACAATGGGCAAATTTATCGCCTTTGCAGCGTTTTGCTTTAATTAAACTTAGTCGTCCCAGTCATGAAAATAATAACTTTTTGCCAGCAATCAGAGAGTTTGAATTGGCGTAGGGACTGGGATTTTTTATGTATCAAGCATTTTGCAAATCGATCGGGTTATTGAAAAACCTTGTAGAGACGTTATATATAATGTCTCTACAGGGTTTTTCAATTTCTTTCAAGCAGCTAATTCGTTAACTCCTAACTTTTTAAACATTGCTTCTCGCGCCTGCATTGCTAATCCATCATCTAATTTTTTCAGATCAACAGTTGTTTGATATTTCTGTTGTAAAGCTGTTCTAATCAACCAATCAGCTAAAAAGGGATTTTTCGGTAAAACTGGGCCGTGAGAATAGGTAGCGATCGCATTATGATAAAATGCGCCTTCCATCCCATCTTCACCATTATTTCCGTAACCGCTGATGACTTTTCCTAACGCTTCTACTTTACCTAAATAAGTTCTTCCGCCATGATTTTCAAAACCAATAATTACAGGTGTTTTACCTAACATTGCTTTTAATTCTTCAGCTAATTTCGATGCAGTAATTTCAAAAACTACGTTACCAATACAGCGTTTTGCTTCGATTCCGGGATGCTTACTCACAAAGTCAAATAATCCTAAACCTTCAATTCTTTGACCTAATGCAGGTTCATAATAATGACCTAATAATTGAGGTGCGCCACAGGTAAAAACTCCCGGTGTTCCAGCTTCGATTTTTTCCCTTAATGCTGTAGCTTTTGCGCCTTTTAAATCGCGCATTACAATTTCTTGTTGTCTGTCTTGTGCGCCGCCACCAACTAACAAATCAACTTGATGAATTTCTGTTACTGAGGCTTGCAAATCTAGAGGAATTATTTGTACATTGAATCCTTGCCATTGGGCACGTTGTTGAATGCAGATGACGTTTCCGCGATCGCCATAAGTACTCATCAATGTCGGATAAAGCCAGCCAATTTTTAATTCCATTTCTTGATTGTTCATTGCGAATTTAATGGGGTTAAAACTAAACTACCTCTGGCGGGAAATTTGCCGTTTGCAGGTTGTTCAAATCGCCAGTGTTGCACAAACTGGTTTAAGAAATTCTGCCCTAAAATTCCGTCAACTGCAAGCATTTTTAACACGGAAGTATTTAAAACTACTGCTTCTAAATTATTTAATTGGTAATTTTGCATTTTAACTTGGTTAAGTGTCAAAGCTTTTGCAGGTTCTAAACCGCAAAAACCCTGTACGCTGATATCTTGCATTTTACTAGGATCGACAGCTAATTTATCCGCCACTTGCTGCGAAATAAAAATACTTTCTGCACCTGTATCAATTAAAAAAGTAAAAGGCCCTTTCCCGTTAATTTCTACTTCTGCTAACATAACTCCTAGTTTACCTTGCAGGGGAATAGCGTTTTTTTTGTCTGTTGTAGGTAACTGGGAAGGCGACAAAAGTTTTAATTCTTGTTTTTGGGGATTTACTATTAAGTCGAACTGACTAAAAAAGTCCATTCCCAAAACTCCGGTTAATTCATCAGGAATTATGGCTTTTGACAATTCTAAAACCATTAAATCATTTATTTGGGCAGTTTCGGCTTTTATACTTGGTAAACGATGCAAAGTAGCATCCATATTTAAACAGTCATTTCCCGCAACTGCAAATTGTAATCTTTCTCCGGGAATGGCAGTTCCTTTTAAATTTAATTCCCTGCTTAGTTGACTTGCAATCATCGAAGTTGCTGCACCAGTATCTACTAAATATCTCCCTGATTTTCCCTCTAATTCTAAATCAATTGTCCAAACTAATCCGCCTTCTAGTAAACGCATTGGTAAAGTCGCTTCGCCGGAAACTTTTGGCGGTGATAGTTCCATGTTTTGCAAGCGAACGATCGCTTTTAGCCGCAATAGTTGAGGAAATGCGATCGCTCTCCCCTGACTCAAACTAATATTATTTAATCTAGGAGTTTTTGCCGATCCCGAAAGATTTTCAATTAAACCACAGATGAAACACAGATGAACACAGATGAACACAGATGAAACTAAAGATAACTTTGATTTCCTCATAATTCTATCCTCTTTTCTCCCTACGTTCTCTGCGTCTCTGCGGTTAAAAAAAACTAAGAACAAGTAGTCAAAGGAGTACCACATTGATCGTCAGCTGCTAACCAACCTTGGACTTTTTGATAACCAACAAACGCCCATTTACCTTGACAACCTAACAAAGTTACTTGCGTACTAGAAGGAATAGTTCCTACTTCCTTTCTACCTCTATCCGGTCTAGAATAAACCGAAACTTTCTTTTTATCATAACCGCGAGTACTAGTACCTAATTTAGAAGCATAAACCCATCCTTTCCCCTGAAAAACGGTTTTACCTTCAGCATTTTCAGCTTTGTTAATTAATACCCAATTTCCTTGGGAAGCAACAATATCAACTAACACCGCATCTGTATTTGTGGGCAATTTTGTTAAAATTTCCCCACTAGTACTTGGCTTAGCCCGAACATTCAAACCTTGGGGATCTTTGTCAATTACATAAGCGTAAATTTGACAAGTTTTTTGATTAGGTGATACCTGTTTTTCCAATCCTATAGGTGCAGCTTGGGCAATTAAAAATAGGTTGGGATTTTGCCAACCGACGACAACACCTAATAATAGATTAGCTAACAATGCGACTTTCATAAACTACTCTGGAAAAGTTAAAGGATTTGTTTACCTGTGAGCAATCCGCGGACTTCTAACATTGCCGAATAGGTTGGTAAAATGTGTAAAGTTTCCCCTATTGGCGTGTGTTCTAATGCAGTTGCGATCGCTTCCGACAAATCCTCCTTGACGATCAATTTACAGCCATTGTTCCCGTTAGTTTGGCTATACTTAATCCGTAACGCCATATCATAAACTCGATCGCCACTAACCACAATATTTCCCCCCGAAGCTACCAACTTTTCCGTGTCTACATCCCAAATCCAAGAAACATCAGTACCGTCGGGAATTCTGTCATTTAAAACCATCAAAGTAGTAGCTGCACCCCCAGCTTTTTTAATTTCATTCACCGTGCGAATTGTTTCATTCATTCCCACCGGATTTTTCGCTAACAAAATCCGCACTTTCTTACCCGAAATTTCTAATTCTTCCGCCCGTCCAAAAGCCGCTTCAAAGGTTTTAATTGTCTCTAAAATTACGCTTTCTGCAACGCCGATTTGTTGTGCTAATAAAATAGCCGCTAGAGTATTATATTTATTGTAAAGACCGATGAGAATTTGCGGCCATTTGCGACTATCAATGTTAACTTGGCTCTTTTTAAATCCACAATTCCGACAATCAAAATCACCCAAATGGGAAAGATAAACCCCTTGATAATTTAAAGACTCACCGCAACTTGGACAGTAAATTGAGTCTACAGCGTGCGGAATTTCATCTAAATAATATTGCGGTTCGCTTAAGCCAAAAAATAGAACTTTTTGCTGTAACTTTTGCCCTAAATGAGATAAAGTTGGATCGTCAGCGTTCGCAATAATTACTGTATCTGCGGGGAGAGGTGCGATCGCTTTCGACCAACGCTGACTAATTGTATCAACTTCACCGTATCTATCCAACTGATCTCGAAACAAATTCAAACATAAAATAAACTTCGGTTGAATCTTCGGTAAAACCTTGGGAATTACATTTTCATCAACTTCTAAAATCGCGTAATCTGCCTTTAACTTACCGAACAAATTAGTTCTTTCAATTAACGCCGTCGCTAAACCATTTTCTAAATTCGCGCCAGCTTCATTATGTACAACTCGCCAACCTTGATTTTCTAACATTTTTCGCAGCAACCGCGAAGTTGTAGTTTTCCCATTCGTCCCCGCAATCATAATTACGCCATACTTCACTTGGCGACTTAACAAAGATAAAATCTTCGGTTGAATCTTACTTGCAATTTCACCAGGTAAAACACTTGCTGCGCCTAGTTTTAGCGATCGAATTATATAAGTAATTGTATTTGCAGCTGAAACTGCCACACTCAGTCGCAGTCTATCCACTAATTTACTTTTCACTACCCCATCCTTGCCAACGACTGAAGTCATTACTACAAACCTACAAACTCAGTTGGGATTATATCGTTTCTTTTGCAATTTGCTACAAATGATTGTCCCGCAAAAATCAGAAGTGACACCGCCTTTTTAATTGACGGTATCACTTCTTAAGCAATTCTTGAATTTAGTACACCAAATCCACTCCTAATTACCAGAGACCGCGAATTGGTGGCGGTGGCGGTGGTGGTGGCGGCGGCGGTGGTGGCGGCGGCGGTGGTGGTGGCGGCGGCGGCGGTGGCGGCGGCGGTGGCGGCGGCGGCGGTGGCGGCGGCGGCGGCGGTGTTACCGCAATCGGTGGTCTATACAATCTCACCTCGAAACCGCAATCTAATCTTGTAGCTTCCACCAGCGTTCCCGGTCGCAATGGCAGGACGGCGGCATCCACCAAATCCAGCCTGACATCTTCAAATTGACCGTCTTCCGCTTTAATTGTGGCTATATCGCCGACAATACTGACGATTCTGCCAATCAGCTTTTCGCCTGTTTCTAATTTCAGACGACTGTCGGTTTTCCCTTGTTGGGATTCACAAAAACTTCGTTGTTTCGTACTTGGTGGTTCAGCAGCGATCGCTGGATGCACTGCCAGCAGGGTCAGCAATAGCAATGCCCCCCTACTTACCAATGCGTTCACTTTCCTCACATCCATTTCAACCTCACTTGGAGACGAATTTGCTACAGACAGAACTCTTTTGCTTGGTTCTTGGTAGCTACCCGGAGCATATCTACTAAAAATTCACCAGTTGCCAGAGGTAGTTGCTTTTTTGGGAACTTTATTATATAGACACTGGTCGCGGATAGACAGGTAATAATACCTGGCTTTTTTTGCGCTATTTAGAACCGCAGAAAGCCCATCTACAGCAAATAGCACTTCTTGACACTCCCACTGCTACATCGCAAGCAATTAGCGTGGGATTCCTGATTCATCGAGCGATGCTTTTTAATGTCAAAATTAACGAGTCTTACTCACTCTTCACAGGCTTAAAATCCGGTATGCCCTACCGTACTGCTCGCGTCTTTGGCTTTGAACTTGTCCTTTGCACCTGGTTTTTCGCGCTCAGACTCTATTCTTTGACCAATTGAATCCTAACATGAATTACTCCAGAATGTTTCCAGATGGTCGGTTTATTTGTCAAGAGCAATTCATCTGGTTACTAACCTTAATACTTCCGGTACGCCACGCGAACAGGTATACCGGAAGTCAAGAGAGCTTGATTTAACATAGCGGATCTTTGACTAAAAAAGCATGAATAGGAAATTAAAATACTATAAGATCTAACCGACAAGCTGGTATATGTCTGAAGTCTCGTTATATCGTTTGCTAGGAATCACAAATGAAAGGAATGGTGAGAGGAGAAGCATTAACTAAGAGCTTCCTGCTAATCTGCTTTAGTGCAGCATTTTTAACATTCTGGACTCAACAGCAGGCTACAGCCTCTATCTCTAGGAATAAGCAGGTAGAACTTACTAAAAGTCAGCCAATGCCTCTAGGTCACATAGTACCCATTACTCCATTACCAACTCAAAGTCCCGGGACTGTGCAACCACCGCCTGTTAGTCCAGTTGAAGATACTTGGTTGAAGATTAAGTTAAAAGAACGTCGGGTTTATGTTTACCGGGGGAATAAGGTAAAGACTAGTTTTCAAATTGCGATCGGCAAACCTGGCTGGGAAACTCCCAAGGGTAAATTCAAAGTCATACAAATGGTCAAAGATCCTGCTTGGCAACATCCTTGGAATGGAAAAATTTTTCCTCCTGGGCCAACTAATCCTTTAGGTGTTAGATGGATTGGTTTTTGGACTGATGGTAAAAACACCATTGGTTTTCATGGTACTCCTAATGAACGAGTCATGGGTCAAGCCGTTTCCCACGGTTGCGTCAGAATGCGAAATCGCGATGTCGTAGCGTTATTTGAATTGGTGAAAGTAGGCACAACAGTAGTAGTAGAGTAGTAAAACATTAGTGTATCTACGGATAAATTGCCGAAATTTAAACCAAAATCTTGCTAATTTATAGCTCTTGTCCGGTAATAAAAAATTGTTCATCTCCTTTCCCTGTACTATTAAAGTGCGGGGTTTGTTTATCTAACTCTTTGCTTTCTACCTTTTAACTACATAAATGTTGTTTATTTAGAAATATTGCTAATCTCAGTCGTCATTTATTAAATCGCAACTTAACTCAATATATATTATTTTATCGAAAATCATTGGGAAATTTACCGATAGAAAATTTACAAATATTAAATAATGCTGTTTAAATAGGCACAAATGAAAGTAATTATGCAAAACTAAAGTCAGAAGCAATAAAGATAGTTATGTAATTAAGAACAGGAGCGACAGCCAGCATACAGTCTCAAGTTCACAATGATAAAAGACCAGTTAGATAGCTAAAAGCCCGTCTTTTCTTCAAGAATTGATTAACAAAAAGGAAAGAAAAGATTAAGCTAAACAAACTTGACTTGTTGAAGTGTTAAGAGCTTAAAAAAAGCTTTGGGCATCAAAAGATACTAGTGCAGCATGGTAGAAATAAGCATACAGTTGAAAACAAGTGAAACAGCTTTAGATAAAATACTTGTTTCCTTCTTTCTTCTGCCTGCTGTCTTCTGACCTGTGCTTTCTTGCACTAGCGCGAAACCGTAAGGAAATAAACTATGCAGTCTACAACAACAAAGAACCCACAAAAAGCCACGAAAGAACATCCCAGTGGAGATAAGCGTTTCAAGGCATTGGATATTACGATGAAACGTAATCAATATCGTCAAGATGCCTTAATAGAAGTACTACATAAAGCACAAGAATCATTTGGTTATTTAGAAGAAGATGTATTAGTCTATATTGCCAGAGGATTGAAGTTACCTTTAAGCCGTGTCTATGGTGTCGCCACATTTTATCATCTGTTTTCTTTAAAACCGAGTGGTGCTCATAGTTGTGTAGTTTGCTTAGGTACTGCTTGTTATGTAAAAGGTAGTGGACAAGTCTTAGAAGCACTGGAACAAAAAACTGGAATTCATCAAGGGGAAACTACTCCAGATGGACAAATGTCGCTAATGTCAGCACGTTGTATTGGTGCTTGCGGTATTGCACCAGCAGTAGTTTTTGATGGCACAGTAGCGGGTAAAGTTACGCCAGAAGAAGCCCTAGAAAAAATCAAAGGCTGGGGAGTTAATCAGGGGTAATTGCTAATTAATCCCAGGGAAAGTTACCAATTACCAAATAGTATTGACGAATTAGTGATTTAACGACTATGGACATCACAGAATTGCATGAAATTGCGGAAAAAGAACGTGCTAGCCAGAAAGAAATTCGCGTTCATTGCTGCACTTCTACAGGTTGTCGGGCTGCCAATTCTATGGGAGTGAAAAAGAATTTGGAAGCGGCAGTTAAAGAGCAGGGAATGAGCGATCGCGTGCAAGTTGTCGGCGTTGGTTGCATGGGTTTTTGTGGCAATGGCCCATTAGTAGAAATTGACTCCCAAGAAAAACTTTATGAACAAGTTACACCTAACGATGCTGGGAGTATTATTAGTGCTTTAAATGGTGGTGTAGCTACTGCGGCGGAAGGAGATTTAAATCATCCATTTTTTGCCCGTCAAGTAAGAATTGTTCGGGAAACTAGCGGCAAAATTGATCCCGAAAAAATCGAAGAATATATTGCTGCTGGTGGCTATCAATCACTCTACAAAGTAATTCATGATTTTACACCTCAACAAGTAATAGAGGAAATTTCTAACAGCGGTTTGCGGGGTCGAGGTGGCGCAGGTTATCCCACAGGTTTGAAATGGGCAACTGTGGCGAAAATGCCTCCCGGTCAAAAGTTTGTAGTTTGCAATGGTGATGAAGGCGATCCCGGCGCATTTATGGATCGATCGGTCTTAGAAAGCGATCCCCATCGAGTTTTGGAAGGAATGGCGATCGCCGCTTATGCGATCGGAGCAAATGAAGGTTACATTTACGTTCGCGCCGAGTATCCTTTAGCCATTGAAAGATTAGAAACTGCCATCAAACAAGCGAAGAGATACGGAGTTTTAGGCAGTCAAATCTTTGAATCAAATTTTGATTTTAAAGTGAACATTCGCATCGGTGCAGGTGCATTTGTTTGCGGGGAAGAAACAGCTTTAATTGCTTCCATTGAAGGCGGTAGAGGTAATCCTCGTCCTCGTCCCCCTTACCCAGCACAATCGGGAATTTGGGGTAATCCCACCTTAATTAATAACGTGGAAACCTTCGCAAATATTGCTGTAATTATCCGCGAAGGTGCAGAATGGTACGCTGGTATTGGCACGGAAAAAAGCAAAGGCACCAAGATTTTTGCTCTGACTGGAAAAGTGCAAAATAACGGTTTAATTGAAGTGCCAATGGGCATTACTTTGCGCGAAATTGTCGAAGAAATGGGCGGCGGAATTCCAGGTGGCAAAGTGAAAGCTGTACAAACAGGTGGCCCTTCTGGTGGTTGTATTCCGGCTTCTTTGTTGGATACTTCTGTTGATTATGAATCACTGGCTAAAGTCGGATCGATGATGGGTTCTGGCGGGATGGTGGTGATGGATCAAGATACAAGTATGGTGGAAGTTGCCCGATTTTATATGGAATTTTGTCGGGGCGAAACTTGTGGAAAATGTATTCCTTGCCGTGCTGGTACGGTGCAGATGTATCAAGCTTTAAATAAGATTTTGCACGGGGAAGCGACGGAGATCGATTTGGTGAAGTTGGAAGAACTTTGCGAGATGGTTAAGTTTACTAGTTTGTGCGGTTTAGGTCAGTCGGCACCTAATCCAGTTTTGAGCACTTTGCGTTATTTCCGTGATGAATATTTGGCTTTGTTAAAGCCGGGAGTTCTTAATGGCAAGGTTGCTGTTCATGGTTAGGAATTTGAATAATTTGAACCGCTAAAGACGCAGAGGACGCAGAGAAGAGAATGGAGGTTTTATGCCTGTTAAGACGTTAAAAATTGATGGTAAGGAAATAGCGATCGAAGAGGGCGCAACGTTATTACAAGCAGCGAAGGAAGCAGGGATCAGAATTCCGACTTTGTGCCATTTGGATGGAATTACTGATATCGGTGCTTGTCGGTTATGTTTGGTGGAAATGACAGGAACTAATCGCCTTTTACCTGCTTGTGTAACCGAAGTTGCTGAAGGAATGGATGTGCAAACAGACACTCCGAAGCTGAAGGAATATCGCCGAATGATTATCGAAATGTTGTTTGCTGAAGGTAATCATGTTTGTGCGGTTTGTGTGGCGAATGGGAATTGTGAATTGCAAAATTTGGCAATAGAAATGGGGATGGATCATTCCCGTTTTCCTTATCGTTTCCCGGAACGCGATGTGGATGTTTCTCATAATAAGTTTGGCATCGATCATAACCGCTGTGTGTTATGTACTAGATGCGTGAGAGTTTGCGATGAAATTGAAGGTGCTCACGTTTGGGATGTGGGTTTTCGTGGCGCTGCTGCTAAGGTGATTACTGGTTTAAATCAACCTTGGGGCACGGTGGATGCTTGCACTAGTTGCGGTAAATGTGTGGAAGCTTGTCCGACTGGGGCGATCTTCCGTAAGGGCGCAACTGTGGCAGAAATGGATCGCGATCGCAGCAAGTTAGATTTCATCGTTACCGCACGGGAGCAAAAACAATGGACAAGATAAGATTCGCTACAGTTTGGTTGGCTGGTTGTTCGGGTTGCCACATGTCTTTTCTCGACTTAGATGAATGGTTAATTGATTTAGCCGAAAAAGTCGATGTGGTTTACAGTCCTGTGGGTTCTGATATTAAAGAATATCCCGAAAATGTGGATGTTTGTTTTGTGGAAGGTGGAATTGCTAATGAGGATAATTTGGAATTAATTCTCAAAGTGAGAGAGAGAACTAAATTTTTAGTTTCTTTCGGTGATTGTGCTGTTACGGCTAATGTTCCAGCGATGCGAAATATGATTAAAGGGACCGATCCAGTGTTAAGACGCTGTTATTTGGAATTGGGAGATACCACTCCTCAATTGCCAAAATTCCCTGGTATTGTCCCGGAATTACTTGATAAAGTGCGTCCGGTACATGAGGTAATTCAAGTTGATATGTTCTTGCCCGGATGTCCACCTTCTGCATCAAGAATTCAAGCTGCATTAGAGCCACTTTTGAAAGGAGAAAAACCTGTAATGGAAGGGCGAGAAATGCTCAAATTTGGTTAATTATCATTGGTCATTGGTTCGGAAGTTAAAGATAACAAATGACTCATGACTAAGTTCACTGATAGTAAAAGTTAAAAATAAGGTTTTTATGAGTAGGAAAAACTACAAAAATCACCTGTTTTGGCAAGGGCTAATTACTCTCCTGCTACTTTTACTTATCAGTGGCATCATTAGCCAATTTTGGGGAAACACTTCCTTAGCTTCTCTAAGTACACAGTCGGCTACAGTTATTAGTGTTGTAGATGGTGATACCCTAAATGTAAAAATGGAGCAATGCAGATTACCAATAAACAACAATTCTCAACAATGTAGAATTAGACTTGCCTGCATTGATACGCCAGAAAGGGGACAAAATCCATTCTATGAACAAGCAAAAGACCGACTTAGACAATTACTGCCTCGCGGAACAAATATTATCGTAAAAGATACAAATACAACGGCAGGAAATCGCATAGTTGCTGAAGTATTAAAGGGCAGAAATTCTGTAAATATTCAAATGGTAAGAGAAGGTAAAGCTGTCGCTTATTGCAAACATCTCAATATTTGTTCTGGTTCTCGCAATGATTTATTAAGTGCAGAAGCAGCAGCAAGAAAAGCAGGTTTAGGAGTGTGGAATAACCAACAACCTTGGACACAAAGTAGAGAAAACCACCCCTGTCGTAGTTAAGCAATTTGATCACCGATTCAAGAGGATTTTATGTCCAAAACAGTAGTTATCGATCCGGTTACACGCATTGAAGGTCACGCTAAAATTTCGATTTTTTTAGATGATGCTGGCGAAGTAGATGATGCCCGATTTCATGTGGTAGAATTTCGCGGTTTTGAGAAGTTCTGCGAAGGTCGCCCAATGGCTGAAATGGCAGGAATTACCGCGAGAATTTGTGGGATTTGTCCGGTAAGTCACTTGTTAGCTTCGGCAAAAACTGGCGACAAAATTTTATCTGTAAAAATTCCCCCAGCAGCAGATAAATTGCGTCGAATGATGAATTTAGCGCAAATTACTCAGTCTCATGCTTTGAGTTTTTTCCATCTTAGTAGCCCGGATTTCTTGTTAGGATGGGATAGCGATCCCGCAACTAGAAATGTGTTTGGTTTAATTGCCGCTGATGCAGAATTAGCTAGAAAAGGTATTCGTTTGCGTCAGTTTGGACAACAAATTATTGAGATTTTGGGGGCGAGGAAAATTCACGCTGCTTGGGCGGTTCCTGGTGGTGTGCGATCGCCTCTTTCCGAAGAAGGAAGAACGTGGATTCGCGATCGCTTACCCGAATCTCGCAGCACCATAGAAATGGCTTTAAATCTGTTTAAAGGGATGCTAGATAATCTCACTACAGAGGTTCAAGCTTTCGGGAATTTCCCATCTTTATATATGGGTTTAGTTGGCAAAAATGGTGAGTGGGAACATTACGACGGACACTTACGTTTTGTCGATAGTGAAGGCAATATTGTTGCTGACGGACTGAGTGAAGATAATTACCAAGACTTCATTGGTGAAGCAGTGGAAACTTGGTCTTACCTGAAATTTCCTTATTACAAACCTTTAGGTTATCCTGATGGAATGTATCGGGTTGGACCATTAGCAAGACTGAATGTTTGTCATAATATTGGTACGCCAGCAGCAGATAAAGAATTGCAGGAATTTCGCGATCGCGCAGGTGGAAAAGCAGCAAATTCTTCCTTCTTCTATCACTATGCCAGATTAGTGGAAATTATGGCTGCGATCGACAAAATTGAACAACTTGTAGAAGATCCCGACGTAGTTTCCAGTCGAGTTCGCGCCGATGCAGGTGTTAATAATTTAGAAGCAGTTGGTGTTAGCGAAGCACCAAGAGGCACATTATTCCATCATTATCAGGTAGATGAAAACGGCTTAATTCAAAAAGTTAACCTAATCATTGCTACCGGACAAAATAATTTAGCAATGAACAAAACCGTCGCCCAAATTGCTAAACATTACATTCACGGCAACGAAATTCCCGAAGGAATGTTAAACCGTGTCGAAGCCGGAATTCGCGCCTTTGATCCCTGCTTAAGTTGTTCCACTCACGCAGTTGGACAAATGCCATTGCATATCGAATTAATTGCCGCAAATGGCACTGTTGTTAACGAAGTTTATCGTCAATAAATATAAATTAAGGCGATGTCAAACTTTTCCAATTAGTTTAGGAAAAGGAGAGGAAAATGAACACACAAAATCCTTGGCATAAAAGCTTTGTAGTTCTCGGCATTACCACTTTGATTTTAGGCGTTGCCACCTATCAAGTTAAAGGTGCTAAGGTGTTTCAAAATCAGCAAACTGAGACAATTTCACAAGCAACTACTGTCAAAGATGGTGTTTTTATTCATGTCAGTCATGGCACAGATAATCCTCAGCGATTGTTGATGGCGCTGACTATGGCTGATAAGATGTCTGAAGATAAAGACGTTTTAATCTACTTCGATATTAAAGGTGTCGAAGCAGTGGTAAACAATTCTCAAGACATCACATTCCGTGATTTTCCTTCCTCAAAAACACTCCTGAAAAAATTGGCAGATAAAGGAGTAAAATTGCAGGTTTGTCCAACTTGTTTAAAAGCAGCTGGAAAAACGCCTACTGATTTGATGTCTGGTGCAAATATAGCAAATAAAGCCAATTTCTTTAACTTTACTCAGGGACGCATCATCACACTTGATTATTGAATAGCGACACCTGAATTAGCTATAGATCGGACATTTGACTTAACTTAGGTGGGGGGGGTGGAAATTTTCCACTCTCCACTAAATCAATAACTAATGAAGCATAAAAAATGACCAATGGAAAAAGAGAATTTATATTTATGTATGGGTTCGGCTTGTCATCAATTAGGAGTTTATGAAGTCTTAC
Organism: Floridaenema fluviatile BLCC-F154; assembly: GCF_041929135.1. Classification (NCBI taxonomy): domain Bacteria; kingdom Bacillati; phylum Cyanobacteriota; class Cyanophyceae; order Aerosakkonematales; family Aerosakkonemataceae; genus Floridanema; species Floridanema fluviatile. The sequence continues at coordinate 34,493 of NZ_JBHFNS010000073.1, read as the reverse complement.
CCAAACTCCAAAGTATGATTACCGAATATCATTTGGAAGACAAGGTAGAGTTAAAAGGTTCTTTCTGCTTGGAAACTTGTAGTGATGGCATTGTCATGAAATTCCGAGAAAAGGTATTTATCAAGATTAGTCCAGATAACATTGAGCAAAAATTCCTTGAAGAAATTTTGCCAAATATAGCTTAAATGGGAGGAGATAATGTGTTGAAAAGAAGTGAAAAGTCTCTTTGGGAACTTCTCTGGGAATATGACCCAAACGGCTTAATTGTGATCGATCAATCAATGCAAATTACGCTGGTTAATCCCGCATTTGGTCGAATGTTTCAAGTAGACCGAGAGGAAATCATTGGTCAACCAGCAACAGTAGTTCTCAATGATGTGAAAAATTTTAAAAAAGCCTGGGAAAAAAAACAGGTAATTCGAGTTCCAGAAGTAGAATACTCGGAACTTGATATGTATGTAAAAGAGGTGATTTTTCCGATTCCAGATGAAGATTTGATCGCCTGTATCATGGTGGATATTACCCATGAAATCCATCGAGAAAAAGAAATGATGAAGCTAAAAAGTGAGACATTAGCTAAAGTAAATGAAGTGGTAGATAATCAAATGAAAGTAGTCCAACAAATCGCCGGATTACTAGGAGAAACTACGGCAGAAACCAAGGTTAGTCTATTTAAAATTGTCAAAATGCTAGAACGGGAGATTTCGGAAGATGGATAATTTTCTGGATATTTGCGAGCTCAGTTTGAATAAAAAGGGGGAGGAACTTTGCGGCGATAAAGTTAAATTTCGCAGGACTGGAACTAAGACGACAATTGTTTTATCTGACGGTTTAGGAAGTGGCGTAAAAGCAAATATTCTCGCGACTCTCACAGCAGAAATCTTGATCACGATGTTGAATGCCGATTTGCCACTTGAGGAGGTGATTAAAACTGTAATCGGTACTTTACCTATCTGTCAGGTGAGAAAAATTGCTTACGCTACTTTTACAGTAATTCAAATCGACCACGAAACTAACAGGTTTAAAGTAATTAATTTCGACAATCCTGCTATTTTCTATTTAAAGCAAGGAAAGTTAGTTCAATTAGAATCTAAAAAAGAACAAATTTTAGATAAGAAAATTACCTTTTGTGAGGGTGATTTGGAAAGAGGTGATTTTTTGGGCGCTGTTAGTGATGGGGTACTTTACGCTGGATTGGGAGAAACTCTAAATTTTGGTTGGGGTTGGGAAAGTATTTCTAAATATATTGAAGATTTGTTTGTTAGGCAAGCAAATACAGCCCGAAATATTGTTCATCATGTAATTAGCGAAACTCATTCTCTTTACCGAGGTAAAATGGGGGATGATGCTACCTTTGTTGGGTTATACTTTCGCAAAAGAAATCCTTTGATGGTGTTTACTGGCCCACCTTTGGAAACAAGTAAAGATAAAATTTATGTGGATAGATTATTAAATTTTGATGGGCGAAAGGTAATTTGTGGCGGGACGACTGGTAATATTGTGGCTAAATTTCTCGGTGAAACTATTGAAATGGATATTGCGACAATGCGAAAGGATCTGCCGCCAATTGGTAAATTGAAAGAGATAGATTTAGTGACTGAAGGAATATTAACTATTTCTAAGGCGATCGAACTCTTAAGAAATAGCAACTGTGACTCTTCCAGATTGCCAATAGATAGCAATGGCGCAGTAATGTTAGCTAGAGAAATCTTAGATGCTGATTCTATTTTGTTTTTAGTGGGGCAGAAAATTAACGATTTTTATCAAAATCCCCTGTTACCCAAAAATATTTCGATTCGCCGTAACTTGGTAGAAGAATTAGTAAAATTGTTGCAAGCAAAACAAAAGGAAGTTACCTTAGAGTACTGTTAAAATACCCAGTAGTAATTTTTGGCATCAGCTATGAATTGTAATCTTTCTGCAACATTACAAACTTTAAACAGGTCTTTCATTGTCATTGGTTACGGCAATGATTTACGCGGTGATGATGGTATTGGTCCTCGCGTTGCTAAGGAAGTAGAAACTTGGGGTGTGCCAAATGTAAAATCTTTAGCTTTACATCAATTAACTCCAGAAATTGCTGAGACAATTAAAGATGTTTATGGTGTAATTTTTGTCGATGCTTGTAAATTACCTGATGTTAAGGAAGTGCAAGTATTAACAGTAGAACCAGAAGAAATGGGGAAAACTATGACCCATCATATCGATCCTCGATCGCTTCTCGCCCTTTCCCAAAATCTTTACAACCATCATCCTCATGCTTGGTGTATCAACGTCCCAGCAGTTAATTTTGAAATGGGAGAAACCCTTTCTTCAGTTGCCGAACAAGGAGTTTCTGAAGCTTTAGAAGAAATCGATTTTATCCTCCGTCAACAAACTCACCATCACGAAAGTTAACTTCTACAAATCTTCCCTGCTTCAGGTAGATTTCAGAGGAGTAAATACGAAGTTTGTTTGTTAAAAATGCTTTGGCGATCGCAATAGAACAAGCCGATCGCCAATCAACTGGAACAAAATCGGAATTATTTTTTAAAAAAATCTTGGGTTTTTAAATGTTTTTTCTTTTCCCAGATCGGGAAAAATAGTGTTGTATTTCCGAATAGGAAAGTTGCATTCTCACAGCGGTAGTTGTAGGAGATTCGGAAACTGACAATGATGCTCAATACTTAGGGAAAACTAGCATACAGGTTTTTCAAATCACTACCGAAAATCTCTGCCATCTAGCAGCTGATATGGTAGCCAAGGCGATTACAAAAATTTACCTTCTAGGTATCCAATTGTTAATTATTGAAAACGTCGGTAATTTAGTTTGCCCTGCGGATTATGATCTAAATAGTTGTTATAAAAAACACATCGTTCATCAATTTAGTACTAACGTTTTGAGCCATTAGTCTTTGACAAATAACTCCTATTTCAGGAATAATTACTAATGGCGATCGATCAGAATTAGAGGTAGACAAATGTTAAAAGCATCAGAAATTATGACCAAAGAAGTTGTCACGATTCGTGGTTCAGCGACAGCGGCGGAAGCAGTAAAATTGATGCGGGAAAAAGGGTTGCACACTCTGATTGTAGAGCGTCGCCACGACCAAGATGCTTACGGCATAGTCACAGACAGCGACATTGTTTACAAAGTAGCAGCTTTTGGTCTAGACCCGAAAAAAGTGCGTGTTTATGAAATTATGACCAAACCTTGCGTTGTGGTCAATCCTGACCTGGGTGCAGAATATGTAGCTCGGTTATTTGCTAATACTAACATTCGCATTGCACCAGTAATTAAAGATAAATTGTTGGGCATAATTTCCATTTCCGATATTCTCTGTAAAGGCGACTTTGTAGAACGTCCGAAACAAAGTTTCCTCGAACAAGAAATTCAAAAAGCAGTTGAAAATGCCCGCGCTATTTGTGCCGAAAAAGGCGCAAATTCCAGAGAATGTGCTGTTGCTTGGGATGTGGTTGAAGAACTTGAAGCTGAAGCAGCCCACCAACGCGCCAGAAAACTGGAAGAAACAGCTTTTGAAAAGTATTGCAGGGAATTTCCAGATGCTCAAGAAGCTCGGATATATGATGTTTAGCAACTATCAGTAATCGAGCCGGACATTTTAGTGAAAGAAGGTAACAGAGAACTTCTGAACAGGGAACTAATTTGTCCCGGCTTAGGTTGGTAGCTGTTTAGTTAATGGTATTGACACTCTCACCGCCAAGCGACGCTGTGGCGGGAGATTCTTGTTTCATCGAGCGTCGCTTTCTAGCACTAGTATTTCTTAGAGAGTATTAATGATATCAATCAAAAATTGCCAATCCCCATAATTTTAGCAAAATTTCATAATGCCTTAATAGCAGCAATTTTTGGATATAGATTATGGCAGTATTAAGAGCAATTTAAAAGCAGTTCATGTATGCTTTGTCCTGAGTATTATTGACTGAGAAGCCGCTAAACAAAGACTTACAGATTTAGCTGTCATTAGTATCAAATCAGACTAAATAATTGAGTGTATTTATCACTTAGAGAGGATATTAGTCTCTCTAATTGTCGGTTGTCAGCGAGCGATCGGTTGCCAAGCTTACATCCATTTCTATTAATTTCATAAAATGTTACCAAATCTTGATACAGGGTTAAGAAATACTAAAAACTTGTCCCTATAATCCATCTTTGGTTAGATGATAGAAGTAAGGAGTATTGGGAAAGTTCCCTGAAAATTTCTCCGATAATGCTTATGAGTAAAGGATTGGGTTGATTTCGGATCTGGTTTATCAACAAAAAAGCAACGGAAACGTTGTTTTAATCAGGCTAAATAATCACCGTGTTCCTAATAGTGTAAAGTTCAAAAAATATGGATGATTTTAGCCAAAGATAAACAAGTCTTACAGAATTTAGGCGGATAAAAAATAACAACGGAATTCTGTAAAAAAACCAGCAAAACCTAGTGGCTAACAAAGGTTTGAGATAATGACTACAAGAACTTATGCAACGATCGACGGTAACGAGGCAGTAGCTTATGTTGCCTACCGTCTAAATGAAGTAATTGCCATTTATCCGATTACACCATCTTCACCGATGGGAGAATGGGCGGATGCGTGGACATCAGAAACTAAACCCAACATCTGGGGAACAGTGCCATCAGTAGTAGAAATGCAAAGCGAAGGTGGCGTTGCTGGTGCAGTTCATGGGGCGCTACAAACAGGCTCATTAACAACAACATTTACTGCATCTCAGGGATTATTATTAATGATCCCCAATATGTATAAAATTGCTGGGGAATTAACGCCTACAGTATTTCATATTGCTGCCCGTAGTTTAGCTGCCCAAGCACTTTCGATTTTTGGCGATCATAGCGATGTGATGTCAGCCCGTTCCACTGGCTTTGCCATGTTGTGTTCGGCATCAGTGCAAGAAGCGCATGATTTCGCCTTAATTTCCACCGCAGCTAGTTTAGAATCAAGAATTCCTTTCCTACATTTCTTTGACGGTTTCCGCACTTCGCACGAAGTTCAAAAAGTAGAATTGTTGACCGAAGATGATATGCGATCGCTAATTTCCGATGAGTTAGTATTTGCTCATCGCGAAAGAGCATTAACACCCGATCGCCCAGTATTAAGAGGAACTGCTCAAAACCCCGACGTTTATTTCCAAGCCAGGGAAACAGTTAATCCTTATTATTCAGCTTGTCCAGACATTACCCAAAAAGTAATGGATGAATTTGCCAAACTAACTGGACGGCAATATCAACTGTATGAATATCACGGCGATCCCGCAGCGGAAAAAGTAATTATTTTAATGGGTTCCGGTTGCGAAGCTGCCCATGAAACCGTCGATTATCTCAACAATTCCGGCGAAAAAATTGGGGTATTAAAAGTTAGATTGTATCGTCCGTTTGATGCCAAACGCTTAGTAGCAGCATTACCAGCAACAGTTAAATCGATCGCCGTTTTAGACCGCTGCAAAGAACCGGGCGCAGGTGGCGACCCTCTCTATTTGGATGTAATTACTGCTTTAACCGAAGAAAATCGGACTGGCATTAAAGTAGTAGGTGGACGCTACGGTTTATCATCCAAAGAATTCACCCCAGCGATGATTAAAGCTGTATTTGATAATCTCGCTGTTGCCGAACCGAAGAATCATTTTACAGTGGGAATTAACGACGATTTGACCCACACCAGCTTAGAATATGACCCAGAATTTAGCATCGAACCAGATAGCGTAGTTCGGGCAGTATTCTATGGTTTAGGTGCTGATGGAACTGTCGGTGCGAACAAAAACTCAATCAAAATTATTGGCGAAGATACTGATAACTACGCCCAAGGTTATTTCGTGTATGACTCGAAGAAATCTGGCTCAGTAACAGTATCTCACTTGCGCTTTGGGCCTAATCCAATTCGCTCAATTTATTTAGTTAGTCAAGCCAATTTTGTTGCTTGTCACCAATGGGGATTTTTAGAACAGTTTGAAATGTTGCATATCGCCAAACCGGGAGCAACTTTCCTGTTAAATAGTCCTTATGGCCCCGAAGAAGTTTGGAGTAAAATACCTCGTTCAGTTCAAGAAACGATCGTCAACAAGAAACTGAAATTCTTTGTTTCCGATGCCAATAAAGTGGCGAAAGAAAGCGGCATGGGAAGCAGAATTAATACAGTGATGCAGGTTTGTTTCTTTGCCCTTTCGGGAGTATTGCCCAGAGAAGAAGCGATCGCCCAAATTAAGAAGTTCGTCAAGAAATCTTATGGCAAGAAAGGGCCAGAAATTGTCGAGAAAAACATGAAGGCGATCGACAACAGTCTGGACAATTTATTTGAAGTAAAAGTTCCCGATCGCATCGATAGCAATATTAGCATCCGTCCTGCTGTACCCGACACAGCACCCGCATTTGTGCGCGAAGTATTAGGACAAATGCTAGCGAAAAAAGGCGATGAACTTCCCGTTAGTGCTTTGCCAGTTGACGGTACTTATCCCACCGGAACATCGAAATGGGAAAAACGTAACATTTGCCAAGAAATTCCCGTTTGGGACCCCAATGTTTGCGTGCAATGTGGTAAGTGCGTGATGGTATGTCCGCACAGCGTAATTCGCAGCAAAGTTTACGAAGAAGGCGAACTAGAAAACGCCCCCGAAACTTTCAAGAGTGTTAACGCCAAAGACCACGATTGGAAAGGCTTAAAATTCACCATTCAAGTAGCACCAGAAGATTGTACAGGTTGCGGTGTTTGTGTGGATGTTTGCCCAGCGAAGAATAAATCTCAACCGAAACTGAAAGCAATTAATATGGCAGAACAATTGCCATTAAGAGAACCAGAACGGGAAAATTGGGATTATTTCTTAAGCTTGCCAAATCCCGATCGCCGCAAATTGAAGTTGACAAAAATTGGTCAACAACAAATGCAAGAACCTTTGTTTGAATTCTCAGGCGCTTGCGGTGGTTGTGGCGAAACTCCTTACTTGAAATTAGTCAGTCAGTTATTTGGCGATCGCATGGTAGTTGCCAACGCCACAGGTTGTTCCTCAATTTATGGCGGAAACTTACCCACAACACCTTGGACACAAAATGCCGATGGAAGAGGCCCAGCTTGGTCGAATTCCTTGTTTGAAGACAACGCCGAATTTGGCTTAGGTTTCCGAGTCTCGATCGACAAACAAACCGAATTTGCTGCCGAATTACTGAAGAAATTATCCAGCGAAGTTGGGGAAAGTTTAGCGATCGAAATCCTTCACAACGAACAAAAGAACGAAGCCGACATTTGGGAACAACGAGAAAAAGTTGCCGCCCTAAAACAACGCTTAGACGAAGTAATTAATTCTACATCGGATAACAGCGTTAAAGCCAACGCCAAACAACTAAAATCCCTCGCAGATTATCTCGTCAAGAAGAGTGTTTGGATCATCGGTGGAGACGGTTGGGCTTATGATATTGGTTACGGCGGATTAGACCATGTAATTGCTAGCGGACGTAACGTAAATATCTTAGTTTTGGACACCGAAGTTTACTCAAATACTGGCGGACAAATGTCTAAAGCCACCCCTCGTGGTGCAGTAGCAAAATTCGCCGCTGCTGGAAAACCTGCTGCTAAGAAAGATCTCGGTTTAATTGCGATGACTTACGGCAATGTTTACGTTGCTAACGTCGCAATGGGCGCAAAAGATGAACATACTTTGAGAGCATTCTTAGAAGCAGAAGCTTACGACGGCCCATCATTAATTATTGCCTATTCTCACTGCATTGCTCATGGAATTAACATGACCACTGGAATGCAACAACAAAAAGCAGCAGTAGAATCTGGTGCTAAACTGTTGTATCGTTACAATCCAGAACGAGCAATTAAAGGTGAAAATCCGCTGCAATTAGATTGTCGATCGCCCAAACTTCCCCTCGATCAATATATGTACGCTGAAACTCGGTTTAAGATGCTAACAGCCAGCAAACCGGAACAAGCAAAACGCCTACTTCAAGAAGCACAACAAGACGTAAATTCTCGTTGGGAAATGTACCAATATTTAGCCGCCCGTCAGTTACATACTACTAACGGTAACGGTCATACTGGTCATAGCAAAAATGGTGAAACTTCCAACAAAGACGAAGAAACAACAGGCGGAAAACCCGAAGCGTTAAAAGGTTAATTGAAAGGCAGGGGAACAGGGGTCAAGGAAGCAGAAAAATTCTGTAGGGGCGGGTTTTGTCAAAAGATTGATTGTAAGTTACAAAAGCTGTCTACTAAACCCGCCCTTACTAACTCAAAACTTCCCCAGTCCCCAGTCCCCAGTCCCCAGTCCCCAACTTAAAGGCTAGCCTGATTTTATTAGGAGAAACAGAATGGATTTAACTACTAATTATTTGGGATTAACGCTGCGATCGCCTATTGTACCTTCAGCCGCAGCACCCCTGACCGAGAATGTAGACAACATTAGAAAAATGGAAGATGCGGGTGCAGGTGCAGTAGTTTTGCATTCTTTGTTTGAAGAACAAATTCGCCAAGAACGGGAAGAATTACACCATCACCTAACTTATCATGCCGAAAGTTTTGCCGAAGCACTTACCTATTTTCCCGAACCAGATATCTTCCACGTCGGTACAGAAGAATATTTAAATCATATTCGCCGTGCCAAACAAATGGTTGATATTCCGATTATCGCCAGCCTTAACGGTAGCACGATCGGCGGATGGACAGATTTTGCCAGCCAAATCCAAGAAGCAGGCGCAGATGCACTAGAATTAAACATCTATTTTGTGCCTACTGATTTCCATACAACAGGCGCACAAGTCGAACAAAATTATATTGACATTGTTCGCGCCGTCAAATCAGCCGTAACAATTCCCGTTGCTGTCAAATTAAGTCCTTTCTTCAGCAACATGGCATACATGGCAAAACGCCTAGAAGAATCAGGTGCAGATGGACTCGTTTTATTCAACCGTTTCTATCAACCAGACATTGATATTGACGAGTTAGAAGTTCGTCCAAATATCATATTAAGTACACCCCAAGCCATGCGTTTACCAATGCGTTGGATTGCCATTTTGTACGGAAGAATTCTCCCAGAAATGGCAGCAACAGGCGGGATTCACAAAGGACAAGAAGTGATTAAAATGCTCATGGCTGGAGCAAAAATTGCTCAAGTTTGTTCCGTGTTAATGCGTCATGGAATCACCCATATTCGGGAAATTGAAAATGAAATGAAACACTGGATGATTGAGCATGAATATGAGTCAGTACAACAGATGATTGGTAGTATGAGTCAAATCAATTGTCCAGACGAATCAGCCTTTGAACGTGCTCAATATATGCGAGCAGTTCAAACTTACAAACCTGCTATTGCTCTCTCATAATAGTTAGGATTTAGTTGATTCCCAGGTAATTAAAAAAACCTGGGAATTTCTTATAAAAGGCAGAAGGCAGAAGGTCAAGTAAGTAGCAATTATTAAAAATAGTAATAAATCATCTAAAAAAGTTTATTTATGCAAATAATTATTAACTAATATTTGACATAAACAGTTTGCTGTGTCTAGGATGTTTATTAAGACAGATATTTTCGTAAAATTACAACTTAATTAGTGGTAGAGTGGGTCAGAAACTCAAACCCTGACGTTCTCGAATCCTAGAATCTTACGCACCCTACTAATTATGCCAGTTGCTTAACTAGAAACGAAGAACAGCGAAATACCCCAATTATATTACTACGAAAGAAATTGATAAATAGCGTAGTAATAGTTAAAGCTTGTAACAAAATAACACAGCCATTATGAATATAATATTTGCTAGTTTAGGTAGGCTCGGTTTAATTAGCTCAGTTGCCATCAGCTTAGCAATGATTTCAAATTGGGGACAATATAAAGGTTATTGGCATAACACCATTTATAAAGTGCAGACAGTTGATATCAATATCTTAACTCATACTTTGCCGACAAAATTATCTGCTTTAATATTAGCAGGATATGAGAAAGAAATACAGCGTACTATTAATAGCAATTATGGATTATTTGGCATAGTCGTAACTGATTGTAAAACTGAAGTAAAAGAATGCCCAGAGCAACAAATTATTTACTCTTCAGATTCTCAGCTTTCTTGGAAAAATCAACTTAAAGTTATCGATTTACTCGCTCATCCTTATAATGTTTTGAGAGATCCACCGCCCCTGCTGTCTGAAAGTGATTATTCTAATCCCAGATCTACAGAAAGAACTACTACTGGTATTATTAACTCAGGCAAAGTTATTGGGCGGGTTTACTATGTAAGAGGAATTCCACCAAGCTTTATAGCTGACTACAGTAAGTGGTTATTCAACCCTTTAAGTGCAACTGGCAATCATCGATATTATTTGCTCACTACTGGACTTTATCTATTAGGAGGAGTTGCTTCGTGGATATTTATTGAAGCACTTTTATATCACAAACGTTCGCAGCAGGGAAGGGTACAAGAAGAACTGGAACGTCTTAAATTAGAGTTACAAGAAAAAAATCAACTAATTCCGAAATTAATTATTCAAAAAGAGCAAGCTCTTGGTGAAATAAGAGGTTTACAAGCAGAGAAAGAGGAGTCAATCCAAGAGTTAAAACAGGATATTGTTGACTATGAGAAAGAATTAGTTGAAAAGGAAGAACAGCAGCAAGAACAGGTGAAAACCTTGGCACAACTGCAAAAAGATTTGGTACAAATGCAGTCATTAAATACGGGAGCGCAAGGGGAAATTGAGAAGCGAGAAAAAGCGATCGCCCAACTACAGCAGCAAATCGAACTCTGGGAGATAGAGAAACAAAATAAAACCCAAATTCTCGAAGAAATGCGCCAAGATCTGCAAGCTACCCAGCAGCAGAAAATCGAATTTCAAAACCAAATTCAGGCACAAAAGCAACTGATTGAAAATCTCAACCAAAAACTAAAAGAAACGGAACGAGAATCTCAGTTACTTGAAAAGAAATTAGCCAGAAATCCCAAAGTAAAAGAACTTTTAAGTTCATTGGAAACCGCTAGAGTAGAGTCCGAGCAAATTAGTAAATACTCTAAAGAATTTGAAGAGTACCTTTTACAGGAAAATCAAGATTTAGAAAATGATAAACTAAAGTTAAAAACTGAAAATGAGCAACTCAAGCAAGATTATGAATTAGCCTTAAATAATATTCGTGACCTAGAAGAAGAACTGCTGCAATATACTCATAATTTTTCCGAACCATCAGAAAATATAGATTTATCAGGAATTCGGTTAGCCTTAGTTGGCGGACATGAAAACACTCGATTTGCAGTTTTATCGAAATTAAAAAATAGGTATGGTTTGCAGGAATATGTTCAGATTGACTCGTCAAGAAGAAGATATTTAAATCACGGCTGTTTAAAAGCAAAATTAAGCAATTGTGACCTAATAGTATTGATTACTGGTTTCATGGGGCATAGTTTGTCTGATGCAGTCATGAGTCTGAAAAATAGTGGTGCATTAAAAGGTGATGTCCTCAAACTAACTACACAATCTAATGCTACAAGTAGCGTATTACGGGAAATAGTCAACTATTTTATGTCAAAAAGTTAAGAGTACCAGATTTTCGATTTATTCCACCCTCAAGGGCGGAGCCTGAACCAGATAAAATTACAAATCTAAAATCGGCGATCGAAAATCGAAAAATTCTAGGGTCAGATAAAAGTTTTCCCATCAGCACTTCACCAAATTACAGTTGTAAGGTAAACTAAAATCTTGTGCATTACTGGTTGATAAAGAGGATTAGATATGTCAGAATTTCTAGACTTTTTGCGGCATAAGTTTGCTTATGTAGCTGTTGGAGAATTCAAACCGGGGAAATTTGAAGAAGCTAAACAACTTTATGAAAAGGCAATTTCTACTTACGATCATGGTTTCCAAGGCGCATATTTGTTACAAATTCCCAATAGTGATAAAGGGATTGCGATAATTTTCTGGGAAAGCGAACAAGATATGGGCGAAAATCAATCGGAAGCTTATCAACAGATTTTGCAACAAATGACACCTTTGTTTGCAACTACACCTCTAACAGACTTTTATGAAGTTGTTAGCGAAATTTCACCAAAAGAGTGATTTCTTGATTAAATGAATCAGTTTCTCGTTTAGTAAAAGCATGAAAATATATCAACGATCGCGCCTTTTAATGATGGCAGGACTCAGTTGTTATTTAGTAATTGGATCGGCTAATCCTGCTCAGGCAATGCACATCATGGAAGGATTTTTACCAGTGCAGTGGGCTGTATTTTGGTGGGTAGTGTTTATTCCTTTCTTGATTTGGGGTTTGCGATCGCTCACCCGCATTACCCGCCAACATCCAGAAACTAAATTGCTGTTAGCATTAGCTGGGGCTTTTACCTTCGTGTTGTCGGCTTTGAAAATTCCCTCTGTCACAGGAAGTTGTTCTCATCCCACAGGCACAGGGTTAGGCGCAGTCTTATTTGGCCCAGCCGTGATGTCCGTTCTCGGCGCTTTGGTATTGTTATTTCAAGCGTTGCTCTTGGCTCATGGCGGCTTAACCACCTTGGGAGCAAACGCCGTTTCAATGGCAGTAGTGGGCCCATTCGTCGCTTACGGCATTTATCAACTGGTGATGAAAACCAGCGGTAAACAAACATTGGCAATTTTTCTGGCAGCATCTCTGGCGGATTTGGTAACTTATGTAGTGACTTCGGCTCAACTGGCGCTGGCTTTTCCGGCAGCGGTGGGTGGTTTTTGGGTCGCTTTTGGCAAATTTGCGGGGATTTTTGCGATAACTCAAATCCCGCTGGCTATTAGTGAAGGGTTGCTCACAGTGCTGGTGTGGAACTGGCTTGTCACCTACAACCACCAAGAGTTACAAGCACTAAATATGATTAAAGAAGGAGCATAAAAAATGCAAGTTTCCCGGAAAGGTTGGCATAATTGGCTTTTGGTGTTGGGTGTGGTGGCTTTAGCGATCGCTCCTTTAATCCTAATTCGGGGAGCCGAATTTGGGGGAGCCGACGGCGAAGCAGAATCCGCCATTCAAGAGATCGATCCCAACTATAAACCTTGGGCAACTCCCATTTTTGAACCTGCCAGCGGTGAAATTGAATCGCTTTTGTTTGCGCTACAAGCGGGGTTGGGTGCTGGTGTGATTGGTTATGCGATCGGCTTATATCGTGGTAGACAAGAGTCACGTAACCGAGAAGAAAATTAAGAAAATAATAGTGAAATGGTGCGTTAAGTTAACACTAACGCACCCTACGAATAGAACTTTAGCAGAAGTTGCTCAAAGATTGCATCAAAGAATTGCGATCGTGTTTAAGTTTAACTGGAATAAAAGCGATCGTCCGGTAACTTCCCATTAAAAAGTTTGGGATTTTCTTCCGCCAAACATTGATACCAAAACTCTAATTCCCCTTTAGCTTCTGCTGCCGTTTTGAATTCAAAAGGTGTAAATTTAAGTGCTTGTTGAATTACCTTTGGTGGCAATTCCAAATATTTTGCACCTAACTCGGAAGCGGCATCTGGATTTTGCCCAATCCAGTCAACAGATTTCCGAAGTTCTGTTTGGATTAACTGAACAATTTGTGGCGAATCATTTACTAATGATTGCAATGCAGTTGTACCAGCTTGCGGTATTTTCGGTTTTTTACCTGTTACCTTTGCCCATTCTTCTTGGAGATTAAGTACTCGATAAAGTGGTGTTCCTTGTTGTTCGCCTTTCAGTTGTGCAGAAGTGGCGATCGGTTCCGAAAATAAAGCGGCATCGGCACGTTTAGCTAAGAGTAATTGTACCGTTTGTGGGAAGTCTTGAGTTGATTGAATTATCACATCTCGATCGGGTGATAATCCTGCCTTAACAGACAAATAGCGAAAGATATTTTCTAACATACTATTTTTAAACGGAATCAGCACCTTTTTTCCCCGCAAATCTTGCCATGAGTTGATATTTTGTTGCGGTGAAAGCACATAAAAAACGCCCCAAATCATCACATTTAGAAGTTGTACGGGAATGTTTCGCTGATAGAGACTGGCGGAAAGTTCGGTAGGAGTTCCTGATATTTGCACCTGTTGAGAAGCGATCAATCCTTTTAGCTGATCGTGATTTTTGAAGGTTGAGAATTTAATCTCTGTAACCGCTTCTCGCAACTGACTTTTTTCTAGTAAGTAAGCGAGTGGCAACATTATCATAATCATTGAACCACCTAGTCCCAATGAATTGAGTTTTGGACTAGAATTGGGTGAGGTATTGTTAGTTGAAATTTCCGATTCTTGGCGACAACTAGCCAGATAAGTTGTCAAACTTAGCCCGGTACTAGCTGCCATGAGAGACAAAAATTTTCGACGCGATCGCAGATTCATAATTCCTCTTAAAAACTCTCAAACTCTAAACTCAAACTTGGCAAATTAAAGCTCAAAGCAACTTCGGGAATTTGCTGTAACTGACAAACAGATTTGTAAATATAAGCTTCATCTCTTTGACTTTTCGATCGCTCAATTTGCCAATCATAAACAATGCGAGAAGGGCTAGGAGACAACACCAAAAGGCGATCGCTCATTAATACTGCTTCTCCTAAATCATGAGACACTAAAATTGCCGCCAAATTCCTAGTTGTAATTAAATCCAAAACTAATCTTTGTAACTGTCTGCGTAACCCGACATCTAAAGCACTAAAGGGTTCATCTAATAGCAATAAATTAGGATCGATCGCCAAAGCCCTTCCTAATGCAACTCGTTGCTGCATCCCACCGCTTAACCGATCGGGATAGAGATGCAAGGCATTTTCTAATCCCAATTGTGCCGCTAATTTTTGTGCTACTCGCAATTTTTGTTTAGGGGAAATTCCTTTAGCTGTTAACCCAATTGTTAGATTTTCTAACGTGGTACGCCAGGGAAGTAAACGGTGTTCTTGAAAAACATACGCAGTTTGTCTGCTGGAGTTTTCTACTTTTCCCGAAGTAGGAATTATTAAACCTGCGGCAATTTGTAGTAGCGTTGTTTTGCCACAACCTGAAGGGCCAAGTAAACAAAGTATCTCTCCCTCAGACAAATTAAAACTGATATCTTTGATTATACAATTTCCACCAAATTGCTGATAAATCTTATGTAATTTTAACATTAGCTAAAACCACCTTTTTCGCGCAGAGAAGTTTGGTTACGCCAAGGCATTAAATAATTTCGCACCCGCCGCAAAATTAAGTAATCCCAAGTGAGAATCAGCACTGCTATTATTACAATCCATGCCATAACTGTGGCAGTATCAAAATTACCTCTTGCTTTGTTAAGTTCTGCCCCAATTCCCGTAGTACCAGACAACACTTCCGACATAATTCCCACTCGCCAAGCTAATCCTAAACTAGAAGCGATCGCCGGAAACAAAATCGAAATTAACTGGGGTAAATAAACCTCTCTTACTAACATCAATCCTTGCAGTTTATAAGTTTTTGCCATTTCCAATAACCTGGGATCTGTTGTCTGCAATCCTTCAATAGTAGCAATAAATATTAACGGAAATATTGCTAAGGCAACGGTAAAGATTGAATTAGCATCACCCATGCCAAACCACAAAACTGAAAGGACAATCCAAGCAATTGGTGGAATTCCCTGTAAAGCAGTAGCGATCGGCATCAACATTCGCCTGATAAAACCCTGCATTTCTGCTATTAAACCAAGACTAATCCCAGCTACAGCCGCAATACTAAAACCGCCCAAACTATGCAGCATGGTAGACGCGATCGCCTCTGGCAAAGAACGGCTAAACAAAACTTGCATTAATGCAGTCAGCGTTTCTCCGGGAGAGGGCAAAATCGCCTTGGGATAAAGGTTTGCACCAAACTGCCAAAAACCCAAAATACACAAAATACTGAGAACTTCTGGCAGAAAAGCTTTAATTAATTTCACCCTGAGAAAAGCCAACCCCTTATTTTCTGTTGACTCTAACATAGCTAAATGAGAATGATTTTGATTACCTCTTTTTTAGTAATCTAACTCAAATAGAAAAACCAAACCTAGCTTAGTTTGTGCTATCAAGCATCTGTATGATAGGTGTTTTCTATATAGTTGTCTATGCCAGGGAGGGGTATTGTATAAACAGATAAAAGACTTTATTATCCTGAAAAGTTTTGGTAATCGTAAAGAGTAATAAACTGTTATTCATGTTACCAAAGTAGAGATAGTCGCCTTTAATGGGACTTTGATAAGTGCTGATAATATAGGCGACGCGAAAATTTGGCAGATTGGATAAAGCTTGAGCGATCGCACTAAAAAAATCTATAAGGAGTGATGTTATGAGGCGAAAATTCGCCCAATTTCTGCTGGGCATTACATCTACTATTTTGCCTTTTCTTGGTTTCGATTTTTCCAAAGCAGTAGCAACTACTAAAAGTTTAGAAACCTTGGAAACAGAACTAAGTTTAGAACAAAATGATTCAATGGATCGAGTTACTAGTGTTTCTCAACTTGCCGATGTGAATCCTTCGGATTGGGCATTTCAAGCATTACAATCCTTAGTCGAACGCTATGGTTGCATCGCTGGATATCCAGACAGAACTTATCGGGGAAATCGCGCCCTAACTCGTTATGAATTTGCATCAGGTTTAAATGCTTGTCTCGATCGCATTTTAGAATTAATTAACCCTAACACCACCAATCTAGTCAGCAAAGAAGACTTAGTAATCCTAGAAAAATTGCAAACAGAATTTGCCAATGAACTAGCCGAATTAAGGGGGAGAATTGATTCATTAGGAACCAGAATTAGCAGCTTAGAAAAACAGCAATTTTCCCGGACTGTCAAATTTTCCGGCGATGCCGTATTTGCGATTTCCGATACCTTTGGCGATCGAGACGAAACTAAAACAATCTTTTCTAACGTTGTACGTCTCAACTTTAGTACCAGTTTTACAGGCAAAGATTTACTGCGAATCCGATTTGGGGCATTCAACGGAACGCCATTAAATGTTAGCGTCACCGGAACTAACATGACTCGCCTGGGATTTGATGGCAATAATAACAACAATTTGCAGATTCAGCGACTCTACTATCGTTTTCCAATCGGCAAAGCAGTGAACGTAACTTTAGAAGCTGGAGGCATTGAAGAACCAGAACATATTCCGAGTTTTAATCCATTTTTACTTCCCAACTTTACGGGTTCAATTTCCCGTTTTGGTCGTTACAGTCCGATCTATCGACAAGGTGAAGGAGGAAAGGGAATTGTCACAAATATTCGATTAGCAAATCCCTTAATTTTAAGTTTAGGCTATGTTGCCAGAAATGCAGAAAATCCCGATGATAAAAAAGGATTGTTTAATGGAAATTATGCAGCGATCGCCCAACTCGCCTACCAACCCAATCCCAAATTAGGAATTGGATTAACCTACACTCATTCCTATTATCCATCTGGTCAAGTAATGCTTTCTGGTGCAACAGGAAGTGTACTCGCAAATCAACCTTTTGGTAATCGAGTTGCCACATCTGGCGATCTTTTTGGAATTGCAGCAACCTACCGATTAAATCCTAAATTAAATCTTTCTGGTTGGTTCGGTTATACTATTGCTAATGCCCAAACCGCTAATTTAGCTTCAGGCATTTCTGCTGGTAGTAATGCTGAGATAATTTATTGGGCATTTAGTCTAACTTTCCCCGATTTGGGTGGTAAAGGAAACCTGGCATCCTTATTAATTGGCAATCCTCCCAAAGTCATTAGTAGTGATATCAAAAGTAATTCTGACACAGGGATTTTTCGCGATCGCGATACCAGCTGGCATATTGAAGCAATGTATCGCATTCGAGTTACAGATAACATTTTCGTCACTCCCGGTATGTTTCTAATCTTGCACCCCGAACATAATGCTAATAACGACCCAATTTTAGTAGGAACAATTCGGACAACATTTACTTTCTGATTTAAATTAACGTATCATGAGGAATCAGTATGCACAAAAATCCCTTTATTTCTTGTCATTAAATCCAACGATGAAACCCCTCCTGATCTTTAGCTTAACCTTACTAGTCGGTTACTCGACCAATTATTTAGTAGCAGCTAAAACCCCGATCGATCGATTAACAATTGCCCAAACTAACCAACTAAAAGATACCTTAGTAATTCCCGGAGAAAGAGTAGGCCCAATTACAAAAAACACCACTCGCCAAGAATTAACTAAACTTTTTGGTGCATCACGTTTACAAGACAAAAAGATTTTTGGCCCCGAAGGAATAGGTCAATTCCCCGCTACTCGCGTTAACTTGGGAAAAGAACGTTCTTTTACAATAGTTTGGGCGGATGAAAAACGCATCAAACCTGCAACAATTCGCGATTTTGGTTCAGCTTGGAAAACACCCGAAGGTATTGGTGTCGGTACTTCCCTAGAAGAATTAACAAAAAAAATAGGTGAATTTAAACTATATGGATTAGCCTGGGATTATAGCGGCACAATAGTACTAGAAAACACTAAATTATCGGATTATCAAGGCAAATTAATCTTGCAAGTAGCGCCTACACCTGATGCAGCCGAAAAACATCCTCGCCAATATCAAGCAGTGATGGGAGACAGAACTTTCTCTTCCTCAAATCCTAATTGGCAACCTTTAGAAATTAAGGTGCAACAAATGATCGTGTATCTCGATCGAAGCATCTAGTTACTGGTGAAACTGAGTGCATTGATGATTCAAAAACCTTTAATCATCATTAAATTACTAATCATTTATTAATGGTGTAATATCAATGAGTGGTTCTTCATCAAGAACCAATCACTAATCACCAATAATCAAAAAATGCACAAAATCCCCGTTACAGTTATCACCGGATTTCTCGGCAGTGGCAAAACCACTTTAATTCGCCACTTATTACAAAACAACCAAGGTCGAAAAGTTGCCGTTCTCGTCAATGAATTTGGCGAATTAGGAATCGATGGAGAATTACTCCGTGACTGCCAAGTTTGTGAAGAAGAACAACAAGAAGAAGTAAATAACAACATTGTTGAACTTACAAATGGTTGTCTTTGTTGCACCGTTCAAGAAGAATTTTTGCCCACAATGCAAGAGTTATTAAAACGTCGAGAAGACTTAGATTGTATCTTAATTGAAACATCAGGATTAGCTTTACCTAAACCCTTAATTCAAGCATTCCGTTGGCCCGAAATTCGCACAGGCGCTACCGTCGATGGTGTAATTACAGTAGTAGACTGCGAAGCCTTAGCTTCAGGAAATTTAGTTAGCGATCTCGACGCTTTAAATGCTCAAAGACAAGCCGATCCTAACTTAGATCATGAAACTCCGATCGAAGAACTATTTGAAGACCAATTAGCTTGTGCTGACTTAGTATTGCTCAGTAAAGTTGACCAAATAGACAGCCAAACTCAAATTCAAATTGAGAAATGGTTAAAACAACAATTACCTTCTTCCGTTAAACTAGTTCCTTGTCAAAAAGGCGAAATTAATCCAGAATTACTCCTCGGTTTTAATGCCGCAGTTGAAGATAATTTAGAAACTCGCCCCAGTCATCACGACACAGAAGAAGAACACGAACACGACGATAGAATTAACTCAGTGCAATTTGTTTTAGAAGGAAACTTCCAACCCCAAACACTAGTCGAGAAATTACAAAACCTAGTGCAAAAATTAGAGATTTACCGGATTAAAGGATTTGTTTCCGTGCCAAACAAACCCATGCGTTTAGTATTGCAGGGAGTTGGCGATCGCTTAGAATACTTTTACGACCGACCTTGGCAAAAAACTGAACCAAGACAAACCAAATTAGTCCTCATTGGGCGAGATTTAGAAACTACAGAAATCACCAACGAACTGCAAAAAATCGCCGTTTAATAGCTTCATCTGTCTTCAGAAAGGTTTGCTTTTCTTTGATCCCCTACAAAGTCTCTGTCCTTTTGTAGGGGTGTTAGTTTCACTGTTTGTTGCAAAATGTAAACGTTCGTTAACAATTCAGCGAAACACACATGACAGTTAGTAATTTAAGTGCTTACGACCAAGGTAAACAAGCACTGAAAAACTTGAATGTAGACGACCAACTCGGCTTACTTTGGGTCGTTTACACCAAGTTAGGAAAATCAATTACACCAGCCGCACCAGGCGCTTCTGGATCGGAAATTGCTCAAGGTTTATTCAACCAAGTTAAAGCACTTTCCCATCAAGATCAATTGCAAGTAATGCGCGACATCGCCACAAAAGCTAACACTCAACTTAGCCGGGAATACGGTTCTTTTAGTCCCGAAACAAAGTTAGCTTTTTGGTATTACTTAGCTCAAGGCATGGAAAAAAATACCATTATTCCCATGCCTCCTGACTATCAACTTCCTCAAGCAGGAAAAGACTTATTAGCCAAAATTGAAGGCTTAAGTTTTCAAGAACAAATTGATTTCCTGCGTGGGGCAGTTTTACCAATGGGAACAGAACCAGCGGGCGGTTCTCAAATTTAGTAACGAGCAATTTTTAAAACCTGGTTCGTTGTAAGGACTTCAGTCCTTTTATATCAGAAAGTACGACTGAAGTCGTTACTACAAACTTGTTGATTTTTGGAGAAATATATGACATTTACTCAGGCTAATGTAGAACAAGCTGTTGATGCTTTGCGCCGCTTAAATGCAGACGATCAACTAGCAATCTTGTGGTTTGTTTACGAAGAAATGAAAGGCAGTATTACCCCAGATCCTAAAGCAGGATTGGAAATTTCTCAAGCAATTGTCGATCGCATTCAGCAAATGTCTCGCGACGAACAACTGCAAGCACAACGCGACATTGTAACAGGCACACACAACGACATTACCCAACAATATAGTGCCTTAAATCCTCGCGCCAAATTAGGCGTTTGGTACATCCTGGCACAAGGCATGGAAAATCAAACAATTGTTCCCATGCCCAACAACTACAAACTCTCCTCAGAAGCTCAAAAAGTCTTAAATCAAGCCAAACAATTGGACTTTGAACACCAAACCAGCTTCCTCAGTAGCGCCGTTAATAAAATGTGCTAATTGAAGGACTGGGTGGGAGTTGGGAAAGGCAGAAGTGATAAAAGTTTCCAACTCCTTTCTCACTACTTTCTCTTTTGTAAAACTACCCCAAGTACTCCCACTCCGGCGAGACTTGCGCCAGTAATAAGCAAAGGCAATGCTGGATTAATTCTTGGGTTTTTCTCGGAATTTAATTCAGCATTCTTATTTGTTTGTGAGGTATTTTTTGGTAGGTTTTGACTAGGGGAATTCACCGCTTTTGGGTTAGGTGTTGGTGCTGCTACAGTTCTACCAGCCGCAACAGTAACCGGAAAGGTTAATTTAAACGCTTTAAAATTAGCATTCGCTTTAGGAGTGCCACTGATTTCTATTTCGTAATTTCCCGGTTTCGGAAATACAATATCTGCTCCCGGAATGCCTTGATATTGAGAAGTTGAAATCGGTTTTAAAGCAGCCTTTAACAGCGGAGCAGATTCTTTAATACGAGGTTTAGTGTAAACTACCATTTGGCAATTACAATCTTTTAATGGAATTAGTTTTCCACCTTTGCGAGTTAGTGCTACCCAAGTTTCCGAAGATTCCCCTGATTTGGGATTATCATTTGGTTCAATGTGTAAAGTTCCACCTACATCTTCGGCAATTTTTACAGAATGGGCGGAAACGGGAGTAATTGCTAATCCCAGAAATAGCAATGTCGCCAAACTTTTATTCAGGCTTAAGCGGTGTAGCATAGAATTTTTCTAAAGATAAGATTGACCAAAATTGACGCGATCGCACCAAAAAAACCCCAAAACTAACTACTATTAAAATCCCCGTCCTTAACTTATTTTCCCAAGTCCATTGCAACCCACCTAAATAATGAGAACCAATCACTACAGCATGAATCGCACATAACAGAAAAGCTGGCACAGCTAACAAATGAATTTGTCGCCAACGATTGCCTAAACTTTTCTGAAAGCGATCGAAACTCGTCACCGTTGCCGGAATCATTAATATTAACGCTACAATTCCCGTCACCATACCCAATTGATGTAAAGGCAACATAAACGAAACCGCGTTAAAATTCCAACTCAAAGTATGGTCTAAAATATGAGCAACATGAGCTAAAGCTAAGACAAAAGCACCCACACCCAAAGCCCTCCGATATCGCAAAAGATTAGGTGAAATTTTGCTAATTGGACGAGCAATTAACGCCAACATTAAAAATAGTAAAGCTCCATGACTGGTGAAGTCTATCATCGTATCACCAGTACGTAATAAAGTTAAAACACCGATCGCGATCGTAATCCAGCCACCCATACGAAACAACTGACTCCGACGATTCGCACTGACAAAAGAAGTCGAAACTCCCACCCCCAACATCATCGGTAAAGTTCCCAACCCAAAAGCCAACATCGTCACCGCACCAACCCAAAGATTACCAGTTTCCGCCGCCTTAATTTGAGCCGCATAGAGAAAACCACAGGGAATGAAACCCCAAATTATTCCCAAAATCGCCGGAGTCCACCAACGATTTTGCAAAGAAAGATTCAGCATCATTTTACTTAAGCGATCGTGCAACTTCCCCTGAGTCAAAGGGTGAAAAATCGGGATCGGTGGCAAAAAATCCGGCTTCACCTGCGCCAAACCAAACCAAATCAACATGATCCCCGTCAACACCGCGATCGATCGCCGCAACACACTATCGATCCCCGCCATCTGTCCGCTAGCAATCAATACCGAACCAAAAGCGCCAATAATCGCCCCCACCAACGCATAACTGAGAATTCGCCCGAAATTCAGCAAACTATGAAAAAATAACTGTTGTCGCCAACTCGCACCCAGCTTTGGCTTCTGGGAAAGGGAAAAAGCCACACTCAAAGGGCCACACATCCCGATACAATGACCAAAACTTCCCAAGAAACCCAAAGCAGTCATCAGCAACAAATCGAGCATTTTGGTCTTAGTCTCCCAGAGAGTCACTCACAATCAAAGTGATTTTAGCTGAAGACGGGGGCAGGGGAGCAGGGGAGCAGGAGAGCAGAGGAAATTAATTAATTTAAAACTCAAAAATTAAAACTCAAAACTCTATCATTCGGTAAACTTTTTAGGGAAAGCTTTAATAGGAAGCGATCGCTTTTCCAAATCACCCAAACCAAGAGAGCAAGCGATCGGTAAACCTAATTCACTGGCGAAACGCTCCTGTAAGACAGGCATCATGCCTGTCACAGACCTTTCACAGACCTGTCACAGACACAAAAGATCCAGCATCTTCAGAGCATTTACTAGCCAAAACTCACCCACAACAAATCAATTAGCCGCTTTACTTTAGGTATTTGAGGTATCAGTATGACCAGCATCTTATCGGTTAGTTCCGCAGAATTGTCCCACAGGCGAAAAACACTACGTCGTCAAAGAAGACGACAACTAGTTTGTGGAATTTGGCGCATTGTCGCCATTAGCAGTTTGGCAGGTGGATTAAGCTGGGTAGCCACCCAACCAGTCTGGGTAATTAAACAACCCGAACAAATTAACATCGAAGGTAATCAAATTCTTTCCGATCGAGGAGTTCGCTCTTTGTTATCCTTGTCCTATCCCCAGTCACTACTGCGAATAGAGCCAAAAACCGTCGCTCAACAGCTAGAAACAAAGCAAACATTAATCGCCAAAGCATCAGTCAGCCGCCAACTATTTCCACCCAGCTTAACAGTCAAAGTCGAAGAACGAGAACCAGTAGTTACAGCCGTCTCAGTCAATCCCAGCACCTCTGCCACACCCCAATTAACCACACCCCCAACCAACCAAGCAAATCCCACCGATCGACCCGAAGCAATCGCCCCCCCGCCGCCTCCCACAGTCCCAGTAGGATTAATCGATGCCCAAGGTACGTGGATACCAATCGAAAACTATAATTCTGCCGGACAACCGCTTCCTTTGCCCCCACTGCGAATTATTGGCGATCGGCAACAATATTTACCGCATTGGTCACAAATGTATCAAATATTGCGTCGCTCTCCGATAAAAGTCTCGGAAATAGACTGGCAAAACCCCGCTAATGTAATCTTAAAAACGGACATCGGCACAGTACATTTAGGAATCTATGGATCTCAGTTTGCCGACCAACTGGCAGTTTTAGACCAAATGCGCCAATTGTCAAAGGAAGTTAATGGACACCCAATTGCTTACATTGACTTAACAGACCCAAACTCACCCGCTGTTCAATTACAATATCCAACAAATCAACTTCAGTCTGAGTCTGCTAAAAATCTTCAAAATCTAAAGATACGCTCACAAAGAACACCAAACTCTAACAGAGAGCGATAAGCTATTCTCAGCAAAAGTTGCTATATAATCAATCAGCTTGTCACTATTTATTGGTTTTTCAACCACCTTACCCTATAGTTGACTTGAGCTACCTAGAATTGAAAAGTTGTTTAGGGACTATTTTTTGATTCCAATGACTCTTAATAATAAACAGGGGCTCGCAAATAAACTTTCCCAAGCAGAGGGACAACAGGGTGTGGCACCAGGGATGGATGCCAATAATCCTTATATGATTGCTGGATTTCAGTTTGGTCAAGTTCGCGAACCCAAAGATATGGCTGAAGAAGCACACAGCGGCGACATCGTACCGAGTCGGGTAGCCAAAATTAAAGTGATTGGTGTTGGTGGTGGGGGCAGCAATGCTGTCAACCGCATGATCGCCAGCGACCTCTCAGGAGTAGAATTTTGGTCAATTAACACCGATGCTCAAGCCTTGGCTTTATCATCTGCCACAAAACGCTTGCAAATCGGACAAAAATTAACTCGTGGTTTAGGTGCTGGTGGTAATCCAGCCGTAGGTCAAAAGGCAGCAGAAGAATCTCGCGATGAAATAACTGCTGCTGTTGGTAACTCAGATTTAGTGTTTATCACCGCTGGCATGGGTGGTGGTACAGGTACGGGTGCAGCCGCAGTCGTAGCTGATGTCGCTAAAGAAGCAGGTGCCTTAACAGTAGGTGTGGTGACTCGTCCGTTCTTTTTTGAAGGACGACAACGGATTAACAAAGCTGAAGAAGGAATCGCTGCCTTACAAAGTCGGGTGGATACGTTGATTATTATCCCGAACGATCGCATCCTCTCCGTAGTTCCCGAAAACACCCCCCTGCAAGACGCTTTTCGTCAAGCCGATGACATCCTCCGTCAAGGTGTCCAAGGGATCTCCGATATCATTACTATCCCCGGACTAGTCAACGTAGACTTTGCCGATGTCCGGGCAGTGATGGCAGATGCTGGATCGGCCTTGATGGGTATCGGTGAAGGATCTGGTAAATCACGGGCTACGGAAGCAGCTACTACTGCTATTTCTTCACCTTTACTAGAATCCTCGGTGAAAGGCGCTAGAGGCGTAGTGTTCAACATTACGGGTGGTAGCGACCTCACCTTGCATGAAGTGAATGCAGCCGCAGAAATCATCTACGATGTTGTCGATCCCAACGCCAACATCATCTTTGGCGCGGTGATTGATGACAAAATGCAAGGCGAAGTTAGGATTACCGTAATTGCCACAGGGTTTAGTGGGGAAGCTCAACCACAAGGGCAGCAATCACGCCCAGCTGCGAAGCAACACAATCAGCCAGCAGTTAAACCTGTGACAAACGTTAATGTCAGAACTGAACCAGAAAGACAACCACCGTTACAACCACCTGGATTAGATATTCCAGAGTTTCTCCAAAGAAATCGTCCGAAGAGAGACAACTAATCTCTTTTCTCTCTCAGTTTTGGCGACAAATTACTGAAGCGGTGATGCAGAGGAAGTGTAGCCGGATTGCGGAGAATCGATCTAAACGGTTAATTGTTGCGTTGGTAAGGTTTGGTTTTGCCTGTTAATTCCCTTTTCTGGTAGGGTAAGCATCAAGAACTTAACTATGCTTCTGGGTGTAATGGCAAAATTAAAAGTATCGAGAAACCGCCTTGTTTGACTTTTCGGTGGTAATTTCTGAGGGGAAAAGTTTCCCTAAGAGTTACAGAAAAACATAAAGGAATTGGGTTTCTCGACCTGCCCCAACCACGGAAAACTTCCTTCGGTATAACAAAGGAAACTGCATTGAGTGTACCAGTAGCTTTGACGATCGCAGGTTCAGATAGTGGCGGCGGAGCCGGAATACAAGCAGATTTAAGGACTTTTGCCTTTCACTGCGTTCACGGTACTAGCGCCATTACCTGTGTGACAGCGCAAAATACTTTAGGTGTAAACCGGGTCGATCCCCTGCCTGTGGCGGCTGTAGTCGCCCAAATACAGGCAGTTGTCACCGATATCGGGGTGCAAGCTACAAAAACTGGAATGTTGCTCAATCAGGAGATTATTCTGGCTGTAGCTCAACAGGTAACAGAGTTAAAAATTACAAATTTGGTAGTCGATCCAGTAATGGTATCGCGCACTGGGGCGCAGTTAATTGATGATGGCGCGATCGTCTGTTTGCGCGATCGACTAATTCCCCAAGCGACTATTGTCACTCCCAATCGTTACGAGGCACAAATCCTCAGCGGTTGCCAAATTGAAAGTTTAGCAGATATGCAAGCAGCGGCTCAACGAATTCACAAACTGGGAACACCAGCGGTTTTGGTGAAGGGTGGCGGAATGTCGGGAGATTTACGGGGCGTGGATGTGTGGTTTGATGGCGAGCAGCTTTTAAGCTTAACTACATCAGTGGTGGAAACAACTAATACTCATGGGACTGGTTGTACTTTGGCAGCCGCGATCGCAGCGAATTTAGCCCAAGGAAAAGATTTATTAACCGCCGTGCAAAAAGCTAAAGATTATGTTACCACTGCTTTAAACTACGGCCTCAGTATCGGTAAAGGTCAAGGGCCAGTAGGACATTTCTTTCCCCTAATTGCCCACAATAACCGAGCAATCTAAAACAGATTACTAACCAATTACGGACAATTTTATGGAATCGATCGCGGTTGTGTTATCCTGATTGGGACTATATCTTAGGCATAGTTGAAATCTAAGCAATTAAGCTTAGTTGAGAGAAGTGTTAAACAGGTTGCCTCTGGCTGACCTAGCTTTAAGTTAGAGCAAAACTTATGATGCCAAATTTCAATCCCAAGCAACCCCACCAAAATGCGGGAAATGGTGGTCAGAATATCCCCACATCGGCTGGAAATAATGCTCGTTCAGTACCAATTTCGATTTATCGGGAACTAGCAGCTGAGTTGCAAGCGACAAGGGTAATGCTGGAATCACTAAATAACCAAAATCAGCAGTTGTACGAACAAAATCAACAATTGCGCCGGGAAATTGAAAAGGTGGTTCATTCGGCTATATATCTAAAGCAGGTGGCTGATGCTTCCAATCCGGGAATTCGCCAGCGTGATTTTATTCATCCAGAAATGCGATCGGAATCAATAGATATATCTTATCTACGACAATTAAATAAGCATCCGGGGCAAAATTCTCCGATTAATCCGCCCACTTTGGGAGTAGAAGCTTTTGAAGATAATGAGCCATTGATACCGATTTTTCAAGAGAAGTTGGTAACAGAACAAGTGCAAGGACGTTATCGCCGGAATAGTCAATTAGATCGCAATTCTGAGATTAATGGTTGGTGGTTGACTTTGGCGATCGTTTTAATTGTAGTCACCGCTTTTGGTGCTGGCTATTTGTTTATGCGCCCACTTTTGATTAAACGATAATTTTTAGCAGTTATCTGCTGGTGAGGATTGGGTTTCTTTGGTTGTAATTGTCAGTTGGAAACCCAGTTCATTTAGTAATTGGATGAAAGTGTAAATTTCTGAAGCATTGCTTTCGGTTAGCATTTTATCGAGCTTTTCATGCAATTGTTTTGTTGATTCGGAGAGATTGTTAGTATTAATCTGCGCCTCAATAACATCTTTCAGAACTGCTCGCAGTAATTCTGGATCTGGGCTTTCTTCTGACAATTCTAAAACAGCTTCAATATAAGCAGCAGATCTTTCCGGGTTTTTGAGAGATTCAATTAGAAACTCACGGTAACTTCTACTTGTGGGAATTTTCACGTCTTTCATAATCTCTCCAGTATTTAATAGCTTGGCGAATATCTTTTTCTTGTGTACTTTTATCCCCACCGCAGAGGAGAAGTACAATTGTCATTCCTATTTGTCCAAAGTAAACTCGATAGCCCGGACCATAATTAATTCTAAGTTCACAAACTCCTTCTCCAACCGATCGATAATCTCCCAAATTGCCTAGTTCAACTCGCCTAAGTCGCTTTTGGATTCTGGCTGTAGCTTTCATATCCTGAAGCGAATAATACCATTCTTCAAAAGGACTCTTTCCATCGGGTGTCAAATAGTTTTGAATTTCCCTTGGTTGGGCTTCCATGATTTTATTGTAGTTCCAGAATTATCTGATTTCACCATAAATCGCATCATATCAAAATCGGGAACTCATTCAGTTTCTTTCGCTGAAATAGTCACTTGAAATCCTAGTGAATTGATTAGTTCAATAAAAGTGTATATTTCAGTAGCATTACTTTCGGTTAGTATGCGATCGAGCTTTTCATGCAATTGTTTTGTTGATTCGGAAAGGCGATCGCTCTTTTCCCAAGCTTCAACCACATTTCTAATTGCCTTTCGTAATAATACTGGTTGATCGCCGCCTTCTTCCAAAACTACCTCAATATAACCAGCAGCTTCTTCGCGGTTTTTCAGAGACTCAATTAAGTAGTCATGATAGCTATCACTCGTTGGCGTTTTCAGATTTTTCATAATTAGCCCAATACTCCTTAGCTTTGCGAATATCTCGATTTTGAGTGCTTTTATCTCCGCCACAGAGGAGAATAATAATAATAGATCCTATTTGTCCAAAATAAACTCGATAACCGGGGCCATAATCAATTCTAAGCTCAAAAACTCCTTCTCCAACTGAACAGCAATCCCCTAAATTTCCCTCTTCAATTCGGTCAAGTCTTAACTGAATCCGGTTTTTGGCTTTTGTATCTCTAAGAGAATCCAACCACTCAGCAAAAGGAACTCTACCATCTTGAGTAATGTAACGTCGAATTTGCTTTGGTTGTACTTCCATAATTTTATTGTAGTTCCAGAATTATCTGATTTCACGATAAATCGCATAATATCAAAATCGGGAACTCATTCAGTTTCTTTCGCTGAAATAGTCACTTGAAATCCTAGTGAATTGATTAGTTCAATAAAAGTGTATATTTCAGTAGCATTAGTTTCGGTTAGTATTCGATCGAGCTTTTCATGCAATTGTTTTGTTGATTCGGAAAGGCGATGATCGCTTTTTGCCCAAGCTTCAATAACTTTCCTCAGCGCATTTCGGAGAAGTTCCGGTTCAGGATCTTCTTCTTCTAAAATAGCTTCAATATAACCAGCAGCGTGTTCAGAATCTTTGAGAAATTGAATCAAATCTTCATGGTAACTAACACTTTTGATTTTAAGCATTGTCTTAACTCCTATATTCTGCCCAGTATTCTTTAGCTGTGTTAATGTCTTGAACTTGAGTGCTTTTATCCCCACCACAGAGTAGAAGAATAATCATAGATCCTACTTGTCCAAAATAAATCAGGAATGGTGCGTTAGCGCAGCGTAACGCACCCTACAGTTATATTGATTTTTGGAATTGGGTTTTTATTAGTTTTTGTACGCTTACTAAGGCTTTGTTTAATTCATAATTTTTCCTTTCTGGATGTTGCAAATAAGCTTGTTGTTCTTCTTCAATCATCACTAAATCTTGACGCACTAAGTTATTAAGTAAACCTTTGGCTGCATTAAAGGAAGCGTTTTTGACGAAGCGGCGAAACCACACAGGTAATATATGTAATTTGTCAAAGGCATTTAAAGAAGTGAAATGAATTAAATAAGCGCGAGTTTTTGTTTCACTTACCGGACAAAATAAACAACAAATTTTAAAATCCTCACCTAATGTTGCTACCCAATGAGGATAAATATAACTCACATCTAACGGTTCAGGATGCAACTTTCGTAAAGCGGGAATAAATAACTGTAAAACTGCCCATTCTCTGTTAATTCGGTAATAGCTTTGGGCTTGATAATGAGCATGAACTTTGTTATCATCTTCATCAATATGTTGTAATATAGGATTTGCCCAAGCTTGTAAGTCTTGATGCAAATGTCCGTGATACATATCCATCAGGTTTTCGATTAAAAATGAATAGTGAGATGGACAATCAAAACCTGTATAACTGACAATATAATTCAGATGATCCCATTCTGGTAATGGCAAAGGTGAAACTAAATTTGATAAGGTTTCATCACCGGGAAATACCCAGATAAATCCGTCTTTTTCAATTACGGGATAGTTGCGAATTTTACAGTTGGGTAATTTTTGATTGGCTGCTAAATAGGGGACTTCGGCGCATTCGCCAGCAGCGTTAAACCGCCAACCGTGATAAGCACATTCTAGTTGATTATTGATAAGTTTTCCGTGACTTAGTTTAACTTGGCGATGGGGACATCTGTCTTCTAAGGCGTATATTTTACCTGTGTTGTCTCGGTAAATTACTATTGGTTGATTCCATAAGGTAACGCCTAAAGGTTGGTTTTTTAATTCGCTAATTTGGGCGGCGACATACCAATGATTTAGATTAATTCCTAACTTCCGAATGTCGCGAGAGTTGTTGATTGAAGAGAGAGCATTCATGACAAGAAAACCTGATTTAAAGCTAAATTTTTAACCGCAGATGAACGCAGATGAACGCAGATAGGTTTTGGGTTTATTGCGTTCATCTTGGGGATGAGTTTAAATTTTTAGTAGTCCTTCGGGGTTGACTGTAAATAAGGTGCGTCTTTGCAATCCTTGGCGGTGCAAAATTTCGTTTGCTGCTAGGAAACCGCTACTAATTGCTCTTTCCATTAAACCACAAGGGAAGGGCATTTTTACCCAATCTCCAGCGAATAAAAGGTTGGGTATTTCGCTGGTTGTTTGGGGGCGTTCTGCATAACTATTCGGCGGATAACCGGAGAAGTTTTTTTGATTGACTAGTTCTCGATGCAGGATGTTTGCTTGTTGCAGTTCGGGGACTATTTCATATAGTTCTTGTTCAAAGGTTGTGAGTAGTGTTTCTTGGGTGGGAAACTCTTTTTCTTTGTAGCAATATGCGTGTAGTTCGACTACGCTTCCTCCGGTTTTCTTTGCCCATTCAATGAATTGATCTTGGATGCGATGATAGAGGGTGATACTATCAGTTAGGCGATAGCCGGATAGGGAGGTAAACCAACTTTGTTCCCACTGAAAATCGCGATCGAACCAAAAACGACAAACTGCAAAGGGATCTGCTACTGGTAGTTTTGCAATTTGGGTTTTTACTTTCTCGTTAACATCGCCATTGATGCGGGTAAATAGTTGGCGCACTCCGGGAACATCAGTGGCGAAAACGTAGTAATCTGTTTGAATGGTGTTGGTTGATTTAGTTGAGTTGGGGTTGTTTGTGGTGGCGATTAGTTGGAGTCGATCGGATTGGCGATCGATCACTTTATACTTCGCCAAATCCCTTTGAGCAGGCCCTTTAATAACTTTACCATCTTTATTAAAGGCGGCACCGTGACAAGGACAGTGAAATTCACCATTTGCCTGTTTTTGTACAGTACAACCTTGGTGAGTGCAAGTTAAAGAAATCGCTTCATTACTATTAGCTTTTACTGCAAAAACTTCATCCCCAGCACCAAAATATTCTACTTGCTTATCAGCGATGTATTCATTGCGACTTACCCAAAAAGGCACATCATTACTATTGTTACCTTGATAATAAGTTAAAGTATCAATTTTGCCTTGAGAGGCATTAATTTCTTTAACGGTTGCCTCAGTAACAATTGTTCCACCTTTACTTTGAATTGCTTGCGCGATCGGTTGCACTAAACTAGTTCCCATGTCCTGTTTAGTACCATTAAAAGCTAAACCTTCCGGGTTGCCAAAAAAGTAGAAATGGAAGAATTGCATTAACTCGCCAACACTCATTTCGTCAGGAGCATTTAAACTCGATTTAGCAAAGGGAAGGAAGTATAAATCATATAATCCTCGCGGAAATTCTTTTTCTACCCATTCCGCAACTGAAATATTATCAAGCCGTTGAAAAGTTTTCTCAGTTTGAAATCCGGTAATAGCCCGGAAAACTTGCCAATGTTCCCATTTTGTCAAGTTAATTCCCCAGCGTAAACGGTTATGAGAAGAAAAGGCTAAATCTACAATATTCCAGGGGAAAGCAGAATGACTGGGGCGAAATACTTCGGGTTGATATTTAGCATCTCGATAGACAACTGAGTAAAATTTCAAATCCAGAAAATTATCAGTAATTTCCAGTTCTTTGACTAAACTTTTTAAGTTATAATACTGAGGGAAAAAGCCGTGAAACCCATGTTCCATCATAAAAGTTTCTTCGCCTACTTGTATAGGCCAACTGGCAATTTTTCCTCCTAATTGCGGCGATTTTTCTAATAGCGTAACTTGAAAACCTCGTTGGCTTAATTCATAAGCACAAGCTAATCCAGCTAAACCTCCACCAACTACGGTGACACTAATTGGTTTATTTGTCCAACGGGGTAAATTGAGGGTATCCTGTTGAAAAATTGTTGGTTGTGGTTTAGAAAAACGGGAATACCCCACTACACCACCAACTGCACCGACACCGAACATTTTTATAAAAGTACGTCGTGAAATTGTCGGTAATTGGGCGTATCTTGATAATTGATTCATGAACTACTTTACTAACTCCTCACATGATGATGAAATATGGGCGGGAAACGCTGGCT
Source organism: Floridaenema fluviatile BLCC-F154 (assembly GCF_041929135.1). NCBI lineage: Bacteria > Bacillati > Cyanobacteriota > Cyanophyceae > Aerosakkonematales > Aerosakkonemataceae > Floridanema > Floridanema fluviatile. The sequence continues at coordinate 1,882 of NZ_JBHFNS010000073.1, read as the reverse complement.
GTGGCTCAGCGAATTTTAATTGAGTTATTCCGACGGCGACGTAGCCTGATTTTTTGGAGTGTTTTTCCCATTGCGCTGCTTTTGCTCAACGGATTTATTTTTGCAGAACGCGCTCAACAGTCAATGGTTTTTGGTTTGGAAAATGCTAAACCGACTACTTTGGCTTTTGAAAATGCTGCACCAACTACTTTGGTAGGGGCGGCGCTGTTTTTTAGCTGCTTGGGTGGTACTGTGACTACGGTGGTAGCGGAACGAGAGCAGCAAACGCTCAAGCGGTTGTTTATTTCTCCTTTGAGTGGAACTGCTTATTTTCTCGGCATTTTCGTTGCTCATTGTTGCATAGGTGTTGGTCAGAGTTTGTTGGTGTATGCGATCGCCTCTTTCTGGGAAGCTAAATTTCACGGCTCTCTCCTTTTGGGAGCAATGATTATTTTACTCAGTATTATCTCCTATGTTGGTGTGGGATTTATTCTCGGTACACAATTAGCTCGTCGTGCTGATGATATTAATGCTTTAGTAGCAACTTTTGGTGTACCTTTATTAATTTTAGGAGGGGCATTTATTCCCAGTTTTGTCTTTCCGAAATTTCTGCTAGACTTGGCTAAATTTAATCCCATTTATCACATGACTGAAGCACTACTCGGTGTGTCTGCTAATGGCAATGGATTAACAGAAATTGCCTCGCATTTTTGGTTTTTGTTGGCGTTTGCTATTTTGATGATTGGTGCAGGTTGGTTATCTTATGGGCGGATGTTGCGTGTAGAACGTAGGTTATAAATCTGTAGATCTCCGACTTCTTCAAGAAGTCGGTAATCTGGAAAAAGCTAACTTTATCAGGGAAAGTAATGTTGTTAATTGAAAAGATCAATAAGTCTTACGGAAAGCGTCAAGTTCTGCAAAATTTAAACTTACAAATTAATTTTGGAGAAATTTATGGTTTACTGGGGCCAAATGGAGCAGGTAAAACAACGACAATCAATATTATATGTAATTTGCTGAAAGCAGATAGCGGGACAATTCAAATCAACAATCAACCTGTTTCGGAAAAAAGTAAAGCAATCATTGGTGTAGCACCTCAAGAAAATTTACTTTATCAAGGGCTAAGTTGTAAAGAAAATTTGAATTTTTTTGCTCAAATTTATGGGTTAGGGGGAAAACTTCGCCAGTTACAGGTTGAAAAATGTTTAGCAGATGTCAATTTGAGCGATCGCGCAAACAGCCCGGTAGAAACTCTCAGCGGCGGGATGAAACGACGCTTAAATATTGCAGTAGCGTTAGTACATCAGCCAAAGTTACTAATATTAGATGAACCGACAACAGGATTAGATATTGAGGCGCGTTATCATATTTGGGAATTAATTCACAATTTGAAAAATCAGGGAATTACTATTTTATTAACTACCCATTTACTCGACGAAGCTGAACGCCTTTGTCAAAAAATCGGCATTCTAAAAAATGGGCGAATTTTGGCAGAAGGAACTTTGTCAGAATTGCAAAATTTGATTCCGGCAAAGGAGATAGTTACGATAGAAACCGAAGAAGAGGAAAAAGCGATCGCTCGCGCCACAGAGTTAGGTTTTACTCATCGACGCTATGGTAATAAACTAGCATTTTGGCTACCCAAAACTTTAGAACTAAAAGAAATCATTGCCACTTTCGATAACATTTCCCTAGCCTCAATTTCCCGCCAACCAATCACCTTAGAACATATTTATCTAGAAGTGACAAAACACAGTAATCATAAGCTGTTACGCATTTAAATCACTTATTAACGAGTAGGGTGCGTCAGACGGTAAAGCCTGATATAGAAAGGAAAATATCTAAATCTGACGCACCCTACAATATGACTTTTTAATGCGTAACAGCTTAGTTCCTAGTCTCC
>NZ_JBHFNS010000033.1:0-42743 GCF_041929135.1 Floridaenema fluviatile BLCC-F154 | reverse complement strand
ATCACCTAAACCACCAATCAAGGTATCGTTAGCCGTACCACCACTAATAGTGTCGTTACCATCGCCACCATCTACCGTATCAAAGCCATCGCCACCATCCAAGGAATCATTACCTTCGTTTCCTTGAATCCAGTCTTCATTGGCAGCACCAAAAATCACATCATCATCTTCACCGCCACTGATAGTGTCGCTACCATCACTACCATCGATGAAATCAGCACCTCTTTCTCCAGAAATCAGGTCTTCGTTAGTACCACCGTCAATAAAGTCATCGCCTGAACCGCCAAATACTGTATCGTTAGCAGTGCCAGCACTGATACTGTCATTGCCTGCGTCACCTTCAAGGAAGTCAAAACCATCACCACCTATTAAAGTGTCATTTCCTGAACCGCCGCTTAAAGTATCTTCGTTGCCTCCACCATCTATGAAGTCGCTGCCTTTATTACCAACCAAGGAGTCATTACCTGAACCACCCAGCAAGGTATCTCTACCACCCAAGGTATCTGTCGCTGAATCACCTTCTATGACATCATCGCCATTCTCACCAAATATCGAGTCGTCGCCTGCTTCCCCGTAAATGGTATCGTTTTCACCGCCGCCATTAATGATGTCGTTATCAGTGCCACCAAATAATAAGTCATTGGATGCACCACCAAACAAGGTGTCATTACCTGCATCACCGCTTAAGGTGTCATTATCAGAGTTGCCATCAAGATAGTCGTTATCTTCTCCACCGGATAAGTTATCTGCACCTAATTCACCATATAAACTATCGTCTCCAGCGTCGCCTTTCATTAGGTCAGTACCTTCACGACCATACATCAGGTCGTTACCAGCATCACCTTCTAAAATATCGTTGTCAGTACCACCATCAAGTGTGTCGTCATCTTCACCACCAAGTAGGGTGTCATTACCTAATTCACCGATAACTAAGTCGTTGCCACTACCTCCATCTAGCAAGTCATTACCTGTAAGACCATTAAGGATGTCGTTGCCACTACCTCCATTGAGGGTGTCATCTCCAGCTAGTCCATTAATATTATCGTTGCCTCCGCCACCGTCAAGTGAGTCGGGGCTATCTGTTCCAACTATGATGTCATCTGTACTAGGTTCTCCTACGTCGTCAATTACACCGTCCTCAACTGTACCGTCGTCAACTACCTGGTCAACAGGTTGTACTGGTTCGTTTACAGGAGTTTCTACGTCAGAGATAACGTTTAATTTTAAATCCATAGTTGTGCCTTCCTTTGGTAGATGTCAATTTGGCTAAATGCTGCGTTAACAAGCGCATCTAACAAAACAGTTATCGACAGTAATTTCGCGACTGTTTTGTGTGAATTGCCCTGGAAAAAATCAGGTATTAAGTTTCAGAAATACCTAGTCTTTGAGTCTTGTTGCTTCAGTTTTGGTATAGGTAAGTTTGCGTAACTGCTCTCTTGTTTTTGAGTAGTTTTACCCTGTTAAAAATGATTGCTCAATAAAGTTACTGGATTTTACGTAGTAACAGGGAAAATCGACTTATGAGAAACTTAAGCGACGCTCATAGTTTAGTCGGTGTTATTACTGATTCTCAATACTTTTTCACAAAGAAAGAGTAAAGTTAATGTAAAATTTCTATAAAGTATTTAAGAAAATACAACTTTTTTCTTAAGTTTTTAACCGCCAAAACTTTGACAAATAAGACTTTGGCGGTGTTTATCTCTCTTTTAAAATTTCAGGGTAAATAAATACGTGAATATTCGGCATAGATTCTTCAATTACGAAGATCTAACAAAGTAAAGAACTGGTGATAATACTGAAAAAGGGCATTTTTTTTCATAAAGAGTTGATGAATTTTCTGTGAAATTTATATGAATACTATTTGGGTAATTAATAAATTTAATTCCTTTTTTATAGTAATTTATTTTCTTTAGTTGAATTACTTAAGTGAATTTGCGTAGAAAGTTGCGATCGCACTCTGTTAACTTAGTAGCGATCGCATTAGTAGGTAAATTTTACAAGTGAGGAAACTTGCGAACTTGGTACTCTTGGGACTCTAACATTTGATAAGAGTTGCCCATTGCTTCGGCAAAGCGTTGTTCTGTCTCATCCAGTAACTTTTGGGAAACAGACTTCCACTGTTCGTGACTTGCCCAGTGAATCACAAAAATCACTTCTGCGGGAGAATCAGGATTAATCCAAACTTCCTTGGCTAAAAAACCTGGACTTTGAGCTAGCACTGGAGTCCAGATTTCCATATCCTTTTGAATAAATTCCTCTCTGCGCTCTAAATCTACTTGAAACTTGAGCCACTCAATTACCATTGGGGATACCTCGCTAAAAACTGACTAATGGCTGATTTTTCAGGTCGATCGAAAATCGAAAATCTCAAATCTAAAATCGAATGACAGAATGGTATTGTGTGCGGGAATGCACAAATTCCAGCATAGCGACATGGGCGATATGTCAGTTGCCCTTTTTCAGCAAAGAAGTGGGAAACAGTATGGATAGTAATAATTGGCTGAAGCAGCTATTGATGATTGGCGTAGGTACAACATCTTTAATGGCAGAGAAAATTCGGGAAGTCAGCGATCAGTGGGTCAAGGAAGGTAAAATTAATCCTGACCAAGCGAAGGCGTTTGTTGATGATTTGATGAATCAGTTGAAGTCAGATCAAGGTAACAATTTTGAGGCGCAGATGCAGCGCCAGATGCGAAATATGATGCAGGACTTGGGTGTGGCGCGTCAGTCGGAAGTGGATGAGTTGCGCGGAAGGATTGACCGTTTGGAACGTCAGGTGCGCGACCTAGAAAATAAGCTGTGGCGCTAAGAAAACTGATAGGATTTGATCGCAGCTGCAAAGATCTCAGGGAGGAAGAATTTTGAAAGCGATTCTGATCAGTATTGCAGTGATGCTGGTCTGTGGGTTAATTGTTTTGGTAGCTCAACTTAGCAGCCCCCAAAAACCAGCTTTAGCTGATGAACTGACTGGGCCTCAACAGCAGGTGGCTAGTTCAGCACCCCAAGGTACTTTATTTGCGAGTAATACTATGTCTAATCCATCAAGCGCGGATTCTGATAAAGAAGTCGTGACAACGCCTTCGGGTCTAAAATATGTCGATTTAGAAGCGGGAACTGGCACTACTCCGAAAGCTGGTCAGACAGTGGTGGTACATTATACTGGCACTTTGGAGAATGGCAAGAAGTTTGATAGTTCGCGCGATCGCAATCAGCCATTTTCCTTTCAATTAGGTGCAGGACAAGTAATCAAAGGCTGGGATGAAGGTCTGAGTACTATGAGAGTTGGCGGTAGTCGTCGATTAATCATTCCCCCAGAATTAGGTTACGGTGCTCGTGGCGCTGGTGGAGTTATTCCTCCTAACGCTACTCTGGTTTTTGATGTAGAACTGTTGAAAATCGGCAGTTAAAAAGGCAGGGGGCAGAGGGGCAGGGGGGCAGAGGGGCAGGGGGGCAGAGGGGCAGGGGGGCAGGGGGGCAGAGGGGCAGGGGGGCAGAGGGGCAGAGGGGCAGAGGAGAAAAAATTTCCAACTTAAAACTTTCTTCCTAACTCGAAACTCAAAAGTTTCCCAATCCCCAATCCCCAATCCCCAATCCCCAATCCCCAATCGCCAATCCCCAGTCCCCAGTCCCCAGTCCCCAGTCCCTTTAACGATGAGGTGAGGCCATATTTCGGAAACGGGTAAATTGAGGGTCGAAGAGTAATTTTACTGTTCCTGTTGGGCCGTTGCGGTGTTTGGTAATAATGATTTCTGCTACGCCTCTGTCAGGAGAGTCTGGGTTATAGTATTCATCACGATAAAGCATAACTACTAAATCTGCGTCTTGTTCAATAGATCCACTTTCTCTCAAATCTGCCATCATTGGGCGTTTATTTGTTCTGGCTTCTACTCCACGACTTAGCTGAGATAGGGCGATTACTGGTACATTTAATTCACGGGCTAAACCTTTTAAACTTCTAGTAATCTTCGATAATTCTTGGACGCGATTATCGCCTCCGCCTTCCATTAATTGCAAGTAATCTATTAAGACTAATCCTAGTTCTCCGCCTACTTCTGCTTGCAAGCGTCGGGCTTGACTTTTCATTTCGGTGACGGTGATATTTGCTGAATCGTCAATGTAAATTGGGAGTTCGGTTAATACTCCTAAAGCCCGACTTAAAGAGTCCCATTCGTTTTGGCTAATTCTGCCCGATCGCAAACGGTTACTTTCAATTTCTGATTCGCAAGATAACATTCTTTGTACCAATTGTTCTTTGGACATTTCTAAGCTAAAAATAGCAATTGGCAATCGATGTTTTCCGGCGATATTTTGGGCAACGCTGATTGCGAAAGAAGTTTTTCCCATTGACGGTCTGCCAGCTACAATAATTAAATCCGAACGCTGAAAACCGCCTGTCATAGTATCTAAATCATAAAAATCGCAAGTTAAACCAGGTGAAGTTAACTCTTGATTGCGGATTTCTAATTCTTGAAATGTATGAATTAAAGTTTCAGAAATTGATACTAAACCTTGTTGGGGTCGTTCTTGGGTAATGCCAAAAACTTTTTCTTCGGCTTCATCAAGAATAATGGGTAATTCTTTAACAGTATTGTAACCTAATTGAGTGATTTCATGTCCGACATGAATCAATTTGCGGCGAATATATTTGTCTACTATTAGTTTGGCATATTGGTCGATGTTGATGGCGCTGACGGTGCGATCGACCAATTGCACCAACTTACTTTGACCACCAATTTTATCTAATAATTTCTGATCGGCAAGCCAAGCCATTACTGTTAATAAATCAGTTGGCTTACCTTGACTATGTAAAATTGAGGTGGCACGATAAATAATTTTATGAACTTCTAAAGAAAAAGATTCAGGAGTTAATAAATCGGCGACGCGGTTAATAGCTTCGGGGTCAATTAAAATACCTCCCAAAATCGATTCTTCAGCTTCGATATTTTGTGGAGGTAAGCGATCGCCAACACTGGAAAAATTAACAGAGTCAACCATAATAAATATTGGCTAATTATATAGTCAGCCATTAGCCATTGAGCAAAAGAATAGACAAATGACAATGACTAACGACCAACGACCAATCCTAAATTAGCTTGCAGTTGCTGCAACGATAATCTCTACTTGGGCAGTTACTTCTGGGTGTAACTTAACATCTGCTTTGTAAGTACCCGTTTTGCGAATTTCGGGTAAAGTAATACCGCGACGATCGACTTCATGACCAGTAACTTGCTGAATTACTTCTGCCACTTCCTGATTAGTCACAGTACCAAAGATAGCATCTCCTTCTCCGACCTGCTTGGACAGGGTAAAATTACCGACTTTTTCGATCGCAGTTTTCATGCCAAGTGCTTGTTCCTTGAGTTCCGCAAGGCGTTGACGTTCTTGTTCTCTGCGTCTTTCTACTTGTTTGAGAATACCGGGAGTAACGTGAGTGCCGAATTGCTTGGGAATGAGATAATTACGGGCATAGCCAGGGGCTACATCCACAACGTCGCCAGATTTGCCCAGCTTGTTGACATCTTGTAATAAAACTAATTGAACTCGTTTGCTCATGAGCGTTCCTGTAGAGCCTGGGTAAAATATATCCGAACGTACCATTTTAGCGAAATTTGGAGATCGATCGCAATTTCTGATAATCTTCCCACTTCGCTAAATCTGACTAAAATCCGGCTAACAACCGAAACTGAAAGCGGGTTACGGCAAATCTTGATTTCCTGTTCCTGTTATCTCCCTAATCAAAACCGATCCTTCATTCCTCGCAATCTGGCAAAGGTTTGAATTGAGTCTTGACTCTTAACTGCTGATTGTAAAAGAGGATCGTCCCAACGTAAAAAAGGATTAGTTTGCTTTTCTGTTCCTAACATTGATGGTACAGTGGGCTGATGGCGATCGCGTGCCATTTTCACCCGATCGAATCTGGCTTTTAAATCCGAATTTGTCCCATCTACAGTTAAAGCAAATTGCAGATTTTTCAAAGTATATTCATGAGCACACCAAACTCTAGTATTATCCGGTAAATTCCGCAATTTCCCCAAAGAATCTACCATTTGCGTTGGCGTACCTTCAAATAGTCTGCCACAACCCCCAGCAAACAAAGTATCGCCGCAAAACAACTCCCCTGTTTCATCCGCAGTAGTAGGCGGAAAATAGTAAGCAATATGGGCGCGAGTATGTCCGGGAACAAAAAATACTTCAGCTACTCTATCAGCAAAAGTAACCTGAGAACCTTCAGTTAAAAATACCTCTTGTCCGGGAATTCTCCCTCGATCTTCTGCACCTCCATAAACACAAAGCTGGGGAAAACGCGCCATTAACTGTTGATTACCCCCTACATGATCGTGATGATGGTGAGTATTAAAAATCGCCACTAACTCAGCGTTCAGCATTTGTAGTACTCGCAACACCGGAGCAGCTTCAGCTGGATCGACTACAGCAGCGATATTCTGTTTTCGATCGTGCAACAGAAAGATGTAATTGTCCGAAAGTGCAGAGATTTGGTGTACCTGCATACAAAGATACCTCAACAGTAAGTTTGATTTTGATTAAGAATAAATGTAACTAATTTGCCCCAGTCAGAAAAAACAGTATGATTGCTTTAGTGCTGAAACATCTGCAAATATTTAGTTAGCCTTAGTGGTAGTTTAGTACCAAGATATGGGCAAACTATAGAGGAGGTCAGCTAGATGAGAGGTAACTTTCAGGGCAAATCTACAGTTAACGTCAAGCAAATTATCGATCAAATCCTGATTTCCGGGCAAGTTAGTCGAGAAGAGTATATGCAGCTTACCTCGGCTATACTTTCAGACAAACAAATTACAGAGGAAGATCGCCGCCAAATTAATCACATCTTTGATTATTTACAGGCAAGTCGTCTGAAATTAATAGATTAGTTGAATTCTGGAAAAATGTCACAAACCAAACCTATTATTTTAGTTACAGGTGGTGCCGGATATATCGGTTCCCATGCCGTCCAAGCACTACAAAAATCAGATTATGATGTGGTGATTTTGGATAATTTAGTTTATGGACATCGAGATATTATTGAGAATGTTTTAAAGGTAGAGTTAGTTGTTGGTGATACTGGCGATCGCACTTTACTCGATCGCCTATTCTCAAGCCGGAATATCGCCGCAGTTATGCACTTTGCTGCTTATGCTTATGTTGGTGAATCTGTCACCGATCCGGCTAAATATTATCGCAATAATGTATTAGGAACTCTCACACTTTTAGAAGCAATGGTAGCCGCAAACGTGAAGAAATTTGTGTTTTCTTCTACTTGCGCTACTTACGGTATTCCCAAAACAATTCCCATTCCCGAAAATCACCCCCAAGATCCGATCAATCCTTACGGTGCAACTAAGTTAATGGTAGAACGGATTTTAGCTGATTTTGATGTGGCTTATAACTTGAAATCCGTCTCCTTTCGCTATTTTAATGCTGCTGGTGCCGATCCAAGTGGTTTGTTAGGCGAAGATCACAATCCCGAAACTCACTTGTTACCTTTAGTGTTAATGACTGCATTAGGAAAGCGAGAATCAGTGTCAATTTTTGGTACAGATTATCCCACTTCTGACGGTACTTGTATCAGAGATTATATCCACGTTTGCGACTTAGCAGATGCTCATGTTTTAGGTTTAGAATATCTGTTAAAAGGTGGAGAATCTAACATATTTAATTTAGGAAATGGTAGCGGATTTTCGGTGAAAGAAGCGATCGATGCAGCCAGAGAAATTACTGGGAAAGAGATTAAAGCGATCGAGTGCGATCGCCGTCCCGGAGATCCACCAATGTTAGTCGGAAGCAGCGAAAAAGCCCGGAAAATATTAGGTTGGCAACCGCAATATGCCGACATCAAAGACATCTTAACCCACGCCTGGAACTGGCATCAAAAACGTCACGGAGGTTCAAACTAGGAAACCTAAACTCAATCCAGATCTATCAAAGTAACAATTAGGAGAATGAGATTATGCTTCATTCTCCTTGGTCACAAACCTGAGTTTTAGTAATAGCCAAAGGAACAATATAAAAATGTCTCCCTACGTATCAATTATTGTTAATTGCTTTAATCAAGGTCACTATCTAGAACGTTCAGTAAAAAGCGTTTTAGAACAAACATTCACCGACATCGAGTGTATTATTATAGATGATGGATCTACTGATAATACTCGTGAAGTATCTGAACATTTAATGAGTTTAGATTCACGAGTCAAGTATTTTTATAAACAAAATGGAGGACTTCCATCGGCGCGAAATTTTGGCGTACAGAAAGCAGAAGGAGAATGGATTCAATGCTTAGATGCCGATGATTGGATTCATCCAGAAAAAACAGCATTTCAGTTGAAATATATAACTGGAAACGAGATAGAAAACATAGTTTTTTACTGTGATTATGAAAGAGTATTTATAGACAAAGATGAAAATATTATTGAGCGCCAAGAAAATATTATAGGGCAGTTAAATAGTCAGGAATTTTTACAACGCTTAATGCTGCCAGACTTTCTGGCTTCATCTCCTCATCCAGCATTACAGCAGTGTATGTTGATGAAAAAAGATATTTTGAGTAATCATGAGTTTCCCAAACATCTCAAAGCATTAGGCGATCGATATTTTGCTTTAGATATTATTGCCAACGGGGTCAAATTTATTTATACGCCAATGGTAGGAGCATTTTATACAAAACATAAATCTAATAGAACTAATAGCTGGAAATACATGAGAGATTATTATATTTTGTTTTATGAAACTGTAAAAAAGAATCATGAAGAATTACTGAAATTTGGTGATATTCCTCTAGGATTCCTGATTAACGAAACAATTATGGAACAAGAAGAAACTCAATTTAATCGATTAATTCCTTTGGTTAAAACACCAATTTGGTTATTAAATAAAAACTTGAAAATAGATAATCCAGAATTGCTCAAATTAGCCTACAAAATAAGAAAAATTACCCCTAGTTTTATCCTATATGAAAAATATCGTGGGCCTCGGACAAAAAAAGTTATATCTGTTTTATCCAATTTAGCAATTTGGCAAAAGCCAAAGAACAAAAAAGCTTAAACTGTCGATTTAATAAAGGCAAATTTTTAATAAATTCAATATTATTTAATATTAAATCATCAAAACTAAGTAAAGTAAAACAACAATTTTCCAGATAGTAGGAGAGCAAATAAAAAGTGAAAGTTTCAGTAATTATTAGCGATTTATCAGGAGGAGGATCTGTTAGAGCATTTTTGCTAGGTCAAGTCCTCCGCCAATTGAACCATGAAGTTGAATTCGTGGGATTTATGTTTGGGAAAGAAATTTATGCAGAACCCCCATCTGGGATGAAAGTTATAGCAGTAGAGGGAAAAATTTATCCGGGATTTTTTAACTCTGCCAAAGAAGTTTTAAGCAAAATTAATGGCGATCTTATCTATGCAGTTAAACCAAAACCTACGAGTTTGGGAGTATCTTTAATTAAAAAATTATTTAGCGATCGCCCTTTAATTTTAGATATGGATGACTGGGAATTGAGTTGGTATGGTGGCGATGATTGGCACTACCGTCCAAACATTAAACAGTTATATCGAGATCTTTTTAGTAAAGATGGTGCGTTAAGATACCCTGACTATACGCTTTATATTAAGTGGATGGAAAAATTAGTATCTCGTGCTGATGCTTTAACTATTGATACTGAGTTTCTCAAACAACGTTTTGGTGGTGTCTATCTCCCTAATGGGAAAGATACTGCTTTGTTCAATCCCGAACTGTATAATCCCGAAAAAAGTAGAGAAAAATATGGACTCTCAGAATATCGAGTTTTAATGTTTCCGGGAGCACCTAGACCACACAAAGGAGTAGAAGATGTTTTAACTGCCTTAGATCGGCTGAATGAATCAGATTTAAAATTAGTAATTGTTGGTGGCAGTCCTTATGATGATTATGATGATAAACTAATGCAAAAATGGGGACGCTGGATCGTTAAGTTGCCTAGATGTGGTGTAGAAGCAATGCCAGAGGTAGTATCTGCTGCCCATGTTGTAGTAGTACCACAGCGAGATAGCCTAGCCGCAAGGGCACAGTTTCCTTTAAAACTAACTGACGGTATGGCAATGGCAAAGCCAGTTTTAACGACTAAAGTTGGTGATATTCCAGACATTATGGCTGGAACTGGTTACATTGTAGAGCCAAATTCTCCAGAGCAAATAGCTGCCAAAATTCAAGAAATATTCCAAAATTTTGATGCAGCTAATGAACTGGGTAGGCAGGCAAGAGAAAGATGTGTTGCTGACTATAGTGTAAATACTATGTCAGTTATACTAGAAAAATTAATTGCTAACTTCAAGTAAGACAGGAGAGACAGAAATTTATGAATAAAAGATCCACAAAGATAATTAATGAGTACAGTCAAGATTATTCAGGAACAAATTAACTTACGGATAGTTTTATGTCTAAAAGTAACCTACTTATAAAATTTGCTCGGCGTTATCCTATCTGGATCATTTTCACTATTATTCTCGGATTTTCGGGAGCCTTATTTAATGGTGTAGGTACAGCTTTGATTGTACCAATACTGTTAAATGTACTAGGACAACAAGTAGAATTAAAAGGCGCTCCACCACTAATTCAAAAAATTATTACACCTTTTGATAATTTGCCGAGCCAATATCGCCTGTTGGCAATGGCAGGAGTAATCTTACTAGTAATTATATTGAAAAACCTTGCTAATTATATAGGGAGTTTAGTATCAAGTTCACTAACCCGAAAGCTAGCTGCTGATATGCGAGAAGCAGGTTTGCAGATGCTTTTAGAAGTAGATTTAGATTTTTATGCAAAAATGAAAGTAGGCGATTTAATTAATCGCTTAGGGGGAGAAATTGCCCGTGCCGTGGGTACAATTGGTACAATAATTAGAATAGTAACTATTTCGATTACTGTTTTAGTATTTGTAGCTTTATTACTAATAATTTCTTGGCAGTTAACGATCGCTTCAACCTTTCTATTAGCTACTGTGGCATTGATTAATCAAGTATCAATATATAGAGCTAGGATATTTGGTAAACAATTGTCAGAAATGTCAAAATCGTACTCAATTCGAGTGTTAGAAGTGTTAAATGGTATTCGTTTAGTTAAAGCAACGGCAAACGAAAAGAGAGAATATGAGTTGTTGCAAAATTTGATTCGGATTCGGGAAAAAGCAGATTTTCAATCTCAAGTAAACGATGCAGCGATCGCACCAATTAGTGAAGTTACCGGAATTTTTGCCCTGATGATTATTGTGATTTTAGGACGGGCATTTTTTATCAATCAAATTCAGGCTGTTTCAGCGGTTATTTTAACTTACTTATTAGTTCTATTTCGGCTTTTACCCTATATTACCCAATTGAATAATGCCAGAAGTCAATTAGCTAATAGCTCGGCTAGTGTAGAAATCGTCGCCGACTTTTTAAGACGGGATAATAAGCCATTCATCAAAAATGGTTCTTTGCCATATAAAGCATTAGAAAAAGGGATTGATTTCCAAAAGGTTTTCTTTAAGTATCCCGGACATGAAGACTTCGTGTTAAAGAATATTAATCTATTCCTGCCTCGCGGTACTACTTTGGCTTTAGTAGGAGGATCGGGTGCAGGTAAATCAACGTTAGTAGATTTGGTACCACGATTTTACGATTCTACAACTGGCAGCATTACTTTAGATGGAATAGATATCCGAGATTATGATGTAAAATCTCTGCGAAAAGCGATGGGGATCGTTAGTCAGGATACATATCTGTTTAATGATTCGGTGCGGAATAATATTGCTTATGGCAATCAAAATGCTACGGAAGAGGAAGTTATTTCTGCGGCAAAGCGGGCAAATGCTTATGAATTTATCACTAAATTGCCTCAAGGATTTGATACAGTAATTGGCGATCGCGGCGTGTTATTATCTGGTGGACAAAGGCAGCGTTTAGCGATCGCTAGGGCACTTTTACAAGACCCAGATATTTTAATTTTAGATGAAGCCACAAGTGCCTTAGATACGGTTTCAGAACGTTTGGTACAAGCAGCAATTGAAGATTTAAGTCGCGATCGAACTACCTTAGTAATTGCACACCGTCTTTCTACTGTACAAAAAGCCGATCAAATTGCTGTATTAGACAAGGGAATAGTTGTAGAGATTGGGACTCATCAAGAACTCGTAAATAAAGGTGGTTACTATTCCCGTTTGTACTCTATGCAATTTTCCGAAAGTCCCGAAGTTGTCTTTGCTCATAATGAAGCGATTCGCGAACAAGTATCTTATGAAGTACGTACTTTATTAAATTCTATGATTGGTTCCCTGAGATTACTGGCTGATAATATGGTAGATACACCCGAAGAACAAAGAGAATTAATTGAGGAATCTTACAGTTCAGCTATCAGTCTTTTTAACTCTATTGAGTCATTTGAAAATAGCAGCAAGCTCCCAATAAAATAACGCCATTTTCTAGTTAGATTTAGTAGGGAATTTTAGAAGTTTAGAATTAGGATTTTTTAACTATGGGCAGAAAAACTGTGGGAATGATTAGTAGCTATCCAGGACTGACACAATGCGGCTGGTTATGGCATCAAACTCCCTATCCCTTTGGTGCGTGGGGCAATATTGAAATGCGGGCTCAAGAATCAAACCCTGATTTCATGCTTCTATATAATTTTTTGAGCTTTCCAAAACCACCGGGAAAAAGCCCCTTGTGGTTTGTCAATCAAAAACGCAAATATCGCTACGAACAAGAAGTTGAATCAATGCAAGCTAAACTCCGCGGGGTACCAAAAGAACGGATTATTTTTCTTTGGCGGGAACCACCTCTAGAGGAAGTGCTGCAAAGAACCCTGATTCATTATCAAAAAGCGGAACAATACTGCGGATACATTTCTGGGCCTGATGATTACGTACCTCATCCAGATTATATGCCTGCTATTTGGTATATCGGTAATTCTTTTCGAGAACTCAATGAAATGAATCCACCGGAAAAGGTAAAAACTTGTAGTTGGATTGTTTCTGGTGTTAATCGTGCGGCTAATCACGCCAAGCGATTAGAGTTTTTGAAACTGCTACAAGAAAGCGATTTTCAATTTGATTTGTATGGGCGAAATTTACCAGATTGGACGTGCAACTTTGGAGAAATTAGTAATAAGTGGTATGCAATGGCACCTTATTATTACAATTTGACGATCGAAAATTATGTTGATAACGATTGGTATGTGAGCGAAAAATTGTGGGATGCTCTTTTAGCTTGGTGTCTACCAATTTATTATGGTGGACCTGCTGCTGATAAGTTGTTACCACCTGGTAGTTTTCTGAGGTTGCCTAGTATGGATGAAAAAGGCTTGGCATATATTAAAGAAGTAACGGCTACGCCGGATGCTTGGTATGCAGCAAAAGAGGCGATCGCAGAAGCAAGACAAATTATTCTGCATAAGCTCAACTTACTGGAATGGCTCTCCAATTTTACAGCCAATTTTTCCTGATATCTGATAATACTAAATCCGGCTGAAAAAGCCCGTTAATAAATTAGTCCGCCTTTAGGATATTGTATAGGCGGACTTTTGTTTAGCCATGATTTCTGTTATTAAGAGTTTTTCAAATATGGTTGAATTAAGTTAATTATTTGTTTAGTTCGCTGATTCCTCCCGATATCATTTAAGTGATAAACAGAATTAAAAAACAGCGATTTGTCGTAGAGGAAATCTTCAGCTTTACCTAAAACAGGAACTCCCTGACTCTGATAAAGACTCTCGATATTTTGGAAAAAAGCTTGAGTGTCAGGTTTTTGATAAACTTCAAAATTAACTGTACTCGGCCATGTAGCAATAACATTTATATTATTTTTTCTGCTCCAAGTTATAAATTCAATAATCTTATTCTTCGCATAATTGTCAATAGCATATTTATTCAATGTAAACGGACTCCAGGTATCCATTAGCTTAAACTGCTGTTCTGTCATCTTATCTTTACCATTGTCCAGGGTGTCACCATACTGATTAATCCTGTTAGCATATTTTTTCTGAGATGAAGTTGGTTTAAGCTTGGTGGAAATTCCTTGTATTAATCTATCAGATGAGATTCCACCTATGTACTTAATTTGTGCGAATAAATCAACGGATTTAAAATAATTTGGGTCGTATCCAAATACATAGTCGATCGACAGTTCGCTAGGTGAACCTTTAGACAAATAAAGCTGATATTCTAAGGGGATCAAAATAGTGTCGTTCGGATTAGCTAAACGCTGAGCATGACTGAGGATATAATCCAGACCTAGTTCCTGAGTCAGGGCGGTATTAACGCAAGGAATTTTTGTTTCTTGGAAAATGGTAGCGCAACTTAGTCCGTAGAGAGTATTGGAGCCAGAAACTAACAAAATCTTAGGAGATTCTATCGATTTAGCATAGCTGATTTTGATCCGATCTAGCTCGTAAATCCAACGGGCAGTTTGTGTAGGTACGCCAATTTGGTAAAAGACAATTCCTAGATAAGTCAGACAAGCGATCGCAAATCCAATCAGGATGTATTTGAGATATTTTGTATATAACATAAGCTCAGAAGTTAAAGTAAATAAAATCGCTGGGAGTAGCTTCTAAAAAAGTTTTACAGCAAAAGAATATCATGCCGCCAAACAGAATTCCAAAAACTATGTTTGGTTGCCATTGTAACTTTTGCCAGAAAGGATGAGAAACTTTTGTGGGTTGATAATCCAACGCAGGGTTATATTGTGCCATCCACTCTTGAGTATTCGGGAAAACCCAAACGATCGCGAGTAAGAAACAAATTCCACTAATTGCATACCAAGGATTTGTTTGTAAATTAGGCATGAAACCATCAAATTTAATTCCTAAATTCTGCATGAATGACAGCCTTGCAGATAAAAATGGTGGTAATGAAAAACCGTTGAAACCAATGCCTCCTGCTAACATAACGCTGACTGCTTTCATGTTTTCCGCCCTAAAGAAAATCCATGATAGAACTACGGCAAAAAATGTTACTATTCGTGCTAACCACCTGCTCCACCAAGAACTTTTTTGTAAATCTTGACCGAGGGATTTTCTGAATAATTGCCATTGGCGGTGAGTGACTAGGTAAGCACCATGTAAACCGCCCCAAATTACAAAATTCCAACCTGCGCCATGCCAAAGACCTCCTAACAGCATGGTGAGCATTAGATTGAAGTATCGCCGTAAATTTCCCTTGCGATTACCGCCCAAGGGAATGTAAATGTAATCTCGCAAAAAGTTAGAAAGGGTAATGTGCCACCTGCGCCAAAAGTCAGAGATATTGAGGGCTTTGTAGGGGGAATCAAAGTTTAGTGGTAGTAGGATACCGAACATTCTAGCGATGCCGATCGCCATATCTGAATACCCTGAAAAATCAAAATAAAGCTGCAATGTATAGGCAAGCGCACCCACCCAAACCTCGAAAAATGTTAGACTTACTCCTTGAGCAGCTAAATCAAAAACTGGGTTAGCCAAAACCGCCATGCTGTTAGCAAATATAGCTTTTTTAAAGAACCCCACTGCAAAAATTGTCATTCCGACAATCAAGTTTTCCTGACTAAATCGATAGTTGGATCGCTCTTCAAATTGGGGCATCATGTCTTGATGGCGGACAATTGGCCCTGCTATTAGTTTGGGAAAGAAACTGACAAATAGTAAATAGTTAAGAAAACTTTCTTCTTTGGTTTCACCTCGATAAACATCTACTAAATAAGCAATTTGTTGAAAGGTAAAAAACGATATGGCTAAAGGGAAAAATACTTGCTCGAAATTAAAGCTTGTTTGGCTCAACTGATTAACTGTAGTAATAAAAAAATTGGCATATTTAAAATAACCAAGCACAATTAAGTTGACTGCTATTCCTATGGTTAAAAGCCATTTCCGGGATAGATTAACTTTCCAACGATCGAACAAAAGTTGATCTTTTAATGCCGAGCCAACGCCATAGTTAAATCCGATCGAAGAAATCAGCAATAGTAAAGATGTTGGGTTAGTTTTGGCATAAAAGAATAAGGAAACTGCCACTAGCCAAGCGATCGCCATTCGTCGATCGCCTCTTTTGGCTAGCTGAAAGAAAATTAACAGCGCGATCGGTAGAAATAAAAAAATAAATTCTGGTGAGTTAAACAGCATAGTAGGTTAAGGAGACGATAATGTAAAGTTACCGAAAAATAGCAACAGTTTTATACATTGCTCTAATAATTACTGTTTTCTAGATGCTCTACATTCAGATTATCTTCGATCGATATTTTAGTTTAGACTTTAGCATAAGTCGAGGGATTAACATTATTATTAAAATCATAACTACCATCAAGTTGTAGTCGCAATTTTTGCGACGTTTTATAAAGTAAAGTTTTGTCAAGTTTGCCGATTTCTTGAGTACACAAATTTACCTATATACGCGAACCTTCCTTACTAAGAGTAAACGAATTTAATCCGTCCCGGAGCATCCGTTGATAATCCCCGTAGATTTATTGCCGAGAGTATCAAGCAAAATCGATCCTAAAATAGGTTAATTCGTGAATTATGATTGAGATACATTAGTTGGAACTTAATTTATGACTCGCGGTATTTATATCACTGCTAATGATAAAGTGACAGAGCAAGCGATCGCGCTCCTAAAAAGTATTCGAGTTTACGACAGCGATACGCCAGTAGTATTAATTCCCTACGACGACAATTATCAGAAAATTGCCCAAATTCTAGGTGATTCTTTTGGCGTAAAAGTTTATGAAGATTTAGAATTTATCGATCGCTTATCCAACAAACTACACCAAATTTTTGGCGAGAAATTCTTTGCTAGACCAAATCAATTTCGCAAACAAGCTTGTTGGTTTGGCCCATTTGATGAATTTTTGTACATCGATACAGATATTGTAGTTTTTGAAAAAATTATTGACAATTTAAATTACTTTTCTGTATATGACTTTCTTTGTTGTGACTATCAACATGGCGGAGGAATTACCAATGTTTTCACGCCGAAAGTTTTAGAAGATCAAGTATTTACGGAAAATGACCTGAAAGACATTTTCAATGGCGGGTTTTGGGCTTCTAAAAAGAACTTAATTTCCGAACAGGACTTATACGACACTTTTGCCGAATGCGCCGCCCATCCAGAATACTTTGATTTTTCCCAAAAAACTTCCGATCAACCAATCATTAATTACATGATCTTGAAACGGATTCCCCGAAGATTTAACATAGTTCGCAGACCGGGAAAAGGGCCGGGAAATTGGGCTGGTAGCGGTCATTTTAAATATGAAGGCGATCGCCTAATTGACCCCCATGTTAACCAATCATTACAATACTTACATTGGGCAGGGATTAAAATTCAACCCGGTTGTCCTTATTGGGAAACTTGGGAATACTATCGCTATCTCAATGAAGTGAAACCAACTAATTCGCCCGAAACATCTGCTGTTAAACCCAAAAATTTCTGGCAGAAAATTAAGGATAAGGTGAAAAGTTTATTTTAAAAAAATCACAATAAAGAAGCCAGTCTTTTATCAAAAAAAGACTGGCTTCTTAGTTCTTAAGCGATTATTATCAGTTAAAAGAATCTAAATCTAAAGCTCGCGATCCTCCCTTGTCTAACTGCACTAAAAGTTTGCCAAGTTGAAACCAAACGAGCAAACCCATAAAAATTGTCAGTGGTACAGAAATAGAATAAGAAAGCCAAGTAGGAAAGCCAAAAATCTCTAAACCAGATCCTAAAAAAACACAAACTCCAATACAAATTCCCAAAAAAGGCAGTTGCACCTGCACTCCTTGTAAATTAGTCAGTGTTCGAGATGAACGAGTTCTCGCCCATTCTTGTACCAGTTCTTTAAGTGTTGCTTCAAAAGCTAAACCTGATGTTAGTCCAGCTAGCATTCCAGCTACTAGTAGAAAATAGGGAGGGTCTTGAATGAGGAACACGAATAACTCCTGCAATTTGTGAATCTGAAGTTAAATCTTATCAGGCAAAGGAAGTTTTACTACAAACTTTTGCGACCAGAAAAAGCTGCTAAAGCTTCTACCGAAGGTAGGGTAGAAAATTCTGCCAATGCGCCTAAAGCAGCATTAAAAATTTGGGCTGGCTTGATTTCATCCTTGATTAAATTCCATAAACGTTGGACTTCTTCGGTATGAAGTCGATCGTCCTCTGTTAAAGCCAAAACTAGTTGACGACGCAGGAATTTACCTTCATCAGATAGGAGATATTGTAAACCGAGTTGGGCAGTTGGGAAGAGATCAAAACTGCGATCTGTGCGAGCGATCGCAATCATATTTTCTAACCGCTGCCATTGGAATCTCCCATCTTTAAATAACACCTCAATCAACCGTCGCCGTAACTGAGGAGTTTCGCCAGTTAACAATCTTCGCGCCACATAAGGATAAGCAACCTCCACAATCTTAAAATCAGGATTAATGCTCAGTGCTAAACCTTCTTGTGTCACCAAAGAACGAATAATTAAAGCAAATTTTGCCGGAACACGGAAGGGATAATCATACATTAATTCTGAGAAGCGATCGGTGATTGTTTTGAAATTAAAATCCCTGACACTTTCACCCATCACATCACCCAAAACCGCTTCTAATGCTGGAACGATCGGATGAATATCGGTTTCTGGAGTCAAAAAGCCGAGTTTGACAAAATCCTCCGCTAAATATTCGTAATCTTTATTGATCAGATGAACTACCGCATCAACCAGAGTTTCTTTTGTCTCCTGCTCTAACTGATCCATCATTCCAAAATCAATATAAGCCATCCGACCGCCCTGTACCCATTTAGTCGGTTGCTTTTCTGCATCAACCGGACATTGGGGCGGGATAGCAAACAAATTACCTGGGTGCGGATCGGCATGGAAAAATCCATGTTCTAATAACTGTTGTAATCCCGACGTTACGCCAATCCGAACGATCGCATCGCTTTCTAGTCCCTCTTTTTCAATTTGTTCGGTGTCGGTAAGCTTCATTCCGTGAATCCATTCTAAAGTCAGCACCCGATTGGAACTATAGCGCCAGTAAATCACGGGAACTTTTACTTCTGGATTATCGCGGAAATTAGCAGCAAATTTTTCCGCGTTACGCCCTTCATTTAAGTAATCAATTTCTTCAAATAATTTTGTCCCAAATTCATCGACAATTAGGGTCAAGTCATGCCCTAAATTAAGAGGTAGCCAAGGCGCTAACCAACTTGCTGCCCAACGCATCAAATAAAGATCTAAAGTTAAGACCGGAAGTAAGTTAGGACGTTGAACTTTTACGGCTACTTCTTCACCCGTTTTCAATCTGGCGCGATAAACTTGTCCTAAGCTAGCAGCGGCGACTGGTTGCGGCGAAATACTGGAGTATGCTTCTTTTATCGGTCTTTTTAGTTCGGATTCGATTATTTTAAAGGCGATCGCCGTATCAAATGGCGGTAACTGATCTTGTAACTTGACTAACTCTTCTAAAAAGTCCTTGCGAATTAAATCTGGTCTGGTAGAAAGGGCTTGACCTACTTTAATAAATGTTGGGCCAAGATGAGTGAGAATTTCCCTTAACTGGCAGGCTCGTCTTGACTTATTCTCCTCTACTTGCCCCCACCAATCATCTAACTTTAACCCTAAAACAAATCCCGCAAACATCCAGATTACAGATAAAGTTCGCCAGAGTGCTAACCAAGGGCGTTTTTTGTAGTAATTAGCGATTACTTGTGGATCGTACCTTCTTGACTCAGCTAGTTGATGTTGACTCACGCTTATGTCTGCCTGTTGAAACGAAAAGTTTTTTTTATGAAATGGCTTCTTGTGGGAACGCCTCTTTTTCACCCAATCACAAGAATAGTAATTATCTCTGGGTAGTCCTTCCGCAAAATTTGCTAACTTTACCCTTCGATTTTTACCTTTATTTTTTACGTTTTATTAACTCTAGTATACAAAACTATAATACTTACCGCCTAAAAGAATCAACTACTGGGGATCAATGACTTCCTTGAATAAAGCAAATGATTTTTGTCAATTGCTATTAATAAAACTTATTATATTCAATTAAGAAAAAACTCTTGAAGAAACACTGTTGAGGCTGAATTTCCCGTAAACTAGTACTGTTAGGGTTGAAGATGGCGGGGATCGATCGCTCTGACCACCACAACCCCCATTGAATTTTTGACATTTCTCACGTATCTTTGTAAATCGCGGGCAGTTGTTACCGTTCCTGCTGGTGAAGCGTGAATAAAACCAACTCTGCCATTTGTACGACGGTAAACTAATCCGGTGTGAGTAAAATCTAAACCGGAAATATTAGTAACTACGGCAATAATATCTCCTGGTTGCAGTTGGGAATAAACGCGATTAATCCGATGTTTGGGAATATAATTAATAGCGACTTCGGCTAGTTCAGATTGCCGATCGACAATACATTGATAATTAGCATCATTGTTAACCATTAACGGGTAACGCTGACGATTTTTGCTCATAAAATTGAGCATTTTATTCTGACTAATACCGCCTAAATCTAGAGAAATATTTTGCACATTTCCTCGATTTTGGTTATCAAGAATCCAATCGGAAAAGTAATGTAAGCGGCGACAATATTCGGGGAGTTCTCCATTGCGATAACGTTGGTTTTGGAGATGATTGATAAAGGTTTGATACGAGTGATCTTGGAGTGCTATTCCGCGAGCGATCGCTAACACAGTTTCCACAAATAACACGCAATCTAATTCCTCGAAACTGACAACCAATTTTTCCCGACTTGAACCATCTAACAAATTAGCTTTATACTTAGTTCCCAAAAACTCTTGAGCAACTTTTTGGATAATTTCGCTCATTGGGCGATCGGACAAATTCTCCCTTTGAGCATTTTGCATAATTTGCTCAAACTTGCTAATATCGCCAATTTCCTCAACTTCTGCGGTAGTAGCATTAATTAGATTGATTAGCTGATGATGATTAATTTGTTCTTTCCCCTCAATGATTTTAGGTAACAGTAGATTTTCGGTGAATTGCCATAATAAATAAGGAGCAAAATAATTATTTATGTTGTAATTTAGCAAATTTTCTGTTAACTCTAAGTTTTCTGTAGTAAATCCAACTTTGGCTAAACGCTGGGGAGAAAGGGAGATGAGCGGGAGATCGATCGCTTGGAAAGGTTGATTTACCCAACGCGACACCGCCGACATTCCACAACCACCAGCAAGAAAACAACCCCAAATAGCTAACACAGAAAATTTTTTCACAATAGGTTATATTTCGGATTTAACAGATGAGTTAGATATTATATTAATTGCTAACTTATCCGTCAAATTTGTTACAAAATTCCCCTATCAGCCAGTTTTAGATAACGCCAATCATGAAACAAATTTATTGATAATTTAATATCAAGTTAAGCTTAATTTAATACAAATATAAGCTTTGACTAAATAGTGTAATTCCCCGATCGATCTCTATCCTCAGAGGTAAGCAGAGTAATCAATAACACAGGGAATATATGGGTTAAGTAAGGTTGTTGAAACTTGCAAAACTGCAAGGGAATCGCCGTTACTATAGCAGACAAATTTTGTCCGAAAAACATATTTGGAATCGGCATTTATTGTACTGGGTGCTAGCTTTGTTGTGCTTAATAAACATGACAAAAACTTAAGCTTCCCTAACGCATGACTTGCTTTCAATAAGTAAGCCGGGTTGCATCAAATCAGTATCCAAATAATAGCAGCTTACGGAACAGTATAAACGAAGCTCAAATGTGGTTGCCTTGAAAGCAAGGAAAGTTGAAATGAATAGTGCTTATAACGCAAAACTGGTCATCGTTGGTGTGCTTAGCACCGTGAGTTTTTTTATTTTGCTGACACTAACAGAGGCCATTCCTGAAATTCCGGTTGATATTGACTTTAAACCCTTCTTTGTACCGATGTCACTGATCGCCGTTGTGCCAACAGGTTGTCCTGCGTTAGCTGTTTCATTAGGCGCAATGCTGGGGGAATTCCTGCGGGATATGCTGGAGGGCTATGAAATCGACGATCCGATCGGGGCAGTAGGCTATGTAGTAGGCTTCTTCTCTTCTGCCTACGTGATTGGCAACCGCCCGCTGAATAAGGTTCGCGTGTTTATCGCTTGTTTAGTGGCAGGATTCGTACACGCTGTAATCGAAGCCACATCTTTTATTATCTTCGACACCGAAACCCTTTACATTGCGGTGTATGCGGCGATCGGTAATACCATCACCGACGGCTTGATTATGGGTGCGATCCCGACAATCTTTATTGTACCTCGCCTCTACGGTCGAATTGAGCGTTATTTAGGCTTCCCTCCCAAAGGCATCGAGCATTATCGCCGCGATCGACGACAGCAGGCGCGAGGAACAGCTTTGCCATTTTAAGTCAATTCATAATCTTAGCGTTGATTAACCTGTTAAAGGAGCGATAAATGTCGATAATACAAGCAAAAAACTTTTCATTTAACTATCCGGGAGTTGAAGAAAAAGTCATTGATGGAGTGTCCTTCGAGATCGAACCCAAAGAAGTTGTGGGTTTAATTGGCCCATTAGGAGCAGGAAAAACTACCCTCTGTATGGCAATAGCCGGACTTGCGCCCAGCGTGGTCGGTGGAGACATTTCTGGCGAACTCACAGTAGCTTATCAAAGACGACATGAAGAGTCCGGTATGGCGAACACGGGAAAAGTCGGGATGGTGTTCGAGAACTTTGGATCGCAACTGGTGCAGTTGAAGGTACTTGATGAAGTCATGACACCCCTTGGGAATCGTGGCTTTTCCGAACAGGAAGCCAAGAAGCGGGCAAAGGAGCTTTTGCGGCTAGTGGGACTCGATGAAGATATGGAGGACGAGCAGCTTTGGGATTTGGCTCAAGGTCAACAGCAACGAGTCGCAGTGGCAGCAACTTTAGCAATGGACCCGCCGATTTTGATCTTTGATACCGTAACGGACAAGCTCGACCCAGCCGCCCAGGAAAAAATTAGGAGCGTGATTAAGGCTCAGGCTGATGGCAAAAAAACAGTAATCGTTGTCGAGCGAGATCCTCATCTGCTGCGGGAGATTACCGATCGCATCCTAGTTCTAGTCAACGGTAAAATCATTGCTCAAGGCAAAACAGATGAGATTTTAAGCAACTACGACTTGCTCTCACAGGCAGATATCGAACCTACTGCAAGTTTACGGGCTGCTCGGGCGCTGGGTATCCCAGGTTCACCTCTGACTTTTGAACAGTTTGAGCAAGCTGCTGGGCAAGCAAACTTGGCTGGGAATGGACACCAGCAAAGACATTCATTTAGTAATCCTATTGTTCGTGATTTGGATCTGCACTATGTCAAATCGCACACCAGTAAGCAGTTTGGTAGAGCAATTGTGCGGATTGAGAATGCTAGCTTCTGCTACTCAAAGAGAACTCAGGCGATCGAAGACATCAACATAATAATTCGTGCAGGCGAAGTTCATGCCCTCCTTGGTTCCAGCGGTGCAGGCAAAACCACAACCACAAAGCTAGTTAACGGGTCGATCGCCCCCAGCGAAGGCAAAGTTTGGGTCTGCGACGAGGAAATTACTAAGGATACAGACATTGGCGATCTAGCCTTGAAAGTTGCAACCGTGTTTCAAAGTCCCGACGTGGTGATTAGTGAGAGAAGCGTTAAGGAAGAGATTGCTTTTCCACTGAAGCAACGTCAGTATCAAAGAAAAGGTTGGTTCTCTAAGCAGAAATGCTATGACGACGACTACATTGAAAACCAAGTATCGCGCAGCTGCGAGCTAGTGGGAATTGACCAAAACTTGCTCGATCGCGATCCCACGCTATTACCTTACGGACAACGCAAGCTAGTAACGATCGCCGAAGCACTAACCCTCGATCCTCAAGTGCTCCTGTTAGACGAACCGATTATTGGTTTAGGTGCATCTGCTCGACACAAAATTAAAGAAGCGATCGAGCAATTTTCCCAGCAGGGTAAAGCAGTTTTGTTGGTCAGTAACGATGTGGATTTTGTGGCTGAAGTTGCCGATACAGTAACGATTTTGCATCGGGGGCGAATATTAATGCAAGGTGCGTTACAGGAAGTATTTACGGAGGATAACTGGCAGCGGCTCGGTCAAATGCACATTTACCCCCCACGCAGCACTCAATTAGCTCACCGCTTTGGTAAGAATGCCTTGTCTTGCGATGAGCTTGTTTGGGTACTTTCATCTAGATAAGGAGGCGTATCGATGACATCTTCTAGCGTACCTACCCTTTATCGCGATCGCGACACAATT
Source organism: Floridaenema fluviatile BLCC-F154 (assembly GCF_041929135.1). Classification (NCBI taxonomy): domain Bacteria; kingdom Bacillati; phylum Cyanobacteriota; class Cyanophyceae; order Aerosakkonematales; family Aerosakkonemataceae; genus Floridanema; species Floridanema fluviatile. The sequence goes on along the minus strand of NZ_JBHFNS010000033.1, from coordinate 18,531 downwards.
ATCCACGATCGCGATCCGCGAGTCAAAATTTTGTTATTAATTCTGCTGTTCTTCTTCATCTTCCTAGCGCCCACCTGGGAATGGTTTGCACTGGTAACTGTTTTGGGATTAGTCTTAGCTGTAGCTGCCCAGACTCCCTGGAGATGGGTGCTAGTGCTGTGGGCGATTCACATTCCCACCTTTTTAGCACTGCTGATTATTCCCGCTGGGGGCGAACTGATTGCAGGTAACTTTAGTGCTCTAGCAGAAGCCGCTGCTGCTGAGTTGCGCTTGATCTTAGCTTGGACAAACGCAATTATCATTAGCGTTAGTTTGCTGTCTACGATCGATGCCGAAAGCTTAACCGATGGCATGAGAGCACTTTACTTTCCGCCCGTAGTTGCCTTTGCCGTTGGTTTGTCCTACCGTTTGCTATACGTCACTCTGGGAGAAGCTTTCCGAATCACTAGTGCCATGAAGATCAAGGGGGTCGATCTCAGCCTAAAACGCCCTTTCCGCTTCATTTGGAACTCCCTAAGACTCTCTTTTCCGGTTCTGTTCGCCGTACTCCGAAGGGGACCCACGCTAATGTCATCTCTGGCAATGCGAGGCTACCAAACAAAGCGCCCCAACCTGGGAGGTTTTGATGCTGGAGACTGGATTTTACTTTTGATTGGTGTGGTGCTCACGGTTGGCGCTTTCTGTGCCAAGTTTGGCTGGTTACCATTTTCTCTTAGTTCCTTAGTTCCCTGGTAAGCCGTTCTGTAGATGTAACTAAATAACCAGAGGTCTACACTTGACTAAGCTGTTATAGGCGTTGTTTTACTTACCCTTGGTGCATATTTTACGGTTACAGCTACAGAAAACATTGTCTCAGCTTTAGGAATTTCTAGGTTAATTGGTGGACTGTTTATTACATCAACTATGAGCATTGCAGCGGAAGTATTTTCTACCTGGAGTTTGGCAAAAAGTGGGCAAGTCACAGCAGCAGCAACAGGCGTAATTGCTGATAATACAGTAACAATGACTCTCGCCTTTTTTCCCCTAGCACTGATGACGTTACCTGTAGAAAATTTCCTATTGTATTCGGTTAACCTTTTGATCCTCCCTAACCCCCCTTATTAAGGGGGGAATTCAACAAACAAGCGAATTCAAAGTCCCCCTTATTAAGGGGGATTTAGGGGGATCGAACCTATTTATGATGGAGAATTCACTTGCGATCTAGCTTCCAAATTTTCCACCCGACTTTTCAATTCTTGATTCTCTTTTTTCAGTAAATCAAGTTCCTCCCGTAACTGTTTCACCGATTGATCGCTACCCACATTTTTCTGCACTTTTTGTACTGCTTCTTCGGCAATACGGCGCACTCTTCCGTCAGGTGTTTGATTGGCTAAAGATTGCAAAACCGGAATTGCTTTCGCTGTTTCCATTTGTCCTAAAGCCATGACAACTGATACTTGAGTTAGGAAGAAACTTTCCTTCGCAATATCGGCTAATTGTGACAAAATCCACTCAACATTATTAGCAGTTTGTCCGGTGGAAATTGTGCCTAAAGCGCGAATTGCAGCTAACCTTAAAGCTTGGGGAATTCCGGGGTGAGTGTATTCTAAAATCAGGTTTAAAGCAACTGGAGATGTTTTTAATTGGCTTAATCCGGCGATCGCACCAACTCGAACTACTTCATTCCAACCAGACCTTTCTCTCAAGATACTAGAAAGTAAAGCGATCGCTTCATCCTCTCGATCTTTTAAAGTCGCTGAAGTAATCATTGTACCCAAAGAGTTTGCTGCTGCTGATTCTACATAATAACTTTCGTCACCAGCTTGCAACAATTCTTTTAATGCTGTATAACTTTCGGTGGTTTTAATGTTAGCTAAAGCATTGACCGCAGCCCGACGTACTAAGGGATTTTTATCTTTCAATCCTTTAGCTAATGCAACTCCTGCTTGATCGAGTTTGATTTCTGAAAGTTGTTTCGCAACTTCCGATCTCACACCCCAAAAAGCATCATTTTCTAAAGCTTCTGATAAAGCTTTGACAGCTTCTAAACCACCTTTTTTCGCCAATGATTCTGCCGCAAAAATCCGCGAAACTGGATCGGGATCGTATTTTAATTGTGCTTTCAGTTCGGGAACCGCATATTCCAAAGCAACGGTTTTTAAGCAGTAATTTCCTAAGTCAAAACTGATAAAATCAGGTTTCTCTGGTAACGGGAAGTAAAAGCTTTGTTCCTGTTCATGTACTCGCACGGTAAAGGTTTTAAATTCTGAGAATTTCTCATCCTTTACATAACCAAAGGCAATGGGAATCTTCAGATCGAACGAGTCATTTTTACTGCCGTTGTTACCGGATTTTGCTTGAGTTTGGATTACGGTAAATTTTGCCAAGTTGCTATCGGCATCCCAGGAATAAGCTACTTTGTAATCAGGATGTCCGCCTCGATAAACATACTGATCGAACAAAAACATTAAATTGCGACCTGTGGCTTTTTCGATCGCTCTCAACAAATCAATAGTTTCTACTGTTTTGTGAGCATTTTCTTGGACAAAGGTATGAATTGCTGCATTAAACAATTCATCTCCTAATTCTCCGCGAATCAAATGATAGACGCAAGCGCCTTTTTCGTAAAGGTGGCGATCGTAAAGTTCGATCGCCTCCCGATAAACATGAGTTACAATTGGACGACGATACCGACTGCTATCTTCCGCTAAATAACTTCTTGCCTCATTCAAAATATAATAAGCAGCATCATCTTTTCCGTACTCTTTTTCCGTCCAAAGTACCTCCGAATAAGATGCCATTCCTTCTTTAATCCAAGCATGAGACCAATGTTTAATTACTACCAAATCACCGAACCATTGGTGGGCGAGTTCATGAGCAACTAAACTTTCACTTAAGCGGTTATCTAATGATGCTCTTTCATCTAACAAACATCTGTCAGTTAATAAAGTAGTAGAAGTATTCTCCATTCCGCCGAAAATAAAATCATCGACGCAAACTTGAGCGTACTTGGGAAATGGATAAGGATAACCAAATTTTTCACTGAAAAACTCGATCATCTTTGGTGTTTTGCCCATCGTCCGACGAGCATCTTCTTCCCGAATTTTTTCTACATAATAAGTGACAGGTTTGCCATTCCATTCATCTTGAATTTCCGCAAAATCTCCCACTGCTAAAGTCATTAAATAAGTAGGATGAACTTCCTTTTGCAACCAATGGTAAATTTTCGCATCTTCCCGATCTTCAGTATTAATTAATTCCCCGTTGGAAATGGCAATAAAAGGTTGCGGAACTTGCACTCGAATTTCGGAAGTTGCCAATTGTCCGGGATAATCAAAACAGGGGAACCAAAACCGCGAATCTTCATCTTCTCCCTGCGTCCAAACTTGTGTTGGTTTATTAGGATAATCTTCGTTAGGAGTGATAAAATAAATCCCTCTTTGTGGATTTTCCGCAGCGTAAGCAATGACAATGGTAATCGGTTTTCCTACTTGCGTCGGTGTGGTGAGTCGAATATGTAACTGTTCGTCGTCGTACTCAAAATGTTGCGCTACATTATCAACCTGAACTGAGTGAATTTTCAAGTTAACTGCGTCTAAGGTCAAATTTTCAATTCCCGATCGCACTGGCGCTAATCTAATACTACAAGTTCCTTGACAAGTCTGATTGGGAATATCCAGCGCCAAGTCGAGAAAGATATGTTCTACTTGTCCGGGGCGATCGGGATTATAATGCGGTCTAGCACCCGGTAACTCAAAAGATTTGTGACCGTTCTCTTCATCAAAATATGAGTGCAATTTCATCTTTGCTTAAGTCTGTCTAACAGTATGAGCAATTTAGTCTGTTTTTTTAGGTTAACGCTTATTGCCGACTAAAGGTGAGGAAAATACTTAATTTTACCTAATTTTCTTTTGTTTCATCTTCGTTAAATGTAATTAACTTTAGGTCGAGGATAAATTATATTAAGATTCCAGTCTTGATAGATACAAAAATGAAGATAAAACTTCAATATCGGTTAGGTAAACTGCTAGGATTATTCTTTCCTTTAGCGATCGGTTTTGTTAGTATACCATCGACGATCGCCCAGCGTCCCGGTATGCCAGTTGAGTTCTGCACGAAAAACCCCGATCGGTTATCGATCGCAGTTGCCTATCTCACCACACAAAAAGGTGCATTCGATGTCAGTGAAACTTGGACGAGTACGGGATGGACTAAACTACCAGCTTCCGATCTCGGTAAAGAAAGGTGCGCGATGGTGACTTTGCCACTCAATGCTTCTAAGTACGCTTACTATGTCGCCGTAAATCTTACTGAAGATTATTATCCGAATCAAAAAACTCAGTGGCGCTACTGTGTTAATGTCTCATCGGAAAACTTTCTATTCCTACAGCCAGATGTGCAACAGTTTGTATCCAAAAAGACAGAGGTTTTTGTAACATTTTATAAGAAATATTACTGAGTTAGTAATATAAGACAGTTATATACATTTTCCTATTGCCAAATTCCAGAACTACTCTAAAATTTATTCATTAGTTCTTACAGAATTCTACGCAGAAAACAAAATATCCCCTTGAGTCGCCCCTTGTGGCTTCCGAAAAAGTACTGGATTAGTACTTCAGTAAATCAGAAAAATCTTTCCGCGAAAGTATTATTGTAATGTGAGGTGAGGATGATGTTAACTCAAAACCAAAACCGTTCTGAATTGTCTGAATTGTCTAGAGTCTCTAAATGGTCTAAGTTCTCTAAATTTAAAACTTTAGGTGCTGGCGCAGCTGTTCTTATTGTTGGTGCTGCCAGTTACGGTTATTTATACTTACGTGGCGTTTTTAGCGATGTTAGTCCATTAGCTAGCGCCAAATTAGTTCCCGATGAAGCATTAGTAGCAGGTGTCATGTCTACTGATGGCAAAGCTTGGTCAAAATTGCAACAATTTGGCACTACAGAAGCGCAAGAAATTATCACTAAGAGTATAGTTAATCTCCAGCAACAGATATTAGCTGAAAATACAAAGATAGATTATGCCAAAGATATTCAGCCTTGGCTAGGTAGCGTAATGTTCGCACTTTTACCAAGCAATCCTACACAAGTTGCCGCTACCAGCGCCACTAGTGAAGCAGCGAATTATTTAGTTGTTATCGGTATTAAAGATAAAATTAGCGCCTTAAGTTTTGCGACGAAATTAAAGAAATCGTCAGGGGGAGAAAAACGCGAAAGTAATTATAAAGGTGTAAAAATTTGGGAAAGTGCTAGTAAAAATCAAAACACTTACATAGCTCTATTAAACGAACATTTGGTGATCTCGCAGCAAAAAAAATCGTTGGAAGCAGCAATTGATACTTTTAAAGGCGAACCTTCATTTGCTGACAAAGTAGGTGCTAAGTTAATGTTGGAAAATGGCATAGATTTACCCAACGAAATCGCGGAAGTTTATGTACCAGAATCGCAAAATGCGATCGCCGAAGTAGTAAATAAATACGGGAGTATCAGCCAATTAACTCCAGCATCAATGCAGGAGTTAAAAAATATGAGATCTGTGGTAATGGGAGTGGGAATAGATAATTTAGGAATTCGCATGAAAGCGATCGGGGAAATCAAGAAAGAACCAATTAAACAAGCTGAGTTTCAACCCAAACCAGGGAAAATGGTATCTAAATTCCCTTTGAATACAGTAGCATTAGTCAGTGGATACGGAATTAGCCAAGGTTGGAAAGAAGCGATCGCGAAAGCGAAGAAAAATCCCCAATTTAATGCTCAGGTTAACGGCATTCGCAATTATCTCAAAGAAAACGTGAATCTGGACTTAGATAAAGACATTTTACCTTGGATGGATCGAGAATTTGCCGTTGGTGCATTTCCGGCGACAGAAGGTGTTTTAGCACCTATGGGTTTCAGTGCAGCTTTAGTGGTAAAAACTAGCGATCGCCAAGCCGCCGAAACTGCATTAAAAAAATTAGATAAACTCGCCCAAACTAACTCGATGAATATCGATCGGCGACACATTCAAGGCAAACCCGTTACCGAATGGTCAAACGATCGAGGAGTATTATTAGGTCATGGTTGGCTAGACAAAGAATCAATGTTTGTCGCTGTCGGTCGTCCCATCGTCGAAGCAATGGCAAGCAGTTCTAAAACCTTAGAAAAAAACCAAGCTTTCCAAACAGTTACTAATTCTTTACCCAAACCAAATACAGGCTCTTTTTATGTCGATATGGACACAGTAATGTCTGTATTTAACAGCAACTTTTTGCTGAATCTCCAACTACCTCTTGATGCAAATACCTGTGCTATCTTAAATTCCATTCGTGGCATTGGAGTGACAGCGAATAAAGTTAACCCATCAACCAGTCAAATGGAAATAGTCTTTGCCTTAAAACCAAAAGAACAACAATCATTAGCCAGTGGTCAATAGTCATATCAACTTAAGTTTGTTGTGGCGACTTCAGTCGTTCTTTCCTCGCTAAAGAAACTAAAGTCCTCACAACAAACCTGTCTAATTGGTCATTAGTGATAGCAAAATCCCTGTAAATCTGTGTCCCAAACTTGGTAGGATCGGACAGGCGAAATTTCGCAGATAACAAAACATTAATGACTAATGACTAATCAGATGACTGCAACAGTAAACAATACTCCGGGGTTAGCTTCCCGCTTAGTTAATGGAGTTCTCGCTATTAAACCTTTGGCAGATCTCGCCAAGCATCAAGCTCGTGAGATGATGATTAAAAGAGCCGAGAAAATAGGCGTACCTTGGCGGCTGCAAGTTCAGGAATTGAGTCAGCAAAACTGGGAAAGTTACTTACAAAAAGTACAAGATTACGGTTTAAATTACCCAGTATATTATCTGCGATCGTTCCACGCTTACGAAGAAGGAAACCTTGGTTGGGAACCAGCATTAGAAGTCGAATCTGCTGCTCATGCAGTCCATTCTACCATCTGGTCTAAAGTTCCTGCGATCGACGGAGATGCCAAACTAAGACAAAGTTATCATAACATTGTAAAACAGCAAATTTCTACCCCACCACAAGATATTTTAGACCTGGGTTGTAGCGTCGGCATGAGTAGCTTTGCGCTGCAACAAGTTTATCCCCAAGCTAACATTACAGGCGTTGATTTATCGCCTTATTTTCTTGCAGTTGCGGAGTATCGATCGCAACAAAAAAACATTAAAATCAATTGGGTTCATGCTGCTGCCGAATCAACAGGTTTACCAAATGCTTCCTTTGACTTAGTTTCCATCTTTTTAATGTGTCATGAATTGCCACAATCAGCAACTAAAGAAATTTTCCGCGAAGCGAAACGTTTGTTGCGTCCCAACGGTCACATTGCCATTATGGATATGAATCCCCAATCGCCAGCTTATAAAAAAATGCCTCCTTACATTTTCACTTTGCTCAAAAGTACCGAACCTTACTTGGATGAATACTTCACATTGGATATTTCCCAAGCTTTAGTAGAAGCAGGTTTTTGTACCCCAACTATTACTCCTAACAGTCCTCGCCATCGGACAATAATTGCTCAAGTAAAATCGTAACTCATAAGTTGTCGATCGTTAGAAATCTCCAGAAATTAAATCTGCGTTACTTGGAACCCTTGTAGAGACGTTGTATACAACGTCTCTACTCTTTTAGAGGTGTCTAATTAAGTTTGAAATTTATAAATTCTCCCATTATTATAAGTTATTGTTAAACAATATTAACTTAAATTGAATTTTTTACTATTTTAGTATATTTATATGTTGTAATTGATGCTTAGGAAATATTGGTAAATAAATATTCTTTAAAAGTTATATTTTTGTGACTTTTATTAATAAAATAACTTAATCGAAATATAGTCTTAAATTAAACTTTTCATATTGATTTTTTAGCTAAAGCTTAACTTATTAGAGAGATATTAATTTCTGGATAGTCGCAATTGTTACTGAAGCTTTTTAGCAACAAATAAGTTTTTAGTGTTGCAACTATTTCTTAATTAATAAAAAAAGAAAGGAATTCTTTAATCATGGCAACGTCTTACGTCAGAAATGTTCCTGGCAATCCGGGCTACGAGTTCGTTCCTATGCTAAAAGTGGGAGATGAAGTTCCCCTAATTGAAGGTACCGTAGGTAACTTTCAAACTTTACCAGGAAGAACTTTTGCCTTTGCAGGCATTCCTGACGGCATGGGGGTGTACGAAACCGCAAACAACTATTACCTTTTTCTCAACCACGAAATCGCCGCAGTTGATAGTAGAAGAAATCCGCTGACTTCTGCTATTTCCTCTACCGTTCCCGGAATAATTCAAGGAGCGAGAGTCTCGCTATATGTCTTTGACAAAAACTGGAACATTATTGGCGGAAAAAATCTCATTGAAAGAGCCGTAGATCCCACTGGTGAGTATGTCTTAAATACAGCAACAGGTACTTATGTAAATGCGGCAACAGGGGGAAATTTTAGTTTCACTCGTTTTTGTTCTGCTTACTTAGCAGAAAGTGGCTTTGTTGATGCCAACGGTCAATCAATTCCAGTTTATTTCATTCCCGAAGAAACCACAGATAACGCAACTACGGGAGCCTCCACAAGTCGAGGTTGGGCATTATCTCCTGATGGTACAGCTTTAGCTATCGAAGGATTAGGTCGTTACGCCAAAGAAAACGTAACTTCCGCCTCGCAATATCGTGCTACCAACTCCGATAAAACCGTAATTTTCGGTGCAGAAGACTTTGCTAATGGCGAACTTTATATGTTTGTCGGTCAACAAACTGCACAAGACCCCAACGGTTTCCAAGATGGTCAATTATATGTGTTGAGACTTGTCGGACATGAAGGCGAAACCCTAACCGAAGGAGTAAAAACCCAAGCTTTTTGGGTACCAGTGCCCAAAGACATTGCTCTTGATCCCACAGGTGCAGTCCTCAGCAGTTGGGTAGACTCTGCCAGTCGTTCCACTAACTTTCGCCGTTTAGAAGACATTCACGAAGATCCTAACAATCCAGGCACTTTTTATTTTGTCACCACAGGCACCAACGACAAACTTGGTGGTGGAACAACTAACAATGTTGCCGAAGCAGAAAACCCCTACGGTAAAATGTACCGCTTCAGCCTGAATCCTAACGATCCCACTGGACAAATCAATAACTTTGAAATGGTGCTAGATGGTGGCTTTGATACTGGTGTCAGTTACGACAATATTGTTGTAGACAAAAAAGGCAAAGTCCTAATTCAAGAAGATGAAACTGCCTTTGGTGGTGATGTCATGGAAGCTAGGGCTAGAGAAGCTGGAATTTGGGAATACGACATAGCCACAGATCAAATTACTTTCGTGGCAGAACTCAACGAAAGTGCGGCTGGCGAACAGTATGACGATACCAGCACACCAGGGGAATGGGAAAGTTCCGGTATCATCGAACTTGGCTCTGGTAGACAATTCTATCTTTTTGACGTTCAGGCTCACACTATCAAAGATTCCAATTATGTCGAAGGTGGTCAGTTAATCATGGCTATCTGGAAAGGGCCAGATTCATTGACCGCAAAAGGTGGTGAGTTTATCAATGGTTTCCAAGGTGATGATACGCTCTCTGGATCGGCTAGTTCTGGGAATAATACCTTACGTGGCGGTCAAGATGATGATGTATTAATTGGTGGTGCTGGTGATGTTTTATTGGGCGATAATGGCAATGATTTCTTGTTACCTGGTAAAGCTAATAATGTGAATGGCAATCTAGGGAATGACTTTATCAATGCAGCTAATAATTTGGGTGGTAGTACTCTGCATGGTGGTCAGAATGATGACACGATTATTAGTGGAGTTAACGATTTAATTTTTGGCGATAAAGGGAACGATGTTTTATTCGCTGGTGCTGGCCCTAATACTTTAATTGGTGGTGCAGATGCCGACCAATTTTGGATGGTTAATACTAACATTCCTGTTGCTCCCAGTACGATCGCAGACTTTCAACCAGGCACAGATGTAATTGGTTTTAGTAATCTGGGAGTGAATAGTATTAGTTCCCTCACTATTACCCAAAGAGGTGCTGATGCTGTGATTAGTTTCTTAGGTAACGATTTAGCGATCGTCGCCAATATCCAAGCCAGTGTCCTAACTAGTTCCTCTTTTGTGTTTACCTAAAAATCATTACCGATCGATCGTCGATCGCCACTCTGAGCAAAAAATCGCACCCCAAAATTAATTAATGAGGTGCGATTTCTGCTTATCAACAATTCTAAATTCTTACTAAAACTTGCTCGCTCAGCTTACCATTACTCAAAGATTTTTCCAGTTGAGTACCGTAAACTTCACAGGAATTATTCGGACTTTCCACTAACTTAACTTTGAACAATTCTGCACCTAATTCCCGAATCGGTTCTTGCAACAAATCGCGAATATGAACCGCAATATTTTCCGCTGTCGGTACAACTTTGGCAAAGTAGGGAATATCTTTATTTAAAAAAGTGTGATCGAATGGTTCTACTACATAATCATCGATCGCCTTTTGCAAATCTCCCAAATCTACAGTCATCCCCGTGCGCGGATCGATTTCCCCCTTCACAGTCACCTCTAAATGATAATTATGACCGTGACCATTAGGACGCGCACACTTACCATAAATTTCGCAATTTTTCTCATAACTAAGATCGGGACGAGCTAGCCGATGAGCGGCGCTAAAATGAGTGGCAATGCTGAGGTATGCTTCCATTTCTTTTCCTAAATAGTCAGCCCAAAGTTCAGGTTGTTCAAACAGTTGAATTCGCACAATTGGTAAATGAGGTGCTAACCTCTGCCAAATTACCCGCGCCATATTTTCTGTAGTTGGTAGAGTTTCCTGAAACTCCAACCAAGCATCATTGAGATAGGAAAAATCTAATTGGCTGGTAATTTCCCGCTTAATGATGTGTTTTACATCAGACAGGTTTAACACCATGCCATATTCATCCAATTCACCTGCCATGTAGACATACAAGACATAGTTATGTCCATGTCCAGGCGATCGAGTACAAGCCCCAAATTTCTGAACATTTTCGGCTTCACTCAACTCTGGCAACCAATACCTGTGACTGGCTGAAAACTTAGCCCGACGTTTGATAATACACTTCATGCTGGGAGGAGCAAAGGTAGAATGTAAAGATTCGTAAAACGACTCTGATTCTAGAATACCGCATTCAGGGGTAGGGGTGCAGAGGTGCAGAGGGGAGAAGAGTGACGTTGACCCGCCGTTAACACTGCATGTATAACGGGGGCTTCTTAGGACTAAAACAAGGATAATTGTACTCCTTGAAAACCCCAAGCTTCAGGCTTCACAGGCTGTCTTCTGACTAAGCCTCCACCCGCAGAAGCGATGAGTCCCACCGCTTGTAATGCTTTAATTAGTATATTTATAGCAGCGTTTTCGTCCCGGTCCAAAACTAAATTACACTTGGGACAGCAATGCGTCCTAACCGATAAAGCTTTAGGGACTTTAACACCGCAACCGGAACAATCTTGTGATGTATTATGTGGATTCACCTTAACAATATGTACACCGCATTTTACTGCCACTGCTTCCAGTATTGTTATAAATTGGCTCCACGCAGCATCAAGAATTGAAAGGGCTAATTTGCTATTTCTAGCTAGATTTTTAACCGACAAATCTTCAACCGCAATTAAGTCATACTCCCTCACTAATTGATGAGCAATCTGATAATGAAAGTCCTTTCTTTGACGTTGAATACGTTGATGTATCCTAGCTATTTTATTCTGCTGCTTTTTGTAACTATTCGAGCCTTTTTCCTGACGTGCTAAAAACCTTTGTTGACGGGCTAAATGATTTTGTGCTTTTCTATAAATCTGCTGAATTGGTACAACTTCGCCATCCGATGTGGTTAAAAATTCCTTTAACCCTACATCAATTCCTACCGCAGTTTTAATAGTATCAATCGGCTTTGGTGTTGGTACTGTCTCATCTTCAGCACTGATACATACATACCAACCATCCGCTTTTTTTACTATGGTGCAGGTTTTTAAAACCAAGCTGTCAGGTAGTGAACGATGAACAATAACTGAGATTTCACCAATCTTACTTAACTTAAGAATCCCATGATTAATATGTGCGCCAGCCTTAGCACAATTGATTCTGGGAAAAGTAAATGAACGTAGTTCACCTACTTTTTTAAATCTCGGTCTTCCCCCACGTTTACCTGATTTATCAGGTTTGATCCATCTGTCCCAAGCTTTATCTAATCGTTTGAGATTTTGTTGTTGGACATCGTGATAAATATCTTTATATTCGGGGAATAATTCTTTGGTTTGTTTTAGGAGTCCAGCCTGGAAATTATAATTAGGGAATTGTGAGGGAATTTCCCCAATTGGTTCGGAAACTAATGAACATCTATCAATACTGCATCTAGTGTTACTCAACCAGTCGAAACGTTGCCCCAAACAATAATTGTAATGACGACGCAATAGTTCTAACCACTGCATCATCATTATTTCTTGTTCTGGAAGGAGCTTAATTTTGTACTGGTAGGTTAATAGCATAGTTCAGAAAAAATGCTCCTATTATTATATACTAAAAATAATGATTCGCTCCGCTCAATTTATATTTTGGTCGCCATTCTTCACCCGTTAAATCAGAGATTATAACGGGTGTCCCCTTGCTCCATTTATGATGGAAAGCTTAAAACTTAGAACTTTTTCCTTAACTCAAAACTCAAAACTTTCCCCCAGTCCCCAGTGCCTTTTTAGACAAAATTTTTGAAAGCTGCTTGTGCTTCGCGTCTTAATTGGGCGGCAATTCTAAACATTTCCTGACCTGTATGTAAATATTGATCGTCGTAATTTAAGCTAAAAGTTTCTAATTCGCTAATCCCATCTCCCACTTGATTCAAGCAATAGTAAAGTCTAGCAGCAACACCAGCTAAAGGAGAAGGATTAGGCATAGAAGTAAAAATGTGTTGGGCTTGGGAAAGTAACTCTTGGCAATCTTTTAAGTAATCTTGAAAACTTTCCATTAATTCATCATCAAAAGGATCGGCAGAAAGTTCGTCAACTTGTGCCTTAATCGGATTAATAATCCGACAAATTAAGCGATTAACTGGCTGATAAACTAGACTCAACCACAATTGAATTTGTCGATCGATATCTTGAGCCGTTTGTCGCTGTTTTTGGTATTGTTTTTGAGCCGCTTTAGTTCGTTGTTGCCAATTTCCTGCCGCACTGAATGAACCGTTTTTTAATTGTCGATCGTAAAACTCCCGACGTTGGGGATCGCTTAAGATTTCATAAGCAGCATTTAGCTGGACAATTTGTTCATGATTGGCTGTTTCTTGCTGACTGTCGGGATGAAAAAGTTTTGCCAATCGACGATAAGATTGTTTAATCTCTGCTTGGGTTGCTCTTGGGCTAACTTGCAGAGTTTGATAATGATTTAACTCCGCCATTCGATTTTGGATTTTAGATTTTCGATTTCCGATTTTGACTACAGATAAATTTTGGGAATGAAACTAATACAGTGTGACAGAAATAACCAATCACTTGACAACAGATAAAAAGCTGAAAATAGAATTCTTCTTCCTTTCTGCCTTCTGTCTTAGAGCATTCTGCCTTCTTTCACTAGTTTAAGTTAAGCCAAAACCTGATAGCTTCAGTTCTAGATCTTGAAATAAAGGTGTACTTAAGTAGCGTTCCCCAAAACTCGGTTGAATCATCACAATCAGGCGACCTTCGTTTTCTTTTCTTTGCCCAACTTTAATGGCGGCAAAAAGTGCTGCCCCAGTGGAAATTCCCGAAAGTAAGCCTTCTTCTCTGGCTAATCGACGCGAGAATGCGATCGCCTCTTCATCCCGAACCTGAATCACCTCATCAATCAAATCTACCCGCAACACCTGGGGAATAAAACCCGCCCCAATTCCCTGAATTTTATGTGGGCCCGGATTTCCCCCCGATAACACCGCACTGCTAGCGGGTTCAACTGCGATCGCCAAAAACTCCGGTTTCCGAGGCTTAATTACCTCAGCCACACCCGAAATTGTCCCCCCAGTACCCACACCAGCCACCACAATATCCACCTCTCCATCCGTATCCTGCCAAATTTCCTGGGCCGTTGTCTCCCGATGAATTTGGCAATTAGCCGGATTGCGGAACTGTTGCAACATATAAGCATCCGGCATACTGTCCACAATCTCCTGCGCCCGTCGAATCGCCCCAGTCATCCCCTCAATACCCGAAGTCAACTCCAAATGTGCTCCATAAGCCCGCAACATCGCCCGCCGCTCATTACTCATCGTTTCCGGCATCGTCAAAATTAACTGATAACCCTTAGCCGCCGCCACCATTGCCAAAGCAATACCCGTATTACCCGAAGTCGGCTCCACCAACACCGTTTTCCCAGGTGTAATCAACCCCTCCCTAGCCGCAGCATCAATCATACTCACACCAATCCGGTCTTTCACCGAAGCCGCAGGATTCATTCCTTCCAACTTCACCACAATCTTTGCCAAACAACCCTCTGATTGCGGAATCCGGTTTAACCGTACCAAAGGAGTACGACCAACTAACTGAGTAACATCATCAGCAATTCGCATAATTTTCTCCTTATATCATTAATTATTGGTCATTTGTCATTTGTCATAGTTTTTTATCCCTACACTCCTGTATCTCTATAGTTAAATTGCCAAATTTTACAAATGACCAATGACCAATAACAAATCAGATGTAATACATGATATCTAGCTGACGCTTAGCATCTCGCTTTTCACACAAATCTTGTAACGTATACTTTTGTAAAACCGCATTTGCCGCCTGACAACCTTCTTGCCAAATTTCCCGCAGTAAATTACTTTCTAAAGTCGTTTTATTCCCAGAATCCTGATCCGTTGATTGAGAATCAGATCCTTCTAAACAGCAAATAACTTCTAATAAATTAATTTTCCAGGGTTCTCTACCTAACAGATAGCCGCCCTTAGCGCCTCTTTGACTCCGCACTAAACCACAACGTCTTAAAGTTGCTAGTAACTGTTCCAAATAGCGATCGGGAATATTCTGCTGAGCCGCAATTTGCCGAATTTGCAGAGGTTCACCACTTTGATAATGAGTTGCTAGCTCTAGGAGAGCCAGTAGCGCATATTCACTTTTACAAGATAGTTCCACGAATTATCCCAAATTTACTCAATTGCTACAAATTTCTTCCATGAAACACAGAAGGCAGAAAAGGGTAATTAAAATACCCCAGTTCTACACTAGGGTTTTGTTAGTTTAGTTCCATTTTATAACGCCAGTGTCCTGAATGCCTTCCGCTATATAGATGTCTAATAAAAAACCCTCGTTTTTTGACGAGGGTTTTCAAATTTCTTCAGATTTACATAGTGCAGAGTAGCAGAAGCAAATATTTGCACAAGCGTTGCTTTACCCTTCTGCCTTCTGCCTTTTGCCTTCTAGCACTAGAAGGAGAAGGTGGTTCTCAGAGTACCAATAAAGATGTCATCATTGTCCTTGTTTTGTTCTGGTGCCATCAACCAAATCACACCAGGAGTCAACGAAATGTTATCTGTTAGCTGGAACTTGTAGAATCCTTCAATGTGCCAAGGAATATCACGGCTGAAGGTAGAACGAGGGCCAACATCTAACCCAGTCAAATAAGGTTCAACACCTGCAAATAGACCTAACAAGTTACCAGGTCTACCCAAGTTAGGTACAGCAATCCCAAGTCCATAACTCCAAATGTCAGCACTACCGCGACGAATCAAGGTAGCATCAGTGTACATACCCCAAGCACTAATTGAGAAGTACTTGCTCAAACGTAAGTTACCGGAAACACCGTATGAATTAGTAACGATCGGAGTAGCACCTCTGCCAAACATTAAAGCTGAAGGCAAGTTAGCTATACCAGTACCTACTATCCCATTGCCCCCAGGTGTACGGTTGGGGCCAACTACACTACCACCAGCAGAAAAGATATCAGAACCAGTAGTGTGATAAGCGTGAACGTAGGTTAAAGCTAGGTTGAAGGTATCGCAGAAGTTCAGGTCTAACTGCCCTAAAGCAGAGTAGTTACCATTAAACAAACCGTTTTTATCGAAGGGGCTGTTCGCACTTCCGGGAGTGTTACCTGGGCCACCAATAATACCAGAGCCACCTGCAAAGTAACCGCCAGTGATCGAGGTACCTTTCAAGAAGCTACCCAGTCCACCCAAACCAAAGCTAATCGCGCCACCTGCGCCACCACCAATCCGATAAATCGGGTTAGATTGAGCGAAGGCAGAAATTGCCCCGTTACCGCCATCTCCATCAAAGAAATAGGGGTTTTTCACATCCACGTAGTCGGAGTGAATACCGCCTGTAGCAGCTAGGTACAGCTTAGAGCCACCTAAGAAAGCTGTTTCGTAAGCCAACCAATCCAGATATACGTTGTTGTCGCCTGAGCTACCAACGAAATACTGTAGAGTACCTTCTCTTGTTGCGCCTGCTGCTACATTCGCTGGTAAATTAAACCCGCTTCCAGCACCATCATTAAATAGGGGAGTGTTTGGGAAGCTATTCCATCGTTGGGCGTTACCTGCCGTAATCCGGGTGTGCAGAACGTCTCGACCTGTGAAGCTGGTTTGGAATTCTAAACGTACCCGGTTTTGGAAAACGGTGTTGTTTCTATCTTCTACATCCCAACGATTGCTGAAGAAGGGTGGACGATCGATACCTCTTTCACGGTATGTAACTCTACCTCTTTGACCGCCCCAAACATCTGCGATCGCAAAAATCGCTTCCCCTTTCAGTTTGGTGGTAGTAGAGAATTGCTGAGCTTCTACCTTGGTAACGCGAGCTTCTAAAGCATCAACTCGACCGCGGAGAGTAGCCAGTTCTGCCGCAAATTCTTCTTGCAAACGTTGTAGCGCCGCTAAATCTTCTTTGCTGATACCTTGAGGTAATGCCGCAATTAATTCCTGAATCCGATCCAAACAGGCATTTAAACCAGCCGCAAACTCATAACGAGTTAGCGCCCGATTTCCCCGAAAGGTTCGATCTGGATAACCTTCAATACAGCCGTAACGCTCAACCAATGATTGCAATGCTTGGAAAGCCCAACTAGTTGGGTCTACGTCTCGCAGCTGGGAAACTGAAGTTACCTGACCAGAAGCTTGTCTTCCTTCTCTGCTGTAACGGATAATTTCGTCAATCGATGAACTCGGTACTGCTTGAGCAACGGTATTTTCCTTGACCGTTACAGACACTTGAGTTGGGTTTTGTGCCTTGTCTAAAGCTTTTAGCTGATTGCCAGAAGCTTCCTTTTTGCTTGCTACTTCTGATTGCTGTTCGAGATTGATTGTTGAAAATTCTGTCGCCAGATCATCTGTTGCTGAATTTGTTTCTGTGGCGATCGCCCAAGGGCCAAATACTAGGGTAGCTCCTAGAATTGCCGGACTGAACAGCAGTGATTTCCACAATATTTTAGACATTTTCCTCTCGTCCTCACACCACTTATAGAGAATCGCTGGATTCATTTAAGTTCCCCGCTTAACTCCTTAGTTTAGCTTTTAGAAAAGCAATGCGGGGAAGTGCTTTTCTTAATCTAAGGGTAACTCTATTTTGGAGATATTTGATAGGCTTCGATCGCGACTTGCGCTTAGGAAAGGGAACGGAAAACTTTTCGGAAGCCTTCTGAGCCATTCCAACTCTACCTATCACACCTTGCACCAGCACTTTCAATATATAAGCTTACAACCAGTCTAATCAAGAGTAATGTGATTGGTTTCAGTAGTCTCCTGCACTGACCATCTACATCAACACGCCTACTAGTGGTGCAAGTTAACTCTACACTAGCAAATGTACTGAAATTTTCTGCTAGCTGTCTGCTTTTCTTGATAAAACAAAATAATTTTTATAGATTTACTAACAATTTTGTTTAGTTAAATCTACTGACTGGCAAGCCCTACTGTATAACCTAAACACGCTTAAAATAACTATCCGCTCTCACTTCAGTGACCGGATAAAAAATTTAGCCACTGTAAATGTGAGAGCGGTCTAGCGGGTCTTCAGATTGCAACCAGACTGCCGGGATTTCTCTAAATTCACCCAGCACTTGCAGATACTAATAAGTACTTTTAAAGTACTAAGCTTCTGCTAGAGAACGGTCCCGGCGCACAGCCGGCTAACTGCAACCTGATGACCCATGAGTTTACTACTATCTATCATGGGCATCACCTCCTTGTTGCCTAAGCGGTCTTTTCTCAAAGAGTGTTGAGCATTACGCCCTTCCACTAAAATAACACGCTCTTGGAAAAAAGCAAGGGGATTTTGGGAAAGTTAGGGGAGCAGAGGGCAGGGGGGCAGGGGGGCAGGGGGGCAGGGGGGCAAGGAAAATTTTACCCTTCTGCCTTCTGCTTTTGGTAAAAAAAAGACCCCTAATATTTAGAGGTCTTTTTTGTATGAAAAAATTTTGTTAAAGCTTACAGAGCGTTACCGCGAGGCAGTACTTCTTCAGGGAAGACAAAACGCTCGTGGGGTTGGTCAGCTGGAGCCATCCAAGCTCTCAGACCTTCGTTCAAGAGAATGTTCTTGGTGTAGAAGGTTTCAAACTCTGGGTCTTCTGCTGCTCTTAACTCTTGGGATACG